>JAFQLH010000060.1 GCA_017396665.1 Oscillospiraceae bacterium | reverse complement strand
TGGGCGAGGAGTCCAAGGTAGCTATCCGTTCTATCAGAAGAGATACAATGGATAAGTACAAGACAATGAAGAAGAATTCTGAAATCACTGAGGACGACCTCAAGGATTGTGAAGAGCAGGTTCAGAAGATTCACGATAAGTTCATCAAGAATATAGATGAGCTCGTTGCTGCTAAAGAAAAGGAAATCCTTTCTATCTAGTTTTAAGTATCTGAGGTGATTTTGATTGGCAAAGGATATTGCTGTGCCTGAGCTTGACACTGTGCCTGTGCACGTCGGCGTCATTATGGACGGAAACGGCAGATGGGCAAAAAAGCGTGGACTTCCAAGAAAGTTCGGACATCGTGAAGGTGTGAAAACCTTCAGGGCTATTACAAGAAGAGCTAAACAGCTCGGCATTAAGTATATAACCTTCTACGCCTTTTCAACTGAAAACTGGAAAAGACCAAAGGACGAGGTCGATTCAATTATGGCTCTCTTTGAGAAGAATCTCGACGAAGTAAAGGACTTTATCGACGAGGAAATCAGAGTGAGGTTCATAGGCGACAGAACTGCTCTTTCCGAGACACTCAGAGAAAAAATGAGAAATACCGAGGAGTCATCAAAGCACTTTACCGACACAACTATGATACTTGCAATAAATTATGGCGGTCAGGATGAAATCTGTAACGCCGTAAAGCGTATCTCTGAAAAGGTTAAAAACGGTGAGGTCGATACCTCGGAGATTACAACAGAAATGATTACAGAGCATCTGTATACCGAGGATATACCGCCTGTTGACTATATCATCAGACCAAGCGGTGAAATGCGCCTTTCAAACTTTATGATATGGCAGGCTGCCTATGCGGAATATTATTTCACCAATATTCTCTGGCCTGACTTCAGCGTAGCTGATTTTGATAAGGCAATTAAAGAGTACGGTGATAGAAGCAGACGCTTTGGAGGAGTTTAATCAAAATGAAAACCAGAATTATTTCAGCAGCTGTTGCTTTTGTAGTAGCGCTGGTCGTGCTTATCCTGCACGAAACAATTATATTTGAAATCGCAATCGCACTCGTGTCAGCAGGTGCGGTTTATGAGCTCCTGAGAGCCGCTAACTGTATCAGATTCAAAGGCCCTACAATTGCTGCAGTAGTATATGCCGCTGCGTATATGTTCGTAGGATTTGCCGATAATCAGTATATATGGCACTACGGACTCAAGGGCGCTCTGGCAATCGCTATTGCACTGTGCTTCTTTAAACAGCATGAGGAAATCAACTTCTACCACCTCTCATTCACATTGGCATCTGCATTGCTTGTTCCGGCAGCTCTCGCTACACTCGTGAATATGAATAATATGAAATTCGGTATATTCCTCGTGGTGCTTACACTCTGTTGTGCTTGGCTCGCTGACAGCGGTGCATACTTTGCAGGAACATTCCTCGGAAAGCATAAGCTTTGTCCGAAGATTAGCCCAAAGAAAACAATCGAAGGTGTCGGAGGCGGTGCCGTTACAAATGCAATCCTCTGCCTTATCCTCTGTCTTGTATATGACAAGGGTATCAAAGACGGTGCGGTTGACTTCAACTACTTCATGGTAGTAGTTGTGGGTGCCGTTTCTTCACTCGTAGGACTTGCAGGCGACCTCTCGGCATCACTTATAAAACGTCAGTGCGGTATCAAGGACTACGGCAATATAATGCCGGGACATGGCGGAGTAATGGACAGATTTGACAGCGTGCTTTTTGTTGCACCTTTCATGTATTTTGTCGTTAGCTCAGGAATTCTGTTTTAATATTACATATCAAACCCGTCACTTTAAGTGTCGGGTTTGCGGTGTTTATTAAAGCCAAATTGTTGAAAGGGGAATATCCGCAAAAACGGATAGAATACAATGAATTATATAAAAACTATCTCTGTTCTGGGGTCAACAGGCTCTATCGGAACGCAGGCATTAGAGATTGCGAAAATGCACAATATAAGAGTAATCGCACTCGCCGCAAAGTCAAATGCTACGCTCCTTATCGAGCAGGCTAAGGAGTTTGACTGCAAGTATGTCTGTATCTATGACGAGGATAAGCTAGAGCTTGTAAAAGAAGCATTCAGAAATACCGATGTCTTGATTCTTAGCGGAATGGACGGTCTCTGTAAGCTCGCTACTCTCGAAGAAGTGGATATCGTGCTTAATTCTGTCGTTGGAATGGTAGGCTTAAAGCCAACCCTTTCCGCTATCGAAGCAGGCAAGGATATAGCTCTTGCAAATAAAGAAACGCTCGTTGCAGGCGGTGAGCTTGTTATCAAAGCAGCTAAAGAAAAGGGTGTCACAATATATCCTGTAGATTGTGAGCATTCTGCTATTTTTCAGTGTCTCCGGGGTAATGACAGAAAGCAGCTTTCTAAGATTATCCTTACGGCAAGCGGCGGCCCGTTTTACAAGAAAACAAAAGCAGAGCTTGAAAATGTGTCTATCGCTGATGCCCTTAATCACCCTAACTGGTCAATGGGCAAAAAGATTACAATTGATTCTGCAACACTTATGAATAAAGGACTTGAGTTTATCGAGGCAATATGGCTGTTTGATTTGAAGCCTGAGCAGATAGAAATCCTTGTCCAGAGGGAAAGTGTAATACATTCCGCTGTTGAGTACAACGACCATTCGGTTATTGCCCAGCTCGGTGTTCCTGATATGAAGATTCCTATCCAGTATGCGCTTTTGTATCCCGAACGTGTAGAGTGCCCGACAAAGCCTCTGTCACTCTCGGATTACGGCACACTTACCTTCGGTAAGCCGGACCTTGAAACCTTTGACTGCCTCTCTGCTTGTATAAAGGCAATTTCTATGGGCGGTTCAATGCCGGCTATGGTCAATGGCGCAAACGAGGAAGCAGTTGCTCAGTTCCTTAGTGGAAACATCAGCTTTCTTCAGATAGGTGAGCTTGTTATGTCGGTTACTGATGAGCTCCCTAATGAAAGCATCAATTCTCTTGAAGACGTGCTCAGAGTCGATGCAATGGCACGTGAGTTTGTAAAGAAAAAATCAAAAATGTGAGGTATTTTTTAGTTGGGTATCGTTATAGCAATCATTGTCTTTGGTATTATTATAGCTGTCCATGAGCTGGGTCACTTTGTTGTGGCAAAGCTTTGCGGAGTCAAGGTAAATGAGTTCGCACTCGGTATGGGACCGGCAATCTTTAAGTTCAAAAAAGGCGAAACTCAGTACGCTTTAAGACTGCTTCCGATAGGCGGGTTCTGTTCTATGGAAGGTGAGGACGAGGATAGCAGCGACGACAGAGCGTTTGTCAATAAGCCTGTAATCAAGAGAATAGCAATAGTTGTTGCAGGTGCAGTAATGAACCTTATCCTCGGCTTTATTCTTATAGTCGTTATGGTGGCAACAAGCGACGCTATCACATCTACAACAGTCCATAGCTTTTACGATAAGCAGGAAAAGAATGAGCAGGGCGAAATTGTCACCTCAACTGCAACCTCAAAGCTTACAGGACTTAAAGAAGGAGACGAAATCCTCGAAATCAACGGTATGACAATATTCTCTGTAACAGATATTTCATATCAGTTCCAGAATGACGAGGACGCAGTTTTTGATATGGTCGTGCTCAGAGACGGCAAGGAGACAAAGCTTGAGGATGTCACCTTTGACAAAACGGAAAACAGCCTCCACATAGACTTTATCGTCGTCGGTGAAAAAATAACCTTCACCTCTGTGCTTAAAGAATCCTGCGGTCAGTTTGCAACAAATGCAAGGCTTATCTGGATTTCCTTTGCAGACCTTGTTACAGGAAAATATAAGCTCAATGACCTCTCAGGCCCTGTCGGAATTGTCGATGTCATCGGTGACGTTGTCGATAATCAGGTCGACGAAAATAACAATATCGACTGGGAAAGCCTCTGGTCTCAGGTGCTCAATATCGCCGCATTCATTACAATTAATGTCGGTATATTTAACCTCATTCCTTTCCCGGCACTCGACGGCGGAAGACTTATATTCCTCATAATCGAAGCAATAAGAAGAAAGAAAATCCCACCCGAAAAGGAAGGAATGGTCCACCTCATAGGACTCGGACTTCTTATGCTTCTCATGATTGTCATAACCTTCAATGACATAACAAGATTATTCTGAAAACGGTGATTTTATGGAAAGAAAATGTGTTCCCGTCAAGGTCGGAAATCTGACCCTCGACGGAAATAAAATATATGTCCAGTCAATGCTCAGCGTCAATTCCAATGATGTTGAAAAAAGCGTAGAACAGGCTGTCGCACTTGAAAAAGCAGGGTGCGAAATAGTAAGAATTGCAATACCTGATATGAATGCAATTAAGCTTATCCCTGCAATCAAGAATGAAATATCAATCCCACTTGTGGCAGATATCCATTTTGACTATAAGCTTGCACTAGCATCTGCCGAGGCAGGCATAGACAAAATCAGAATCAACCCGGGAAATATCGGCTCAATGGATAGAGTCCGTGAGGTCGTAAAAGCTTGTAAGTCAAGAAATATCCCGATAAGAATCGGCGTTAATGCCGGCTCGCTTGAAAAAGAGCTTCTGCAGAAATACGGGCATCCTTCTCCTGAAGCACTCGTAGAAAGTGCTATGGGACATGTCAGAATACTCGAAAGCTGTGACTTCAATGATATCGTTATTTCAATAAAATCCTCTGATGTCCCTAATATGATAAATGCGTACAGACTTTTAGCACAGCAGTGTAATTATCCTCTCCACCTCGGTGTAACTGAAGCCGGTACAGAGCGTATGGGAGTTATTAAATCTGCTGTCGGTATAGGCTCACTCCTTGTTGACGGAATAGGCGAAACTATCAGAGTTTCACTTACCGATGACCCGGTGAAAGAAGTATACGCAGCAAAGGATATCCTCAAAGCAGTAGGAAAGGGAAGCGGTGTGAAGATTGTTTCCTGTCCGACCTGCGGAAGAACAAGAATTGACCTTATCGGACTTGCAAAGAAGGTCGAGGAAGCTACTAAGAATATAGATAAGAATATTACTGTCGCTGTTATGGGCTGCGTTGTAAATGGAATCGGCGAAGCCGGTGAAGCTGATATAGGTATAGCAGGCGGTGACGGCTGTGCCGTAATATTCAAGAATGGAAATAAAATCTGCAAGGTTTCCGAAGAAGAAGCCCTGCCTGCTTTACTCAAGGAGATTGAACTTCTGTAAAGCTGAAAGGAAGTATTATGTCTCAAAGAACAGTATTGTCGCTGTTTGAAGAATACAGCAATCTTATTCCCCGTGATATTGAAAACGGCAAGATTCTGTCGCTTTCTGTCACAAAGGATTACAATAGAATAACAGCAACTGTTGCTTTTGAAAAGCTCGTTCCCTTTGACATAATTGAAGCTTTTGAGCAGGATATTGCAAAAGCTCTGTCAATTAAGGATTTCAAGATGCTTGTCAGATATAACCCCACACTGTTTTCTGATAGCTATTTCGGCGATACCGTTAAGTTTCTCAGAAGATGCTTTCCTGTTGTCAATGGTTTCCTCGACGACGCAGAGGCTACTTATGAAAACGACGTGCTTAACATCACGCTGAAAAACGGCGGATATAATGTCTTAAAACACGCAGGAATTGAAAACGCTCTCCCTGAGCTCCTCGCTAAGATGTTCTCTAGTAACATTGCCGTTTCGTTCAGCGGAACGCTCGATACCGATATGGAAAAGTTCAGACAGGAAACAAGCGAGGCTATCTCTCAGATTCCTGTTGTTATCCCGTCAAGCACTCAGAAGCCTTCTGATAATTCACAGCCGCAGGAAATGGAGTCGTTTGATATCAATCTCACAAATGACCTGCTTATCGGCGAAGGCGCAAAGCTCGTGTTCGGTAAGAAGTTCGGAGAGGGCGAAAGCTTTACAAAGCTCTCAGAGCTTGATATGAACGATACTCTCTACACAATGTGGGGTGACGTTTTCTCTGTCGAATCAAGAGAAACAAAGAGTAAAATGCTTATCGTGAATATTATGTTCACCGACTATACAAGCTCACATACAATAAAGATTTTAGCGTCTGAAAAGGTCAATAAGTACTCAAAATCGAAGATTACAAAAGCACAGATGATGGATGCCCTGGAGAAAATCAAAAAGGGTACAACCATTATGCTTAAGGGCTCTCTTACAGAGGATGACTATGACCACCAGATTTATGTCGTGCCAACTGACCTTATGATTATCGGCAAGCATAAGCTTATGGATAACGCACCGCAGAAAAGAGTTGAGCTCCACTGCCATACAAATATGTCAATGATGGATGCCCTCGCTCCTGCAGGTGCACTCGTCAAGCGTGCGAACAGCTGGGGACATAAAGCAATCGCCATTACCGACCACGGTGTCTGCCAGGGCTTTACCGATGCAATGAAAGAGCTCGATGGCATAAGAAAAGGCGGAGGCAAGTTCAAGGTGCTGTTTGGTATGGAAGCATACCAGGTAAACGACGAAGTCAAAGCTTCCTGGGGAAGCGACAGCAGAGCACTCACAGAGGAGTTTATCGCGTTTGACCTCGAAACAACCGGCCTTTCACCGAATGTCAATAAGATTATAGAAATCGGTGCGGTAAAAATCAGAAACCTTGAAATTGTCGATTCGTTTGATATCTTTGTAAATCCGGGAGAAGAAATAACTCCGTTTATTACTAATCTTACAGGTATCACAAATGATATGCTCAAGGATGCACCCGACGAGCAAACCGCAATGAATAAGTTTATGGAGTTCTGCGGTGAAAATCCAATCCTCGTTGCCCATAACGCAAACTTTGATACATCGTTTATCAATGCGTATATCAAGCGTTCAAAATCAAAATTCACATATAGCGCAGTTGATACCCTCGTTATGTCAAGATGTATGCTCAAGGATTTAAAGAAGCATAAGCTTGATACTGTAGCAAAAAGACTCAACCTCGGTGATTTTGAACACCACAGAGCCTGCGACGATGCGAAAATCTGCGGCGGAATCTTTATAGCTCTGGTTAAACAGCTTATAGATGAACACGGTGCAAAGTCCTGTACATTTGACCGTTTCAACAGTCTTGTCGGCGTTGTTGATGTACAAGCTATGTCACCGAAGGATTCATACCACCAGATTATCCTCGTTAAAGATAATGTCGGTCTAAAAAATCTCTATAAGCTTATATCTTATTCTAACCTCAAGTATTATAAGAGATTTCCAAGAGTTCCGAAGTCTGAGCTCATAAAGCATAGGGAAGGACTCATTATCGGCAGTGCCTGCGAAGCAGGTGAGCTCTTCAGAGCCGTTATTGCCGATAAACCATGGGAGGAGCTTTGTGAAATAGCATCCTTCTATGACTTCCTTGAAATCCAGCCAATCGGCAACAATGAGTTTATGTACAGAAAGGGCGAGGTTACATCTCTCGAACAGCTCAGGGATTTCAACAGAACAATTGTAAAGCTCGGTGAAGAGCTTAATATTCCTGTCTGTGCAACGGGTGACGTTCACTTCCTCGATAAAGCCGATGCACAGTTCAGAGCTATTATCCAGAGCGTTAAGTACGACGACTGCGATAATCAGGCACCTCTGTATCTCAAAACAACAGAAGAAATGCTCTCTGATTTTGCATATCTCGGTGAAGAAAAAGCGTTTGAGGTAGTTGTCACAAATACAAACTATATAGCAGATATGTGTGACCCCGACCTGCGTCCGTTCCCTAACGGTACGTTTACTCCGTATATCGAGGGTGCTGTTCATGAGCTCCAGGTTATCTGCTGGAAGAGGTGCTGTTCAATATACGGAGATTGTGACCCTGAATCTATCGAAATTCCTGATAATGAGGATGTCGATGTCTCACAATTCTTTGAGGGACATATCCCCGATATCGTATTTAACAGACTTAAAAGAGAGCTTGACTCTATCATAAAGCACGGATTTGCTGTGCTCTATATGATTTCTCAGAAGCTTGTAGCAAATTCAAACGAAAACGGCTACCAGGTCGGTTCAAGAGGCTCGGTTGGTTCTTCGTTCGTAGCATCTATGTCGGGTATCTCAGAGGTTAATCCGCTGATGCCTCACTATGTGTGCAAGAACTGTCACTACAGCGAGTTCATCGAAGACGGTTCTGTCGGCTCAGGCTTTGACCTGCCCGAAAAGAATTGTCCTAAATGCTCTCAGCCCCTCCACCGTGACGGACACGACATTCCGTTTGAAACGTTCCTTGGATTTGACGGAGATAAGGCGCCGGATATCGACCTTAACTTCTCAGGCGACTACCAGGCAAGAGCCCATAAGTATACTGAAGAACTTTTTGGTGAGGACCACGTTTTCAAAGCCGGTACAATAGGTAAGGTCCAGGATAAAACCGCCTTCGGCTTTGTAAAGAAGTACCTCGAAGAAAGAAATATAGTAGTTTCTAAGGCAGAGGAACAGCGTCTCGTAAACGGCTGTGTGGATATCAAGAGAACTACCAGCCAGCACCCCGGCGGAATGGTTGTTATCCCGGCGGATTATGAAGTGTATGACTTTACACCTGTCCAGCACCCTGCAGAAAAGGTTGACTCGGATATGGTAACAACCCACTACGACTTCCGTTCGCTCCACGATACAATACTTAAGCTCGACGAACTCGGACACGATGTTCCTACAATGTATAAGTACCTCGAAGATATGACGGGTATGGATATAAACACTGTACCGATGTCTGACCCTGAGGTGTATAAGCTGTTTACCTCAACTGAGTCTCTCGGCGTTACGGAAGACGATATTATGTGTCAGACAGGTACTCTCGCTATTCCTGAAATGGGTACGCCGTTTGTTCGTCAGATGCTTCTCGATGCAAGACCTAAAAACTTCTCCGACCTGCTCCAGATTTCCGGACTTTCTCACGGTACAGACGTTTGGCTCGGAAATGCACAGGACCTCATCAAGAACGGCACCTGCGATATCTCAAATGTTATCGGTACTCGTGACAGTATTATGACATATCTTTTGTATCACGGCCTTGAACCGAAGCTTGCTTTCAGTATCATGGAGATTACAAGAAAAGGACAAGCCCCCGCTAAGCTCACAGAAGCTATGAAGCAGGATATGAGAGACCACGATGTACCTGAATGGTATATAGATAGCTGTCTTAAAATCAAGTATATGTTCCCGAAAGCTCACGCCGCTGCCTATGTTACAGCAGCTATCAGACTTTGCTGGTTCAAAGTGCATATACCTCTCGCTTTCTATGCAACAACATTTACCGTAAAGGCTGACGGATTTGATGCTGAAACTGTTATGAAGGGCAGAAGTGCGGTCCTCTCAAAAATCAACGAGCTCAAGAGCCAGGGAAATCAGCTCTCTGCAACTGATTCTGATACCCTCGATATGCTTATGCTCGTAAATGAAATGATGGCAAGAGGCTATGAGTTTTTACCAATCGACATAAATAAATCACATTCATTCATTTATAGAATCGAAGATGGAAAGCTGCGTATTCCGTTCTCGGCATTGTCAGGTGTCGGAAGAGCTGCCGCAGATGCGGTTTATAATGCCGCATCGACAGGTGAGCCGTTTATCTCTATCGAAGAATTCCAGCAGAGAAGCGGTGCTTCAAAGTCTGTTATAGAAGTCCTGGCAAGCTGTAACGCCTTCGGAGATATCCCCGAAACTAACCAGATATCCTTCTTCTGATTGTGATATGTTATATATGAACACAGACCTCTTGGGGTTTATTTGTGTATAATTATCATTGACTTTGTAAGGTCCTCTGTGTTATCATAGTAATATGATAACATAGTAGCACTTTACTACGATAAAATTTAAATAGGAGAAAAGAAATGAGAAGCTTTGAACTTATAACTCCGGAAGGCACAAAGGATATACTCTTTGAAGAATGCCTTGCAATAAGAGATGTAGAAAACAAATACATAAATATTTTTAAGGGAATGGGATACAGCGAGGTTTTCACACCCGGAATCGAATTTTATGATGTGTTCAATTCCGGCGCAAGAAGATACTCGCAGGAGGCACTGTATAAGCTTTCTGACTCAAAGGGCAGACTTATTACATTAAGACCTGATTGTACAATCCCTATCGCAAGACTTGTCGCAACAAGACTTCGTGATATGCCTCTTCCACTCAGACTCTTCTATACACAGAACGTGTACGAGAACAATAAGCTGCTCAAGGGACGTTCCGACGAAATCGTCCAGTCGGGTATAGAGCTTATCGGCTCTGAGTATAAAAGAGCAGATTTTGAAGTAATGAGTATAGCAGTCAGCGTTCTTAAGGCTTATAAGGGTACAGACTTCAGACTTGAAATCGGCGATATCGGTTTCTTCAAGGAGCTTGTGGCTCTGCTGGGTGTCAATGATAACGTAAGCGAAGAAATCAGATACCTCATTGAAGCTAAGAACTATCCTGCACTTAACGACCTTCTCGATTCTATCGGCGATAACAATGTAACTAAGGCGCTTAAGAAGCTCCCATCACTCTTCGGCGGTGTGGAAGTGTTCGACAAGGCTGCTAAGCTTGTCGCTAATGACAAAATTCAGACTATTCTCGATAACCTCAGAGAGTTCTATAACTCACTCCAAAAGCTAGGCCTCGGTGATAAGCTCTCTGTTGACCTCGGTATAGTTAACAGAACAGATTACTATACAGGTATCGTGTTCAAGGGTTATTTAAGCGGTGTCGGTGAAGCTGTGCTTCAGGGTGGCCGTTATAACAAGCTCATCTCAGAGTTTGGCTATGACGTTCCTGCTACAGGTTTTGCAATCAATGTAAATCTTGTCGCTGCACTCGTAAGAAAGCTCTCGCTTTCACCGGTGTCAAA
Source organism: Oscillospiraceae bacterium (assembly GCA_017396665.1). Classification (GTDB taxonomy): domain Bacteria; phylum Bacillota; class Clostridia; order Oscillospirales; family Ruminococcaceae; genus UBA7477. Next base: position 58,149 of record JAFQLH010000060.1, on the reverse strand, counting down.
GGCACCTGATGCCGTTATATTTGCAGAGCATGGCTATTGTATAGATGCAATAACCTACGCAATGGAGCTCGCTCAGAAGGGCTTGGTTGCAGAAAATGCAGTTTTTGAAGACCTTGAAGGCACAATTGAATACTGCAAAAACAAGGGTGTAAATCAACTCCATATCGTTTCTGATACAGTAAAGATATTAACACTTAAGGATGGTGAGTACGTTGAATAAGCCGATAAGAATTGCCCTTACAAAAGGCAGACTTGAAAAGGATACAATCGCATTGTTTGAGAGAATCGGCTATGATTGTACCGCTGTAAGAGAAAAGGGAAGAAAGCTTATTCTTCCTATAACCGACGGAAACCTTGAGGTCGTTTTGGCTAAAGCAAACGACGTTATCACTTATGTAGAGCATGGTGTCTGTGATATAGGTGTTGTCGGAAAGGATACTATTATGGAAATGCAGGGCAAGTATTTTGAGCTGTGTGACCTCGGCTTCGGGAGATGCAGATTTGCTCTTGCAACTAAAAAGGGCGACAAGTTCTTCGGCGGCTATGACGTAAAGACAATCGCTTCAAAGTACCCGAACGTTGCAAGAAGCTTCTTTGAAAGCAAAGGTATGGACGTTGAAATCGTAAAGATTGAAGGCTCGGTAGAGCTTGCACCGCTCCTCGAGCTCTCTGACGGTATCGTAGATATCGTTGAAACAGGTACAACGCTTAAAGAAAACGGACTCGAAGTAATCGAGGATATCGCTCCTATCTCTGCAAGACTTATTGTAAATACAGTAAGTATGAAGCTCAGACAAAAAGAAATTCAGCAGCTTCTTTCTCTTATTGAAGCTAATATATAACAAAGAAAGGATTATCCACTATGAAGAAAATTTACGCAAACGGCGTTGATGAATATAAGTTTTTTGCCGACCTCGATAAGAGAAACGGCGAAACAAATAAGAAGGTAACACAGGTTGTTACTGAAATCATCGACGACGTTAAGGAAAACGGTGATAAAGCCGTTTTAGCATATACAGAAAAGTTCGACGGAAAGCTTCCTAAGTATTATGAAGTTCCGAGAGAGGTTATCAATGACGCACTTACTGAAGCGGACAGCGACTTCACAGATGCTCTCCTTAACTCTATCGAGAACATCAGAGTTTTTCACGAGAAGCAGAAGTCACAGTCCTTTGTTGATACAAAGGATAATGGCGTAATTCTCGGTCAGAGAGTAAGAGGCCTCGAAAGAGTTGGTCTCTATGTACCGGGCGGTACTGCTGCTTATCCTTCATCTGTTCTTATGAATGCTGTTCCTGCTAAGATTGCAGGTGTTAAGGAAATTATTATGGTAACTCCTCCTCTCAAGGACGGAACACCAAACAAGGATATTCTCGTAGCTGCTGCTCTCTGTGGAGTTGACAGAGTGTTCCTCTCAGGCGGTGCACAGGCTATCGCAGCACTCGCTTACGGTACTGAGCAGATTCCTAAGGTTGACAAAATCGTAGGTCCTGGTAATATCTATGTAGCAACCGCTAAGAAGCTCCTCTACGGCACAGTTGATATCGATATGGTAGCAGGTCCAAGCGAAATCCTCGTTCTCTCTGACGGAAGTGCTGACCCTAAGTATATCGCCGCTGACCTTATGTCACAGGCAGAACACGACGTGTTGGCTTCCGCAATCCTCGTAACAACCGATGAGGAAAGTGCTGACAAGGCTATGGTAGAGCTTGAAAATCAGCTTAAGACTCTCAGCCGTTCTGAAATTATCAGAAAGTCTCTCGATGATTACGGTGCAATTATCGTGTGTGAAAATAAGGCTCAGGCTGTACAGATGGCAAACAGATTTGCTCCTGAACACATCGAGATTCTGTTTGAAAATCCGCTTGAATATGTAGGTCAGATTGATAATGCAGGTTCAATGTTCCTCGGAAACTATTCTCCTGAACCACTCGGAGATTACTACGCAGGTCCTAACCACGTTCTTCCTACAAGCGGTACAGCAAGATTCTTCTCACCACTCGGAGTTAATAGCTTCGAAAAGAGACAGAGCTTTATCTATTATACAGAAGAAGCTCTGATGGCTGCAAAGAAGGATATAGTTACAGTTGCAGAAAGAGAAGGACTCACAGCTCACGCTAATGCAGTTAAGATTAGATTTGAAGACTAGGACAGGTGCGTTTTAAATGAATTTATGGGAAAACAATGTTCGCAGGGTTGTACCTTATACACCCGGCGAGCAGCCTAAATGCAGTTATATAATTAAGCTTAATACAAATGAAAACCCTTTTCCGCCTTCACCTAAGGCAGCTCAGATTGTAAAGGAGTTTGATTCTGATAAGCTCAGACTCTATCCGGATACAGATTCAACTGTCCTCGTTGATGCACTGGCTGAAAGATATGGTGTCGACAGCGACCGGATATTCGTCGGAGTTGGCTCTGACGACGTTCTCTCAATGGCCTTTCTGACGTTCTTCAACTCTGATAAGCCGGTCATCTTCCCGGATATTACATATTCCTTCTATGACGTCTGGTGCGATGTTTATAGAATCAAGTATGAAACAAAAGCTCTCAAGGATGACTTCACTATCGACGCAAATGACTATTTCTGTGAAAACGGAGGAATAGTTATCCCTAATCCTAATGCGCCAACAGGTGTGCTCCAGTCAGTAGATATGTTTGAAAGTATCCTGAAGGCAAACACTAACAGCGTTGTAATTGTCGATGAAGCGTATATCGACTTTGGCGGAGAAAGCTGTGTAAAGCTTATTGATAAGTATGAGAACCTTCTCGTTGTCCAGACCTTCTCAAAATCACGTTCAATGGCGGGCGCAAGAATCGGCTACGCCTTCGGTAGCAAGAAGCTTATCAAGTACCTGAACGACGTTAAGTTCTCTATCAATTCCTATACAATGAACTGGGTAACCCAGCTCGCAGGAGCTGAGTCTGTGAAGGATGAGGAATACTTCCAAAAGACAAAGAACGAAATTGTCAGAGTAAGAGAGTATTCAAAGGAGAAGCTCGCAGAGCTCGGATTTGAATTTCCTGATTCAATGAGTAACTTTATCTTCGCAACCCATAAAACAGTACCTGCAAAAACAATCTTTGAAAAGCTCAAGGAAAAGAGTATTTTCGTAAGGTACTGGAATAAGGACAGAATAAACAACCACCTCAGAATTACAATCGGTACACAGGAGCAGATGGATAAGCTGTTTGAAGCGCTCTGCGAAATCCTGTCTGAAAACGAAAGGAGCTAAACTATGAGAGAAGCTTATATTGAAAGAAAAACTAAGGAAACCGATATTTCCGTAAAGCTCGCACTCGACTGTGAAAAGAACACCGTTAAGATTGATACAGGCATAGGCTTCTTTGACCATATGCTTACAGCCCTCGCCGTTCACGGAAATATGTCGCTTGAGGTGTGCGTAAAGGGCGACCTTAATGTTGACGGACACCACACTGTCGAGGACACAGGTATCGTAGTTGGTCAGGCTCTTGCAAAGGCAGTAGGTGATAAGTGCGGTATCGCAAGATATGGTACAGCCTATATCCCGATGGATGAAGCACTCGGTTTTTGCTCACTCGATATCAGCGCAAGACCGTTCCTCGTATTTGATGCAAGCTTTACAGATAGCAAGATAGGCGAGTACGACTCCTGCCTTACTGAAGAATTCTTCAGAGCATTTGCTTTCAATGCAGGTATCACACTCCACATAAAGTCTTGCTACGGAAGCAACGACCACCACAAGACTGAAGCTATCTTCAAGGCTGTTGCACACGCTTTGAAGCAGGCTGTAAAGATTAATTCTGATACACTTCTTTCTACAAAGGGAGCTTTATAAACTATGATAGCACTTATTGATTACGGAGCCGGAAATATATTCAGCGTGAAGAACGCTCTTGACTTTCTCGGCATCGAAAATAAGCTTACAAATAACGCCGACGAAATAAGAAATGCCGACGCAATAATACTCCCCGGAGTAGGTGCGTTTGGCTGGGCAATGAATATGCTCGAAAAGTCTGGGCTCATACCTGTGCTCAAAGAGGAAGCAAAGAAAAAGCCTTTCCTCGGTATCTGCCTCGGTATGCAGGTGCTTTTTGAAAAGGGCTATGAGTTTGGCGAATTTGACGGTCTCGGACTTATCCCGGGAAGCGTAAAAATGATTGAAGACGAGGGGCTTATCGTTCCTCACATGGGCTGGAATAAGCTCGAAATTACAAGCGATAGTCCGATTATGAAGGGTATCACAAATGACGACTATGTTTACTTTGTGCATTCCTATAAAGCGTTCTGCGATAAGGAAAACTTAGTTGCCTATTGTGAATACGGAAGTCCGGTTTCCGCTATGGTAACAGACGGTGGCTATGTGTACGGAGCACAGTTCCACCCTGAAAAGAGCGGAACTGTCGGACTTAAAATTCTTTCTAACTTCGCATCAATGATAGGGGAGGTAAAGTAAATGCTTGCAAAAAGAATAATACCTTGCCTCGACGTGCGTGACGGAAAGGTCGTAAAGGGCGTTAACTTTGAGGGAATCAAGGAAGTAGGAGACCCTGTTGCTTGTGCTGAGGAGTACAATAAGCAGGGCGCAGACGAAATTGTTTTCTATGATATAACTGCTTCCTATGAAGGCAGAGGAGTGTTCCTAGATGTCGTAAGAGAAACTGCGAAGAAGGTGTTTGTACCTCTTACAGTCGGCGGCGGAATAAAAACTGTCGATGATATCAGAGAAACCTTAAGAGCTGGCGCAGATAAGGTTTCTGTAAACTCTCAGGCTGTAAAGAACCCTCAGCTTATTAAGGACGGAGCTGATATCTTCGGCTCACAGTGCATATGTGTCGGTATCGACGCTAAAAAGGTAGCCGACGGCAAATGGACAGTATACATAAACGGCGGAAGAGTCGATATGAAGCTTGACCTCATCGAATGGGTAAAGAAGGTGCAGGAGCTTGGTGCAGGAGAAATCTGCCTCAATTCCATTGACGCTGACGGCACTAAGGAAGGCTTTGATATCGAAATGCTCAAGGCAGTTTGCGACGCCTGTACAATCCCTGTAATCGCCAGCGGCGGAGCAGGAAAGATAAATGACTTCTACGAGGTTTTTGAGAAAACAAACGCAACCGCAGCACTTGCAGCTTCTCTTTTCCACTTCAAGGAGCTGACAGTGGGAGAAGTAAAGGAATACTGCAAGAGCAAAAACGTGCTTGTGAGGTAATGAGATATGAAATATCTTCCGATTTTACAGGAGCTTTTTGAATCAGACAGTTTTCTTTTTCTAATCGCAGGTCTGATTGTATCTTTAATATTTGCAAGTAGAATCAAGTCAAGAAAAAATCTTATGATATCTACTGGATGCTCGCTGTTATTGTATGTGCTCTGTGAAGCTATTTCCAATTTACATACAAACTATGCGATGGAGCTTCTGTTTCTGATTATCGGAACAGCTGCAATAGGTTCTGCAATCGGCTTTGCTGTTATGCTGATTATATTGCCGCTCATAAGAAAAGAAAAGGAACCTAGATGAGTAAAGTTAAAATTGACTTAAATCACCTCGATAAGTATTTTGAGAAGTGAATTTAACATGGCTTATCAAAGTAGATTTAATTTGGAGATAATATGGTAGAATTCAGAAATACACACGAATTTACAAAAGAAGAGCTGGAACGTTTGTTTTTGTCTGTCGACTGGTCGTCAGGACATTATCCCGATAAGCTTGTTACAGCTATGAAAAATTTCAGTACCGTAGTAAGCGCATGGGACAACGACAGACTAGTAGGCATGATATGTGCAATGGACGATGGCGTGATGACCGCATATGTTCATTATCTTCTGGTTGAACCTGATTATCAGGGAAAAGCTATCGGTCGCAGGCTTGTTGAAATGGTCAAGGAGAAATACAAGGATTATCTGCGTATAGTTGTAGTTGCTTACAATCAGGAAATGAAGTTCTATGAAAACTGCGGCTTTGAAAAGTCGGATACATCATCTCCGATGTTTATAACATCTCTGTGGACATAAAGGAGAATACTATGATTAAAATTGATTTGAATGACCTCGATAAGTATTTTGAAAAAGGCGAGCTTATCCCTGCAATCTGCTATGAGGTAGATACTAAAACAGTTCTTATGCTTGCCTATATGAACAAGGAAAGTCTTAAGAAAACACTTGAAACGGGCTATACATGGTTCTGGAGCCGCTCACGTCAGGAGTACTGGAATAAGGGTGCAACCTCTGGTCACCTGCAGAAGGTGGTTTCTATCTATTCTGACTGCGATAACGATACCTTGCTCGTAAACGTAAAGCAGACGGGCGTTGCTTGCCATACAGGCTCGTATAGCTGTTTTTTCAATGAAATGTATAATGAGGAGAATGAATAATGACTGTATATCAGGAAATTTTTGAAGTAATCAAGGCTCGTAAAAAGGCTTACGAAGAGGGAACAGCCCAGGAGAATTCCTATACCTGCTACCTCTTTGACAAGGGCGTAGATAAGATTTGTAAGAAGATTGGCGAAGAAGCTACCGAAACTGTTATCGCTGCAAAGAACGGCGACAACGATGAGCTTATGAACGAAATCAATGACCTTCTCTATCACGTAATGGTGCTCTGTGCAAACCAGGGTCTTGATTGGTCAGAGGTGGAAAGAGTCCTTGATGAAAGAAATGAGAAAATCGGTAACCTCAAAACCTTCCACCAGGTAGATAAGAATACCTAATCTCAATAAGTATCTATGAAATCGGTCGGATAAGAATTCTGACCGATTTTTCACATTTTGCACCTGCTTTGAATAGAATGTACTAACGTCAGCGGTTTGCGTCTGACAAATTAAGTTTCATCAAGAAACAAGTCTATTCTTAGGAGGAATAATATGAGCGAAAATATCAATGCCCAGAACTGCTTTAAAGAGGCAACCTGTATCGACACAATGAAAATCTTTGACTCATGCTCAGACAAGGACTGCCTTGAAAACCTTGCGGTGAATTTTACAGCCGCAGACCAGCAGATAGTGAATACTGCATGCTTTGTAAAAAGTAACTGCGTAGAGATTGTAAATGTTACCTTTACAATCGAGCCTGTGCCATTTCACTGTGGCTTTTATGCAGTAGACATTACATATGCCTTCAATGTCTATGTAGACGTGTATCAGAGCCCCGGAGCCGCACCTCAGCAGATTCAGGGTACAAGTACCTTCACTAAGAAGGTTATACTGTACGGTAGTGAAGGCAGAACGAAGTCTTTCTATTCAAACGAGGATATACAGTATACTCCCGATGGCTGTAACTGCCTGAGAAATTCACTTCCTATTGCAAGCGTTAATGTAGTAGACCCGATTGTTCTTGACATTAAGTTCACCTGCAGACCTATCCCGACAAGCTGTTCTAACGAAGAGTGCCTCGTCTGTGAAACAGAGCCACCCGTTGTCGGCGTAAAATATGTTTATATTACAATCGGTATGTTCTCAATCGTACAGCTCCAGAGAAGAGTTCCAATCCTTGTTCCGACATATGACTACTGCATTCCTGAAAAAGAATGTACATCTAATACCGATAGTCCTTGCGAGCTGTTTGATAAGCTCAATTTCCCGGTTAATGAGTTCTTCCCGAAGAGCCTTGATGACTCAGGTTCCTGTGGCTGTAAGTCAGAAGATAACGGTATTCAGCTTTAATAGTAAAAAGACGGTGCATATGTGCCGTCTTTTGCATTTTGTGTAGGCTGTGTTGACATAGAGGCTAAAATATGTTAAAATAAATATGTATTGCGAGGTGACGGTATGTTTGGATATGTGCGTGCGTTTAAACCACAAATGAGAATGTGTGAGTATGACACATATAAGGCATTTTACTGTGGACTTTGCAAAAGAATTAAAAAGGACTACGGCTTTATAGCCACACTGACTCTCAGCTATGACTTTGCGTTTCTTTCAATAATGAATGCGGCAATTAATGACTGCGACGCAAAAGCGGAGAAGTGCAGATGTATCGCTCATCCACTCAAAAAGACTATATGTGTAAAGTGTGACAGCGGACTTGCATATCCTGCGGCAGCAGCAGAAATTCTTATATATCATAAGCTTCGTGACGACTGTGCTGATAAAGGCTTTTTCAAAAAGCTGATTGCAAAGCTTATGCTTCTTTTCCTTAAAAGAGGATATAAGAAAGCTTCGAAACTCTATCCGTCACTTGCGGAGGAAATTGAAATTCAGATGAAACAGCAGGCAGCTTTGGAAGCTAAGCCCGACTGTTCAATAGATATGGCAGCAGAGCCGTCTGCAAAAATGATGCAGGCTATCGCACACCATATTTCCGATGATAACAGTACCTGCCGCGCCCTCGAACGCTTCGGGTACTTCTTGGGAAGATATATCTATATATGCGATGCCGCAGATGACCTTATAGATGATTTGAAATCAGGAAACTTTAACCCGCTTATCAAAGAGTTCGACCTTGAAGGCGACCTCGGTGAAGAGCAGAAAGCAAATGTTTCTGAGTTCGTGAAGGGGAGTGTCAATATGACACTCGGTGAGCTTGCCAATTGCTATACCCTTGTTGAACTCAAGAAGTTCAAACCAATACTTGACAATGTAATATATCTTGGATTAAAAAACAGCTGTCAGCAGATAATTGATAATAGGTTCTGCGACAAGAAAGGAAATGAACAATGAACGACCCATACAAGATTTTAGGCGTTTCTCCGTCAGCAAGTGATGACGAAATTAAAGCAGCTTACAGAGAGCTTGCTAAGAAGTATCATCCTGACAACTACGCAAACAACCCACTCGGTGACCTTGCAAATGAAAAAATGACAGAGGTTAACGCTGCCTTTGACGAAATTATGAATTCAAGAAGAGGCGGCTCTGCATACGGTAGCACAAGCTATGGCTATTCGCAGGGAAGCTCTGATTATTCACAGATTCGTTCACTTATCCAAAGCGGAAATGTTACTGAAGCTGATAACATCCTTTCTCAGATTTCTGAAAGCTACAGAAATGCAGAATGGTACTTCCTTAAGGGAAGCGTCGCTTATTCACGTGGATGGCTCAATGATGCCTATAACTACTTCTCCAGGGCCTGCAGTATGGACCCTAACAACAGAGAGTATTCTGCTGCTCTCAACCAGATGAATTCTCAGCGCGGCGGATATATGAACGGTAGCCCAAGTCAGCACTATAACACATCATCAAATCCCGGTTGCTCCGGTTGCGATTTGTGTCAGGGTCTTATCTGTGCAGACTGCTGCTGTGAATGTATGGGCGGAGACCTCATCTCTTGTTGCTAAGTTTGTATGAAGAAGACAAGTTATAAGGTGGCTCTCGGCGGAATTGTGTCCGCCCTTAGCCTTGTTACAATGATTCTGGCAGCCGTTATTCCTGGACTTGAGTATGCAATCCCTGCCTTTGCCGGAATATTGCTGATTATTATAGTTATCGAAATCAGTCTCGGATGGGCGTTTCTCACATATGTGGGCGTCGCAATTCTGTCATTCTTTATTGTGCCCAATAAGGAAGCAAGTCTTCTGTTTATTACGTTTATGGGGTACTATCCGATTTTGAAATCTGTGATAGAAACGAAGATTAAACCAAGACAGCTCCAGTGGGTTTCTAAAGTTATAGTTTTTAATATCGCTGTGTTTGTGTATTATAAGCTTGTTATGCTTCTTGTCAGCTCGCCTGAGCTTGGACAAAGCCTCGAAGAAATCGGTAAGTATGCAATACCGATTCTCTTAGCAGGAGCTAACGTTGTATTTGTAATATACGATATAGCTGTAACCAATCTGGTTACATCATATGTAAAATGGTTCAGAAAGAAAATAATAAGACATCTGGACAAATAGGAAGGTGTAAATTTGGGGGAATACGATAAGCTCCTCTTGGACAAGGAAAGTAGCTCGTTCAAGAGAAGACTTGTGTCAAAAATTATAATGCTACTACTGTTTGTTGCAGTGATAGTATTTGCAACGGTTAAATTTTATCCATATGCAGGAATGCTCAAAACCCAGGAGGGTAGAGAAGCACTTGCAGATATCATTAAAGAAAACGAAGTAAAGGGTGCTATCCTTTTTACAGCACTCCAGGCGGCTCAGATAGTCCTCGGAGTCGTTCCTCCGCTTCAGATTCTTGGCGGAATGCTGTTCGGTGCATTCTGGGGCACGGTGTTTTCAGCAATCGGAATATACCTCGGCTCAACTGTCGTGTTTGTATTGGTTAAGCTTATAGGCTATCCTATTGTACAGCTCTTCTTCAGTGAAAAGAAAATATCAAAATATAAATTCTTGCAGGATGAGGAGAAGGTCGTAACCTTCTTTGCACTACTATATCTCTTGCCGGGAATCCCTAAAGATATCCTGACTTATGTCTTGCCGCTTTCAAAGATGAAGAAAAGGGATTTCTTCTGCGTTGTTATTCCATCAAGACTACCTGCAATAATTCTTAGCGGAGTAGTCGGTCAGAGTATCAGAGATGGCAGAATCGCCCTAGCAATTGTGGTTTCTGTGATTGTGTTTGTTGTTACTTTTCTCGGTATTATATTCAGAAACAGAATTATGGCTAAATTTCAACAGCGTATGCGTAATAAAAAATGCAATTAGCATAAAAATAAGTTTTATCAATAATTTTTCGCAAAATTACTTGACATCTTCAAGAAATGATGATATAATTATTATCGTTGCTTGGAGATAACTTATTTTGCGGGTGTAGTTCAATGGTAGAATTCCAGCCTTCCAAGCTGGCCGCGTGGGTTCGATTCCCATCACCCGCTCCATTTTATGCGTCTTTAGCTCAGCTGGATAGAGCAACTGCCTTCTAAGCAGTAGGCCGCAGGTTCGAGTCCTGCAAGACGCGCCACAAATGCTGAATTTAATTCAGCATTTGTTATATGGTGGGTGTAGCTTAGTTGGTTAAAGCGTCGGATTGTGGTCCCGAAGACCGTGGGTTCGAATCCCACCTCCCACCCCATTAAGAGCACTTGCGTTACGCAGGTGCTTTTTTATTTATAAAATATTGATTTTGAGCACAAAATGTGCTAGAATGTAAGAGTATATTGATTTGCCAGGAGGTATGTTTATGTGCTCGTGTAATTGCAATACAAGTAATATAGATTTGACACTTTTGAAGCCTGTGCTTGATAAGTATGCAGGCGTTAAGGGTAGTCTCATAACAATTCTTCAGAATGCCCAGGAGATATACGGCTATCTTCCTACCGAGGTAATATATGAAGTAGCAAATGCAACAGGAAATTCGCCTGCAAAAGTGCTTGGAGTAGCAACATTTTATACACAGTTCCGCTTCAAACCTGTCGGTAAGTACCTTATCTTACTCTGTAAAGGTACTGCCTGCCATGTCAACGGAAGCGAAATGATTGCTCAGACTCTTAAAGAAACACTCGGTATAGGTGACGGAGATACAACTGATGATGGCTTGTTCTCACTTAGCTTTGTTGCATGCCTTGGCTGTTGCAGTCTTTCACCTGTAATGATGATAAACGATGAAACCTATGGTAATCTGACTCCCGATAAGGTCAAGAAAATTATCGAAGAGCTCAGAAGCAGATAAATTCAGTTGGGTGGTGTAGATATGAAAATTACTGTCGGACAGGGTAGCTGTGGTATCGCTGCAGGTGCCGCTAAGGTTTTGACAAAGCTCGAAAGCTTTTTTGCGTCTGAAAAAATAAAAGTCGGAATAACAGGCTGTATCGGTATGTGCTGGCTTGAGCCTATTGTCGATGTTACAGATGATAATAATGTATTACATAGATATGTTAAAGTAAGTGAAGATGTTGCCGCAAAAATCGCACAGGCAGTCGTGTCAAAAGACTTTTCAGTCGCTTCGGAATATGAAATTTCTGAAGATGACAACTCATTCCTTACTCAGCAGACAAGAGTCGCACTGCGTAATTGCGGTTTAATTGACCCGGAAAATATAAACGAATATATTAATATAGGCGGTTATTCTGCACTCAAAAAGGTCGTATCCTCAATGTCGCAGAATGACGTTATAAATGAAATTAAGGTGTCAGGTCTCGCAGGCAGAGGCGGTGCAGGCTTTCCGACATGGTTTAAGTGGAATGCCGCAAAGCAGTCAGCAGGTGACGAAAAGTACCTTATCTGTAATGCTGACGAGGGCGACCCTGGTGCGTTCATGGACAGAGCCGTTATAGAAAGTGACCCTCACTCACTTATCGAGGGTATGCTTATCGGTGCGTATGCTATCGGTGCTAAGGAGGCTGTCGTTTATGTCAGAGCTGAATATCCTCTTGCAATCATAAGACTTAATAAAGCTATTGAGCAGGCAAGAGCAATGGGCTTTGTAGGTAACAATATCCTCGGCAGTAGCTTTAGCTGTGACTTCAGAATCAAAGCCGGTGCAGGTGCGTTTGTTTGCGGCGAGGAAACTGCCCTTATCGAGTCACTTGAGGGAAGCCGTGGTATGCCAAGACTTAAACCGCCGTTTCCTGCACAGGAAGGCTATTGGCACAAGCCTTCAAACATCAATAATGTTGAAACCTTTGCAAACGTTGCCTGGATTATAGAAAACGGCGGACAAGCTTTCTCAGCAATGGGTACAGAAGACTCGAAGGGCACGAAGGTGTTCGCACTCACAGGCAAGGTCAAGCGTGGCGGTCTTGTCGAAATACCAATGGGTAAAACACTCAGAGAGGTTATCTTTGATATAGGCGGAGGAATTAAGAACGATATGCAGTTCAAGGCTGTCCAGATGGGTGGCCCGTCGGGCGGATGTATACCTGCTGAGCTCCTCGATACTGTAATTGATTATAAAAAGCTCGGTGCAACCGGTGCTATCATGGGTAGTGGCGGTATGGTCGTTATGGATGAGACAACCTGTATGGTCGGTATGGCGAAGTTTTTCTTAGACTTTACGGCAAAGGAATCCTGCGGAAAGTGTGTCCATTGCAGAATTGGTACAAAGCGTATGCAGGAAATCCTTACACGTATCGTTGAAGGAGAGGGTAAGGAAGGCGACATCGAGCTGCTTGAAGAGCTTTGCGAAGCTATCAAGGACGGCGCACTTTGCGGCCTCGGTCAGACTGCCCCTAATCCTGTTCTTACAACAATCAAGTATTTCAGAAATGAATACGAAGCTCATATTTCACAGAAGAAGTGTCCTGCGAAGGAGTGCAGCAATCTCGTAATATATGAGATTGACAAGGATAAGTGTGTAGGCTGTACACTCTGCTCCAAGAAGTGTCCCGCAAAGGCTATCTCCGGAGAGGTGAAGAAGGCTCATTCTATTGATGCCGATGTATGTATCAGATGCGGTCAGTGTGTGAATGTCTGTCGCTTTGGTGCAATTTCTAAAAAATGAGGTGAAATTGAGTAATGGAGCAGATTAAAATAACAATCAACGGTAAAGAATGCGTTTGTAATGACGGCGAATACATACTCAAGGTCGCTAAGGATAACGGTATCGAAATTCCAAACCTCTGTGACCACGATAGCGTTGCAGCATTCGGAGCCTGTGGTATATGTGCCGTAGAGATAATAGATAACGGAAAAGGCCAGGCATTCCCTAAGCTTATGAGAGCCTGTGCAACAAAAGCTCAGAACGGATATGTAGTAAGCATAGACTCTGATAGAGTCCTCCGTTCAAGAAAAATCGCTTTGGAGCTTCTTATGAGCGACCACGAAGGCGACTGTCTTGGCCCATGTAAGCTTAATTGTCCCGCAGGAACTGATGTCCAGAAGTATTTGAAGCAGATTTCCGAGGGCAACTATCACGGTGCAGTTGAAACTATAAAGAAGGTTATTCCTATCCCTGCATCTATCGGCCGTGTCTGTCCGCATCCTTGTGAGCAGAATTGCAGAAGACGTCTTGTTGACGAACCGCTTTCAATTGCGTTCCTTAAAGCTTACGCAGCAGATAAGGACCTCGAAGGCGATACCTTCAGACCGGTAGCAGCTTCATCAAGCGGAAAGAAGGTAGCAGTTGTAGGCGGAGGCCCTGCCGGTCTTACTGCAGCATACTATCTCACAATTGCAGGGCATAATGTTACAGTGTATGACGCAATGCCTAAAATGGGCGGTATGCTCAGATATGGTATCCCGGCTTACAGATTGCCTAAGGACGTTCTTGACAAGGAAATCGCAGAGATAAAAGCTCTCGGTGTCACCTTCAAGAACAATTGTAAATTAGGTACTGATATAACACTCGATGAACTCAAGACTGATAATGACGCTGTAATTGTCGCTGTCGGTGCATGGAAGAGTATGCAGATGAGAGTAGAAGGCGAACAGCTCGACGGCGTATTGGGTGGCATCGAATTTTTAAGAGATATTTCCTCGGGAGACGGCGAAAAGCCTGACCTTAAGGGAATGAATATCGCTGTCTGCGGCGGCGGTAACACCGCTATGGATGCCTGCAGGTCTGCAGTAAGATGCGGTGCTGATAACGTATATGTTATATATAGAAGAACCCGTAGCGAAATGCCTGCCGAGGATATCGAAATTGAAGAAGCTATAGAGGAAGGTGTTGACTTCAAGTTCCTCACAAACCCTTCTGAGATTATCGGTGAAAACGGTAAGGTAAAGCAGATAAAGCTTCAGGTTATGGAGCTTGGCGAACCTGATGAAAGCGGACGACGTTCTCCTGTTGCTGTTGAAGGAAAGTTTGAGTATCTCGATGTAGATATGGTTATTATGGCTATCGGCCAGACAATAGATGCCGTAGGTCTCGATTCAATCGAAAAGACAAAAAAGGGTACTGTTTCCGCAAACGCTGCAACCTTTGCTACATCTGATGAAAAGGTCTTTGCTGTCGGTGACGCAACAAACAGAGGTGCAAGTATCGCTATCGAAGCTATCGGTGAAGCAAGAAAGTGTGCAGATGTTGTTGATAGCTTCCTTGAGGGCGATATCACACCGTTCAGAGAAAAGTTTGTTTCAAAGAGAAATGACAGCGATGTTGACCTCTCGGATAAGCCAAAGCTTGAGCGTGTTAAAATGCCTGTCAGACCTGCCGAGGAAAGAAAACATGACTTTGATGCTGTTAACCTCGGATTTGATGACGAGCAGAAGGTAATGCAGGAGGCAAAGCGTTGCCTCGAATGTGGTTGCCATGATTACGATGACTGTAAGCTTATCAGATATGCAGATATGGTAAATGTCTCTCCAAGCCGTTTCAGTGGCAAGAAGAATATAAATGACGTTGAAAGAAAGCTCAGGGTTATAGAGAGAAATCCTAACAAGTGTGTCCTTTGCGGACTCTGTGTAAGAATCTGTGATGATGTCGCAAAACAGGGTATACTCGGCTATGTCGGAAGAGGATTCTCAACTGTTATCAAGCCTGAATTCAATAACGACGAAACAATATCGGTCTGTGCAAATTGTCGTAAGTGCTTTGATGCCTGCCCGACAGGTGCACTAAAGCTCATTGAGTACTAAAACGGTTCTGTTTGTATTGGTGGAAATTTTGTAAATGCCCTTTACAAAGACAGAAATTTGAGTTATAATATAATAAGAATTATATGTCGAGGTGAATCAGTTTTTACTGAGTTATTATGATAGGATTTTATGATTATACTGTAATACTTACATATGTAAGCTTATTTATATCTGTAACAGGTATCTTTAGTGCATGTGACGGAAATCTGCAGGAGGCCGTTGTGTGTCTTATGCTTTCCGGATTCTGCGATATGTTTGACGGAAAGATTGCACGAACCAAGAAGACAAGAACCAAGCAGGAGAAACGTTTCGGTATCCAGATTGATTCTCTCTGTGACCTCGTGTGCTTCGGTGTCCTTCCGGCTGTAATCGGATATAACATCAACCAAGTAAGTAAGCTGTATGTTATCGTAGCGTGTGGTTTTGTGCTTGCAGGACTTATAAGACTTGCGTACTATAATGTTACCGAAGAGGAAAGACAGGATGAAACCGACGAAAACAGAAAGTACTTCAAGGGACTTCCTATTACTTCTTCATCGCTTATTATCCCGCTTGTATATTGCCTCGTAAGATATGCTCCGATACCAAACTTTTCATTACTCTATACCGTAGCTCTCTTTGTAATGGCGGTTGCATATATTACACCGCTCAGAATTAAAAAGCCACATTCTGTAGGTATGATAGTGATGGCACTTATCGGTATCGTTGAGTTCTTCCTGGTGCCTATCGATTTCACAAAGTTTGTATAAGAGGTAAGACTAAATGTCAAATGAAGTTTTCAGAAAAGGTATAAAAATAGATTATAATAAAAGTAATCTGTTTTTGAATATGATGTATAAGAACGCTGTCGGAAGATTTCTTTTAAAGCCACTTACCGCTGTATGCGTTTCTAAGGCGGCAAGACTGTTTATGACAAGTAAGCTGTCACTCCCGCTTATCAAAAGGTACCTCGGGAAGTATGATATTGACCTGTCCCAGTGTGAAAAGACAGAGTTTTCATCATTCAATGACTTCTTTACAAGAAAGCTTTTAGACGGTAACAGAACATTCTCCGATGACCCGAATAAGCTTTGCAGCCCTTGTGATTCAAAGCTCACAGTGTTCAAGATTAACGATGATTCTGTCTTTGAAATCAAGGACGTTTCTTATACAGTAGCTGAGCTTCTGAGAAGCAACAGCCTCGCTGAAAAGTATAAAAACGGCTGGTGCTTTATTTACAGACTTGAGCCGACTGACTACCACAGATATGCGTATATAGATAACGGCGTTAAAACAAAGAACTTCTATATCGGCGGTATGCTCCATACTGTGCAGCCAATCGCTATCAACAGGGTTAAGGTGTTCAGACAGAACTCAAGAGAGTTTACTCTTCTGCGTACCGAAAATTTTGGTGACGTTATACAGATAGAAGTCGGTGCTCTCTTTGTAGGAAAGATTTCTAACCACCATGAAAAAGCACGTTTTTCAAGAGGCGACGAAAAGGGAATGTTCGAGTTCGGAGGTTCTACAATAATTCAGCTCTTTAAAGAAGGTGCTGTTTCACCTGACTACGATATTCTTATGAATACAATTGATGAAAAGGAAACTCCTATTAAAATGGGCGAAGTTATAGGATACAAGTAATTTTCAAGCCACATCTGTTTTATGATGTGGCTTTGCATTTATATGAAAGAGAAAGAATATAATCTATAAAGAAAGGAGTGCGTATGAAAAGGACAAGCATAATTATCATAGTTGCTATAAATATTGTTTTGATTATAATAAGCAGCTTCTTCCCAATCTATGAGTACAACGAGAACGAAAACGGCGAAAAAAGATTTATTTCTCGTCATAGTAATGATAGCGAAGCCTTGAAGCTGTTTTTGAGAAAAAGCGAGTTTGTGGGAAATGACTATGCCTCTCTCAATTATGATGAGCACTGCGGAATGTGGATTTCTTATATCGACCTTGCCCCTATGCTTAAGGATAGCAGTGAAGAAAGCTTCAGAAACGCCATAGCACAAGCCTTTTCTAATGTTAAGGACCTGGGCGTAAATACAGTCTATGTGCACGTAAGAGCCTTTGGCGATGCGTATTATCCGTCACTTCTGTACCCTTATACAGATGCATTTGGCAGTAGTGAGCCGTTTGATGCTTTGAGTATTATGATTGAAGAAGCACACGCACTTGACCTTTCCTTCCATGCGTGGCTCAATCCTCTGCGTTGTCAGACACAGGAGAAGGTGTCTGATATCTCACAAGGATATAAGCTCAGGGACTTCTATGATAACGCTTATAATGATATGATTGTAAGCGTAGAAAACAGTCCGTTTATGTGGCTCAACCCCGCATATGATGAGGTCAGGGAGCACGTCGCACTAGGTGCCGCTGAAATTGTCTCAAAATACGATGTCGACGGAATCCATATAGATGACTATTTCTATCCGACAATTACAGAGAGCTTTGATAAATCAGCCTTTGAAGCTTCGGGTGCTGATGACCTCACAAATTGGCGGCTTAGCAATATTACGAAGCTTGTTATGCGTATCAATATGGAGATAAAAAAGGTTAACCCGACTGTTGAGTTCGATATCTCACCGCAGGGTAACATCAATAATAATTATACGCAAATGTACGCCGATGTGGAAAGCTGGTGCAAAAGCTCTGCTATCTGCGACAATATAATTCCACAGGTGTATTTCGGATATGAAAGCAGCTCACCATACCTTGATACCATCGCAAAATGGAGCAGTATGGTCGGTGACAATGATAATGTTAATCTTATTATCGGTCTCGGTGCTTATAAAATTGCAGAGGAAAGCGAGTATATGAATAACCCGGGTATTTTGTCAAAGCAAATTGCCGATGCGTTTAATCTGCAAAATGTTAAGGGAGTATCGTTTTATAACTATTCGATTTTCTATAATAACGATGATATGAGCGAAAGAATGGAAAGCGAAATTGAAAGTATCAAAGAAATTCTTAAAAATTGATGTTTTCGCTTGAAATTTATTTAAGAATATAGTATAATAAATAGTGCGTTATATTTGAAATGATTAATTGAAAGGAAGTATATATATGAATTACGCAATCACTATGCTCAGCGGTGAACCATCAAGCTCTCTCACCGGCTGGGTTTCAATCATCTGGCTTGTTGTTATCCTTATCGTTTTCTATTTTCTTCTCATCAGACCTCAGAAGAAGAAGGAAAAGGAAGACGCTGCAATGCGTGACAGACTTGAAGTTGGCGACGAAGTAGTCACAGCAGGCGGAATTGTCGGCATCATCTTCTCAATCAAGGATGATACAGTTGTTGTTGAAACAGGCGGCGACAGAAGTAAAATCAGAGTTATGAAGTGGGCAATCGCTAAGTGCAATACTGAGCACGACGCATAAGCTCTTTGCATACAAAATCATTATCCCGAATAAGTATGGAGTATATACTCTGTACTTAGGAGGGATTTTTTTGTCACGTTATAAGAGAAGACCTAATCTTATAAATTCATCGGTAAGCTGTATGCTTATGTCTGCAGGCTTTGGAATAATAGTTATTCTCCTGTGTCTGCTCTGCTTTGCAATGCTTTTAAGCAAGCTGAATGCTCCGCCTGCGCTTGTGTCTGCTATGGCAAGCGTGTCGCTGTGTGTCGGGGGATATTGCGGAGGGTATCTCTGTGCAAGGAAGAAAAGAAGAAACGGGCTGGCAATGGGTGTAGCCTGCGGAGTAATTATCTTTATGATAGTTATGATTTTCGGTATTATTTTTGCAAAAGCAGCAATCGGTATTTCTTCCGGTGGGAAGCTTTTCTTTACAATGCTTTGCGGTGCAATCGGAGGAGTGGTCGGAGTCAATACCAAGAAACGCAGATACTGAGCTTGCGCTGAATCATAATATTGAAATTTTCCGCAGAAATCTTATATATTTATCAGTTTCGATGTGCTATACTTTATAAAAAAATAGTGTAGGTGGTCGGAATGATAATTCAAAATCAGCAGGATAAACTGTTCCTCGAAAGAGCAAAAGAGCTGGTGTCAAAGATGACACTTCAGGAAAAGCTAATGCTCCTTACAACTCATCATAATGCTATTGATAGACTCGGTATTCCGGAGTTTTATATCGGAACTGAGGTCGCAAGAGGCTATGTAGGAAGAAGCCCGGAAAAGCTTTCCACAGTATTTCCTCAGCCTGTCGGACTAGCAGGAACATTTGACAAGGAGCTTATGTTTGAGCTTGGAGAAATTGCCGCAAACGAAGCAAGAGCATATTACAATGAGTCAAAAAACGGCGGTCTCTGCCTCTGGGGACCTACTGTAGACATGGTCAGAGACCCGCGTTGGGGCAGAACTGAAGAAGCGTACGGAGAAGATGTCTGTCTCGCCGGTGAGCTTACCGCTGCCTATACAAAGGGTATGGCGGGAGATAACGGCAAGTACCTTAAAACTATCCCTACATTAAAGCATTTCTGTGCAAATAACAACGAGGCAAACAGAGGTAACTGCAACGCATATCTCCCACTTCGCTTAAAATATGAGTACTACTATGCTGCATTTGAAAATGCCATTAGATATGGCGGTGCTAAGAGCATTATGGCTGCCTATAATGAGATTAACGGTGTGCCGGGTATCTGTAATCCGGATATTCAGAATATCTTAAAGGATATCTGGGGACTGTGGTTTGTCGTGAGTGACGGTGGGGATTTCTCTCAGACTGTTGTTTCTCATAAGTATTGCGAAACTCATTCTCAGTCGCTTGCAATGTCAATTAAAGCAGGCGCAGATACAATGACTGATAACGAGGAGCTTGTCAGAAACGCAGCTTTAAGTGCTCTTAAGAATGGCGAGCTTACAGAAGCTGATATCGACCTTACACTCTATAACGTTATGTTCGCAAGATTCAAGCTCGGTCAGTTTGACAGCGACTGTCCATATAATGAAATTGATAAGACTATCATAGACTGCAAGGAATACTCTGAGGTAAATCTCAGAGCGACAAGGGAGCAGGTTGTACTTCTTAAGAACAACGGAATACTTCCTCTTAAAACTGAACCGAAGAAAATTGCAGTTGTCGGAGCACTTGCAGATGAAAGCCTTATGGACTGGTATACAGGCTACGCATCAAAGAATAATTCTGTTCTTACAGGTATTAAGGATGAGTTTAAGGAATCCGAAGTATCCTACGACTCGCTGTGGGATGTAGTTTCTGTAAAAGCACCTAACGGAAAATACTTCTCTGTCAAGGAAACAGGAGAGGTAATTGCAGACGCAGAAGAAGTAACAGAAAGCGAAATGTTTGAGCTTCAGCAGTGGGGCGAAAACTGGAACAACTTCTTTTCTGTTAAGTATAAAAAGTATGTAAGACTCTTTGAAGATTTAGCCCTCAAGCTTAATAAAAGAGTAGTCTACGACTGGTTCACAAGAGAAACCTTTAACTTCAAGGAACACTTCGGGAAGCTTATAATCGAAGAGTTCTTAAATCACAGACGAGTTATCTGCGACAATAACGGAGTACTAACAGTTACAACCGATAAAGCTGTAACTGATAGTTGCCTCTTTGAAATTAAAGTGCTCTCCTGCGGTCAGGACAGAGCAGAAAAGCTCGCTAAAGAAAATGACTTCGTACTGTATTGTATCGGCAATCATCCTGTACAGGTTGCAAAGGAATGCTACGACAGAAAGACACTATCGCTCAATATCCAGCAGGGAATGGCTAAGAAGCTTTTTGCTGTCAACCATAATACTGTTATGACAGTTATCTCAAGCTATCCATACGCAATCTGCGAAGAAAATGAATGCCTTCCTGCAATTCTCTATACTTCACACGCTGGAATGTATCTCGGAACTGCAGTCGCAGAGGTGTTAAACGGAAAGTATAACCCTGCAGGACGACTTGCTCTTACCTGGTACAGAAGTGAAAATGACCTGCCCGATATTATGGAATATGATATCGAAAACGGCAAAACTACTTATATGTATTTCGAAGGAAAGCCACTCTATCCGTTCGGCTATGGTCTTTCATATTCAAGCTTTAAGTATGATAATTTCACTTTGGAAAATGCCGAAGATTGTCTACTCGCTAGGCTTACTGTCACAAATACAGGTGAGTATGATGGTGATGAAGTAGTGCAGATTTATTTCACACTTAAAGGTTCACAGGTCAAGAGAGCAAAGAAAAAGCTCTGTGGATTTGAAAGGGTGTTTATTAAAGCAGGTGAAACTGTAGATGTAACAGTCAGAATTCCTCATCACATCCTGAAAATATATGATGTAAGAACTGCAAAGATGCTTCTCGAGCAGGGCGAGTATTCCTTTATGGCAGCCGCATCAAGCGATGATATCAGACTCTGCGGTAACGTCTTTGTTGAAGGTGAACAGAAACAGCCAAGAGGGGATAGCTTTACAGCGGATAGCTATGAAAGCTGTAAGAACGTAAGAATTTTCTACTCAAAGAACCTGCTCAGAAACTATATCAGAGTGACAAGCTATTCAGGAAGTGCAACCTACGAAGGAGTCGTCCTTGCAGGAAAAACAAAGCTTGTGGTTTCTGCACAGTCAACAGTTAAGCCATCTTCACTGAGAGCTGATTTCGGAAATGGTGTAACCTCACAGGTCGCTGTAACTCCCGCAAATGCATTTGATGATTTTGCAGAGTATCAGCTTGACATCCCGTCGGAAGCACAAGACAGTAATGTTCTTACACTTTCCACAGATGAAAACTGCTCAATACTCGATATTAAAATTCAATAAATAAAGTTCGAAGCGTCGGTTGAAATAATTCAGCCGACGCTTCATTTGGGTTGTATTTAGTCGGATAGGATAACCGACAACTGTATTATAGCATATCGCTTTAAAATTATTTGTCGAAATTTGTCGAAAAAATAAAAAACTTTTCACCCGACAGCTTTTTTGCTATCGGGTGAAGAAAAATTACTATTCAACAATAAGTGCAGCAGAGGCATATGCCTTAATAGGTCTGCCGTTTGAATCAAATTCTGTAGTGTATTTGACTCTGAAAGGAATTCTGTTAGGCGTAAGGAAGAATACACCTTCAAGATGCTCGACACCTTCCGCTATCTGTCTGTGCCAGTCGTTGTACAGCTCATAGTATTCCATAGGGAAGATACCACGTTCAAATACAGGCTCAGGGTAGTTTGTGAGAAGCGGAGGGAGTCCCATGTCTCGCATACATCTGAAGCAAGGTCGCATCTCCTTTGTTGCAATCGTGTACTCCCAGTAGTAGATGTTAACCTGTTCACTTGCGTACTTGAAACGTCTTTCGCTGTCAAGTATGGATTCGTAGTAAAGCTTTTCAGAAGTAATGTTCCTAATCATAGCGTAGAACAGATAATTGTCACCGCTGCCGCCAATCATTCTTACACTGCATCTTATGCAGAAACGGTCTGTTCCGCAGCATGGCGAAGCAATATCTCTCCAGGTTTCACATTCCTGCTCTTCGCCGGTCGCAATAGCTCTTTCGAGCATATCGAGGTAAATCTTTTTGTTTTCTTCATCGAAGAATCTCAGCGGGTCAGACTCGATAAGGTCCTTTTCAGAAAGATTCATACTGAGCTCTTCAAGATACTTCTTGTTTACTCTCAGTATTTCTATCTGACCGTCGTGGTAGTCAAATATTGCAGCACCGCCAACGTAGTTGCTGAATATAAGCGTCTCCATTGACTTAGGGTCCCAGAAGTTAAACGCATTAAGAGTATCTATTAGACTAAGCTGTGGAATCTTAGCACCGATTTCGTTTCCGCTTATGAGCGAAACATAGTTTTCTTCAGGAAGTGGCTTTGAGTAAAGATAGCCCTGAATGTAGTCGCAACCGATACTTCTAAGAAAATCAGCCTGTGCCACGCTTTCTACACCCTCGGCAATAACAGGCATGCTAAGCCACTTTGCCATTCTTACAACAGAGCTCAGAATAGTTCCGCCCTTCTTGTTGTCATCACAAGCGTCAGAAAGGAACTGCATATCAAGCTTTATGATGTCAAGCTCAATGTCCTTAAGAACATTAAGTGAAGAATAACCGCTGCCGAAATCGTCCATTTCAATTATGTATCCACAGTCGTGAAGCTTCTTGATAATGTCGTTTGTGTGCTGGCTTCCGCCAACAACTGCGGATTCGGTAATTTCTACTCTTAGATACTTTACAGGAACATCATGCTTTGTTCTGATTGCTTCAAGTCTTTCGACAAAGTCAGGAACAAATATATCATATCTTGAGAAGTTTGTTGATATAGGTACAACAGGAAGCTTCTTGTCAATACATTTCTTTAAGAATATGCAGACTTCTTCGAATACATAAAGGTCAAGGTTCGTGATAAAGCCGTTCTTTTCAAATATAGGTATGAATATTCCCGGGGAAATAATTCCGCTGTCAGGATGGTTCCATCTTACAAGTGCCTCAGCTCCGATAAGCATTCCTGTCGAGTGATTATACTGCGGCTGATAATGTACAATAAACTGCTTTTCGTTAAGCGCAGTTGCCATCATACCTACGATTTCCTGTTCGCCCAGCATCTGATTTCTAAGCGATTCAGTGAAATAGTTGTATCTTACCGTGTAGCTGCCCTTGATAGAAGACTGCGCAAGAATTGCTCTGTCAACCATAGTATTTATCATAAGAGGCTCAGGCGTTGTGAGGAATATGCCTGCATTGAATGTAACCTCAAATGGTATGTCGTACTTTGAAATAGAGTCAACGAGATATGCTACAAAATCTTCAGGTGTCTTTTCTGTGCACTTCATAAAAACTACGAATCTGTCAGAACCGATTCTGCATCCGCATTCTCCGTCACACAAAAAGCTGAGAATTCTGTCAGCGATGTATACTAAAAGCTCGTCGCCCTTGGCCATTGAGAACAGGTCATTGATTGCTTTGAATCGCTGAATGTCGAAGTAAATGAATGCATATTTTCCTGCCGATGCAATGTCGCTGTTGCACTTAAGCTCATACTCAACAGTATCATAGAATGCCCTTGTGTTAAGAAGTCCTGTAAGCTCATCGTTCTGCGAAGTGCCTGTTGCTTCAGATACACCCTTGTTGGCTGGTGTAAGAGTAAATGTAACAGTAACTGTTGTCTGAGGAGCTGTGAGTATGATTCCGACATTGCATCTGCGCTTTACGCCGTTTTGTATAAGGTCAATCTCCTTGAAGTATGCAACAGGTCTGTCAGATACAGAAGCCAGCTCTGTCTGCTTACAAAGCTCCTTAGCGGTATCCTTGTCTATTACACCGCATTCAGACAGTGACTTCCAGATGCATCCGTCACCGGAAATGCTGCATAGCTCAGTCAGGTCGGTAAGGCAAGAATAGGTTTTACTCTTACAGTCATATGTAACTATAAAAGTATTATTTGATTTTTCGTCTCTTTTATCCATAGTTACATCCCCTCATAATAATATTCTACTTTAAGAGTACCACAAGTTGCATAAAATTTCAATAGAAATCATATTAATTTTGATTATTTTACATATTAAATTACCAAAAAGTGAACAAAAACGTTTTCGTAAATTAATTATTTGACGTTAAAAACACATTGAAAAATAATTTGGAGTATAGTATAATTGAAAAAAGAACAGATAAGGAGGCGGGTATTATGACATACGCCGATATAGTTTCAAATGAAGACGTAAAAGCCCTTATAGATAAAGCATCAAAAAATCTCGATGTTCTCGGATTTACAGACCACTCAGCCGCACATACAACGCTTGTTGCTACAAGAGCTGCTCTTATTCTTTCAAAGCTTGGTTATTCCGGAAAGGAAACCGAACTTGTTAAAATTGCCGGATATATGCATGATATAGGTAATGCCGTAAACAGAACACACCACGCTGAATACGGTGCACTCCTTGCTAATGATATTCTGTCTAAAACCGATATGAGCATAGTTGACAGGGTAACGGTGATATCAGCTATTTCAAATCACGATGAATCAACAGGCGGTGCAGTTGATGCAGTTTCTGCCGCACTTATAATTGCTGATAAAACAGACGTTAGACGCTCTCGTGTAAAGCAGGTTGAGCATATTACTTCTGACATTCACGACAGAGTAAACTTTGCCGTTACCGGCAATACACTCGAAGTAACTCCCGAAAAGATAACGCTCTATCTTGAAATTGACGAGAATATCTGTACAATGTATGAGTACTTTGATATTTTCCTTGGCAGAATGCTTATGAGCAGAGCGGCAGCAGAAACCCTCGGTACAAAGTTCAAGCTTGTAGTTAACGACAATAAGGTTCTTTAATTGAACTCAAAAGAGGAAGCATATCTATGAATCCAAGAAAATTACTTGAAGCTGTAAGTGTTGCCGAGAGACTTAAAGACGCAACCCGCCATTGCTATACGAGAAACGGACGTCATGAAAGCGTAGCAGAGCATAGCTGGATGATGACTCTCATAGCGTTTTTTATCAAGGACGAGTTTCCCGATGCCGATATGGATAAGGTTATAAGAATGTGTATCATTCACGATTTGGGTGAAGCCTTTACAGGGGATATACCAACCTTTGAAAAAACAAATGCAAATGAAAAGACAGAGGAAACGTTGCTGTCTGACTGGGTGAGTACGCTTCCTGAAAATCAGAGAGTAGAAATGTATTCCCTCTATGACGAAATGAAAAAACGTGAAACAATAGAAGCGAAAATATATAAAGCAATTGACAGTCTCGAAGCCCTTATCCAGCACAACATTTCTGACCTCTCAACCTGGATTGACAGGGAATATGAGCTGAACAAAACATACGCAGATGATAAGGTAGAATTTTCAGATTATCTCAAAGAGCTTCGTGAAGAAATCCGCAAAGATACCTTAGAAAAAATAGGGGAGTAATTAAAGCTATGATTACCTCGTTCGAACCGATAAGATATGATAAGAATTTTCAAAAAGGGCTTTTAGAATTTTTAGAAAACTGTCTCCCCGAGTCAGGAAGAGCTCTCGATATAAACGGAAGACATAGCTTCTATAATGATATAGAGAATAAATTCAAAGCCTTCTGGTGTATGTTCGATGAGAACGGTATAATCGGTGCAGTCGCTGTCAAGGAACTGGACTGCGAGAGCTGTGAGCTTAAATCATTATATCTGCTTGAAAAGTATCACGGCAAGGGCTACGGTCGAAAGCTTCTGAACAAGGCTATTGAGTTTTCAAAGCGAATTGGCTATAAAAGAATGTATCTTGACTCGTTGTCTACAAGTCATAAAGCGATAGCACTCTATACGAAGGCAGGGTTTGTTGATACGGAAAAATATAACGATAGCATAAAATCTGATATCTTTATGGTCTTGGAGCTATAAAAAACAGGCACAAAGGGAAGACTCCCGATGTGCCTGTAATTGTTATATAAGAATTAGAGATTGAAGTATCTGTCGAACTCAGCAGGGTGAGGAATCTTAGAAAGCTCAAAGCATTCCTTACGCTTGTTTGCAATGAAATTCTTGATAAGCTGTTCCGGGAATACTCCGCCTTCCATAAGGAATCCGTAGTCAGCTTCGAGTGCATCAAGTGCAGCGTCGAGAGATGTAGGAAGCGATGAAAGCTTTGCCTTTTCTTCGTCAGAAAGCTTATACAGATTGAAGTCGTATGGACCCCAGCCGTTAGCGTGTGGGTCAATCTTGTTCTTGACACCGTCAAGACCTGCCATAAGAATTGCAGCATATGCAAGGTATGGGTTACAGGTAGCGTCAGGATTTCTGATTTCAAATCTTCTGAGCTTTGGTGTCTTAGCGTAAGCAGGAATACGGATAACCGCACTTCTGTTTGATGTTGCGTAACCAACAGTTACAGGAGCCTCAAATCCCGGTACAAGACGCTTGAAGGAGTTTGTGCTAGGATTTGTGATAGCACAAAGTGCACCTATATGCTTGAGAAGACCACCCATAAAGTAGTGAGCTGTCTCGCTGAGGTGTGAGTAGCCGTTGTCATCTGAGAATACAGGCTCGTCATCCTTGAGCAGAAGCATATGAACATGCATTCCGTTACCTGCTTCGTTATATACAGGCTTAGGCATAAATGTAGCAACCTTGCCGTACTTGAGAGCGGTGTTATGAATAATGTACTTAATCATCATTGTAGCGTCAGCCATCTTTGACATCTGACCGAGCATTGGTTCAATTTCAAACTGACCTGCAGCGCCAACCTCCGGGTGATGATACTTTATAGGAATACCGGCCTTCTGCATTTCGATACACATTTCACTTCTGCATTCGTAAGATGTGTCAAAAGGCTTTGCAATGTGATAGTTCTTCTGATGAGCAACTACACAGCCCTTGCCTTCGGTTTCACTGTTCCAGTAAGCCTGCGGAGTGTCAACATACATACCGATTCTTTCAGGGGTTACAGACCAGCCTGCATTGTCAAAGAGGTGGAATTCAAACTCAGGAAGAATGAGCATTGTGTCAGCAATTCCTGTGTCCTTCATGTACTGTTCAGCAGCAAGAACAATGTTTCTTGGATACTGGTCAAGAGGGCGGTTGTTAGGATAGTCGATAACCATCGCATTACCTGTTATAGAAAGGGTAGGAACACCACAGAACGGGTCAATAAGTGCAGTGTCAAGGTCAGGTATAAATACCATGTCACTCTTTTCAACTACTGCATAGCCATAGTTTGATGCGTCAAATCCGATACCCTCTGTTAATGTTTCTTCTGAGAACTGTTCAGCAGGAATTGTTACGTGACGGAACTGACCGTTGATGTCAACAATTTTAAAGTCAATCATCTGAATGTCGTTGTCACGAATCATATCCATAAGCTCTTTTACTGTTCTTGCCATAGATAAACCTCCGATTTTTGAAAATAATAATTACAGCTAATTTAAGCTGTTATAATCAGTGTAACCACTAAAGCTCATTATAGCACATCAAACAAAATATTGCAACAAAAATATATAAATATATTTATTTTCACACAGTATTAAAGGAGGATAATTATGAAGAAGTATGTATGTGACGTGTGTGGCTGGGAGTATGACGAGGAAAAGGGAGCACCGGATATCGGGATAGCACCCGGTACAAAATTTGAAGACTTGCCTGATGACTTTGAATGTCCGCAGTGTTTTGTGGGAAAGGACTCCTTCAGCGAGGCATAAAACAAAATCACCTTCGGAAATCCCGAAGGTGATTTGTGCGTTTGACGGTTTAAATATCGGTATACTTTTCAAGTACAGCGATAGAATTTACATCTGACTTTAGGATGTATGCATATTGCCCACCAATATTTATTCGTATATAAATATTCTCTTCAGTGATTATGTCATCAGAATTTCGGGAATCTACGTCAGTCTTAATTGCTTCGCAAAGCTCCTCTAAAAAATCATCATATTCGGCTTCACTTAGATATCTGGCGTCTCCGTCTCTTGCTTCAATAGCGAAGGACGTGTAACCATCATATCCGTTTTTGAGTTTAACACCAAATACAAGCTTGTTGGTGTCTGCGTATTTTTCAATTATTCTGTCACATGTGTATTCTGCGAAGTCTTTAGTGTTATTAAGAGCATGAAGACCAATAACCGTATCCTCAGATAAAGTAAAGGTACGCTTCATTGTAAGACCGTTTTTCAGCTTGTAAACAAGTGTGTAATCATATCTGTCATAATATCCGTAACCATATTGAGACTCGTATTCAAATGAACCGCTTCTATATTCGTAATTCTCTATAAAATCCCTGTGTATATCGGTGATAATTTCGATTCCTTCTTCACTCGTGTATTCGACAACGGTGCGTGTGTAATAGTATCCATCAACTGCAGGATATCCGTAAAAATCAATTGTAACTGACTCTACATCCTCAACATCAGGTACTCTGGTTGAAGCACCGAATGCCCACTTATTGTTGAGTACGAATATTATAATTACCGATACGCCGATTGTAACAATGCATCGAACTATTGACTTTGAAAAATTCTTGAAGCCTCTGTTTGTGATAGTTTCAAAGCTAAGGTTTACAACAGCTGTGAATATAAGTACGGGTATAGCGAAGAAGCCCGGCCACGCTGGAATTATGCTGATTATTGCAAAAGTCAGGCATGATATAAGAATCCTGTTATACAGCTTGAATGCGTAAGGCTTTGATGTGTGTTCAGCCTTTCTCTTGGTGTAAAGCTTGTATGAAAGCAGAATGTACAAAGCGTTTACTGCTAAGAGCCAGAAAAGTGTCCAAAGGAAAGTAGGAATGCTGAGGCAATCCTTTATTCCCTCATCGAGATAATATGCGAATGATATAACAGCACCGAGAGGACTTGTCTTCCCGAGAACAGGGAGCATCATATATCCTGTATCAACACCGGGCGCCTTGTTGAAGCATATATGGGTGATAAGTGCTATCATACCTGGGATACCTGCGTTTATA
This sequence comes from Oscillospiraceae bacterium, assembly GCA_017396665.1. Taxonomy (GTDB): domain Bacteria; phylum Bacillota; class Clostridia; order Oscillospirales; family Ruminococcaceae; genus UBA7477. Next base: position 28,450 of record JAFQLH010000060.1, on the reverse strand, counting down.
AGTAATGTGCTTGAAAGTGTCTCGTATAATGTTCCGCAAAGTACGGCTGAAAGAACAGCAAGTGTGTACAGCATGACCATACAAATAATAGCAAATAGATAAATTTTCAGAACGAATGAAATGATAGTGTAATCTGTATCACCAACACCAAACACATATTCATCAGGTTCTTTGATATGTATAAGGATGCTGAGGATAACAGAGAGAATCATTGAACCGAGCGCAGGTACAATATATGTTATAAGTCCTGAGAGATAATCGCAGAAGAATCTCTGCTTGTTTGAAAGAGGGAAGGAGAGATAAGTATCTGACTCGTGCTTCTTGTGAAGATACGAGAAGCTGTTAAGTGCAATCGGAATACCCAGAATAACAGCTATTCCTGCAAATAAAAATGAGAAGAAGCTGTAAAGTAATACAGAGAGAATTCCTGCTATACCGCTGGACTCTTCTAAAAGAACTGATAACAGCAATACAGGTATGCTAAGCACCTCAAATGCTATGCTTGCAATGAACAGCTTTGAGTTCTTTTGTAATCCGCATTTGAAATAATGTCTCGATGCATCAGTTTTAAACAGCGTCATTTCCATAACCCCTTTCTTCCATTTCTATGATGAAGATTTCTTCAAGTGTAAGCTGCACAATGTCGAGGATAATCGGATTCAGACTTTCAAATTTAGCCCTTATCTCGTCTGCGTTTCCTCTGATAATGTAGTGGCGAACACTCTGATTTCTATCAGACTTTATGATATTAAGTCCTGCCAATGCGTCTTCTGAGATTTCCTCGCTGAACGCTACCTGAAGCTTGTGCATCTCGTTCTTTACAGACTCAATACTCTTAGCAAAGAGTAGCTCACCCTTGTGAATAAAAGCAATAGAATCGCAGATTTCACTAATCTCCTTGAGATTGTGTGAAGAAATTATAACTGTCAGCTCTCTGTCAATCATGGCGTCGACAAGCATTCTCTTTACTATGATTCTCATAGCAGGGTCAATTCCGTCAAAAGCCTCATCAAGTAACAGATACTCAGTCTGACATGATAGTCCTATTATTACAATAGCCTGTCTTTTCATACCCTTTGAAAACTGGTTGAGCTTCTTATATGTCGGGAGCTTGATTTTATTGTTGAGTCTTTCAAAAAGCTCGTCTGAAAAGTTCGGGTATAAGCCCTTGTACAAGTCCTTCAGCTTTTCAAGTGTGTAATTACCAAATTGTATTGTTTCGTCGTTTATAAAGAATATCTTTTGTTTAATCGCTGGGTTGTCATAAACGCTTTCTCCATCAACGATAATCTCGCCGGCATCCTGCTTGTAAACACCCGAGAGAAGACGCAGGAGAGTTGATTTACCTGCACCGTTTGAACCGAGAAGTCCAAATGCCGAGCCTTTTTCAATCTGAAGGCTGAAGTCCTTCAGAGCAAGAAAATTATCATCGAATTGCTTGTAAATATTCTTGATTTCTATCATAGCCCATTACCTACCTTAAAGTTTTTTATTCTTTCAATAAGCTCTTCTTTTGAAACGGACGCCTTCAGAGCCTCTTCAACTGCCTTGTCAAAATCCTCAAATGCATACTCCATAAGTGCATTTGTGTTGATTTTCGCAATAAAGCTACCAATACCGGATACAGAGTAAATTATGCCATCACGTTCAAGTAGCTGATAAGCCTTTGAAACTGTGTTCGGATTTACTCCTAAATCTTTAGCAAGACCTCGTACACTCGGAAGCTGTGTGTTTTCCTTCAATACACCTTTAATCGCAAGCTCGAGCGTCTTCTTGTATAATTGTTCGTAGATTGGCACTCTGCTCGAGAGGTCGATGTTGAACATAATTCCACTCCTTTCTGTTTGGTGTACTATGCGTAGTAATACACCTCATACATCGAGTATAACACTTAGGTTTTCATATGTCAATAGTTTTTTGAAAATTTTATAAAATTATTTTTCCTTCACTTGTAGACAAAGCATTTTGTGTGTGATATCATAATATCAGAATTTCAGCTTGCGAGGTGAATATAGTGAACAGACTGTATATTGTAGAAGGACTCCCGTGTACAGGAAAGAGCACAATGTCTGAGTATATCTCAAAGCTCATTTTAAAGAATCATTCAAAGGTAGTTTTTGTCGATGAGGGAACATGTAATCACCCTGCAGATTATGAGTTTCACGCCTATGTAGAAGAGTGCGAAGAATCAGCTTTTACAGATGAAGAAATGGCTTTAATCAAAAAGTATGGAGAACCTAAGTCTGATGGATTTGTTGTATCATTGGCGGATTTTAGCGGTGAGCTGTTTGACAAGCTTTTAAAATACAAAATATATGATTCTCTGCCGTGGGAGATAGAAAAACCACTTATGCTCGATAAGTGGAGAGAGTTTGTAAACAATGCAGACAAGGATACAATCTATGTTTTCAATTGCGTTCTTCTGCAAAATCCTATGTGCGAAACAATGATGCGATTCAATATGAGTGAAGAGGAAAGCTATGCGTACATAAATGATATAGTAAAGATAATAGAGCCTCTGAATCCATGTGTCGTGTATCTTAAAAATGATGATATCGCACAAAGCGTAATGAAAGCATCAGAAGAACGTGAAGGCTGGCTTGACGCTGTTATGAGCTACCACACAAACGGCGGCTATGGTATAAGTATAAATGCCAAAGGCTTTGAGGGATATATTACTTGCCTTAAGGAAAGACAGCGCCGTGAGCTTTCTATACTTAATAAGCTTCCTGTAATGAGCGTAGTTGTAGACAATCCTCAAAGGGATTATTCAAAAGCGTATAGCTATATAAATGAGCTTGTTGAGTGCAAAATGCAGATAACTGATTTCAATGACCTCTCAAATAAATCGTGTTGGATTGAAAAAATCAGAGAATGTGACTGGGCAGCAGCAAAGCTTTTGGCAAGCTTTATGTCAGAAAACAGATTTGATGAGGTTTTAGATGGCAGGCTGCTTATTATGTCTGACTGCGAAAAGCTGGTTTCTTTCTGTACACTTACAAAGCGTGACTGTATAGATGATGACACCCTATATCCTTGGATTGGGTTTGTCTATACTTCTCCCGAATACAGAGGCAATAGATATAGCGGTAGACTCATAGATTATGCCTGCTTACTTGCAAAGAAACAAGGCGCAAGGAAGGTCTATATTGCAACCGACCATGTAGGTCTGTATGAAAAATACGGCTTTTCATACCTTGAAAACCGTATTGATATCTATAACGATGACAGCAGAATATATTATAAATCACTTTGAAGTTAAAAAAGAAAAACTCCCCTTGTATCTTTGACATACAAGGGGAGTGCTACGTTTAGCGTATTACACTTGAATTGCAGTAAATATAGAATTCTTCCTGACTTGGCATCCACGCCTTTTCCTTTGGCGGGAATGTTGCATCAAACTCCTCAACAGCAACTGTATCTTCACAGCAGGCATCAGCATTGCTGGGAATGTACCGCCACAGCTTGCCATCAAGTGCATTCGGCACTAGCTCACAAACAAGTAGTGCAGTCGGAAAATTGTCAGTTCCGAACTGAACATTTTTCTTTTTGCAGCTTACAAATCCGCATCCTACATAGTTTGCGGGATTTCCGAATATTACAACAGTATCGTAGCCCATTTGACGAGCCTTGTTAAACGAATGCTCAATAAGCTTTTTCCCGAAGCCTTTTCGTTGGAGCTTTGGAGAAATGCAGATGGGTCCGAAGCTGAGAATATCCTTTGTTACTCCGTTTTCATCAATAAGCCTGGCTTTTGTGTACATAATGCTGCCAACAATTTCTCCGCCAAGCTCAATGACAAATGAAAGCTCGGGAATGAAGTCTTCGTGATGCCTCATCATATGAGCAAAATAGTGCTCATCACAGCCCGGCTTGTATACATTCCAGAAAGCCTCACGGATAAGCTCCTCAACTGCTCTGTAATCATTCTTTGTTTCTAAACGTAAATGTGTGTTGTTCATGGTAAAATTCCTTTCATAATTGATTGACTCCAATTACGAGAGGAGTGCGGTGTTGTATTGCAAACCTCTCGTTTACAGTACAATCGCTAAGGTGTTGTTCTTTGTCAAACAGCTTCCTCCAAAATTAAATTCAGGTTACCCTGTGAGATTATTATAACATAGACAATAACCTATTGCAAGCAATTGTGTCATATAAATAAATTGAACTTTTCTGTACAATGTGTTATAATTGTATATAGACTCGATAAGTTTCACGGTTCGAAGAATTAGTTAACGTGAGTCATAAGTGTAAGTATTGCGGCAATATTGTTATGGATGTCCCGGCAAAAAGATAGTGCAACGGAAAACAGCAACAGCGGGTTGCTTGATGGTGAAGCTGCTGTGTGATATAATATCATCGAGGTGAGATTATGGAAACAAAAGATATTATTTTAAAGCTTCGTACAAAAAGCGGAATGTCACAGGACGAGCTCGCTGAAAAGGTGTTTGTTACTCGTCAGGCTGTTTCACGCTGGGAAAACGGTGACACAATCCCTAATACAGAAACATTAAAGCTGCTCTCAAAGCTGTTTGATGTGTCAATCAATACACTTCTCGGTTCACCAAGAGAGCTTATATGTCAGTGCTGCGGAATGCCGCTTGAAGATGCTGTTACAAGCCGTGAAACAGACGGCAACTTCAACGAGAATTACTGTAAATGGTGCTACGCTGACGGTGAATATATGTACAGCGATATGGACGACCTCATTGACGTGTGCGTTAAGAATATGGTCAGCGATGAGCATTCTGAGGATGAAGTCCGTGCATATCTTAAAGCAACTCTCCCGAAACTTGATTATTGGAAACGTTATGACGAGCTTGGCGGTAACAAGGCTTTTGAGCAGTTCAAACAACAGCTTATTGATGAAATAAATGCACTTAATGTCGAAGGAATGCCGCAGCTTAAAAAGCTTAACGCACTTGTAGGAAGCTACATAAACCTCGAATATAGATTGCCTAACGGAAAGACAGTAAAATATCTCGATGACAACGCTACATACCTGGGAAACCAGCTTGAAAGCGAGTTTGGCGGAAGATGCTTTGGTATTGCCGCAAATATGGAGTTTATCCTTATCTGTACCTATGAAGAAAACGGCGAAAATCCCGAGCTTGTTATCTATAAAAAGAGATAGTGGAGGCTTATATATGAATGAGCAGATTAAAACGCATATGGAAAAATACCCGAAAGAAGTTTCGGATTTGTTTTGTAAACTCAGACAAATTATATTGAAGAGCACAGCTTGTGACTTGAATGAAACATTGTGGGCAAAAATCCCCAGCTATTATCTCGGGGATTCATTTGTAAGACTTATACCTTTCAAAGACCACATCAACATTGAAGCAAAAGAAATAATTAAGTACAAGGACGAATTATCGGGTTATAAAATAACTCCGAAGGGAATGCTTCAAATCTATCTGGGGCAGGATATCCCGACAGGTGTTCTAAAAATGATTTTCTCTGAAACACTTACTGGCTTGTGATTTGATAACTTATAGCAAAATTTAAGGAGGCAAATAGTATGAGACTCGACGGATTTGGTTTACTTGTTAACGATATGCCGACAATGATACGCTTTTACAGAGATGTTCTCGGCTTTGAAATTACAGAAGACGAGAACGCCGGAAACGTGTATCTGATTAAAGACGGAACCCTTTTTATGTTGTATGAACGTAAGAATTTTGAGAAAATGACGAGCAGAAAGTATGAATATATAAAGGGCCTTAACGGACATTTTGAGATTGCTCTCTATGTTGATACCTTTGAAGAGGTTGACAAGGCATATGATGATGCTGTTTCAAAGGGTGCCGTTTCTGTATTGGCACCTGAAAGTGAGCCTTGGGGACAGCGTACCTGCTATATCGCTGACCCGGAAGGAAACCTGATTGAAATTGGTTCGTTTAACCGCACATTTGAAAGCAAAACTAATTTTAATGGAGTTCAATAAGACCTAGAAATTGAATACACTTTTAAGCCGTACACAAGTACGGCTTTTTTTATTGAAATGTCAGGCTTGATGTGATATAATTAAATAAATCTTTGGTGGGGGGTAGAATTATGGAAATAAGCAAGTATATCAAGGACTTACGAATTAACTGGGCAGAGAACGACGCTAAGCGTGACGCAGGTCTTACTACTCCTGCTGATATTATCCGCTTCGATAATATCTCTTACGGTGTCCATGGAGTAGACAATCTGCTTGATATCTATGTTCCAAAAGGCACAAATAAACCTTTGCCAACCATAGTCAACATCCACGGAGGTGGCTGGGTTTACGGCAACAAGGAAATCTACCGGTACTACTGTATGGGCCTTGCACAAAGAGGCTTTACTGTCGTGAATATAAACTATCGTGTTGCTCCTGAAACACGTTTTCCTGGGGCTGTGGAGGATATAAACAATGCCTTGAAATTCATAGAAAAACATGGCGCAGAATACTTTGCCGATAAGGACAGGCTCGTGCTTGTGGGCGATTCCGCAGGCGGACAGCTTGTAAGCCATTTCGCTACAATCCTCACAAACGAAGCTTTTGCAAAGCTCTTTGACTTTGAGGCTGCAAAGGTAACTGTCAAGGCATTAGGTCTGAATTGTGGTACATATGACGGACGTTCAATGGCACTCAGACGCAATGACGAGGTATTCTTAGAGTATATAGACTGTGTAGATAAAACACCTGATGATGCTCTTTTAGAAAGAGTAGACGCTCTAAAATATATGAACGGAAGCTTCCCACCGTCATATATTATGAGTGCTGAGTGTGATTTTCTGCTCGGCTGTGCTCAGCCGATGTATGATTACCTGACGAAACTGGGTGTGCCTTGCGAAATCAAGATATATGGTGATAAAACCCGTCCCGAAATCGGACATGATTTCCATGTGGATTGCAGACTGAAGGAAGCTAAAATCTGCAACGATAACGAGTGCGAGTTTTTCGATAGATTTGTTAGAGAAGAGTAATGAAGGAGAAAATAACTTTGTGCGGCGATAACTGTATCGAATGTCCAAGATACAACGCCCACACCGATGATGAACTGAAAGCAGTTGCTGAGCTTTGGTACAAAATAGGCTGGAGAGATAGTGTTGTAACAAATGAAGAAATTGCTTGTAGCGGCTGCCATTCGCATAAGAAGTGTACATATGAACTTGTTGAGTGTACAAAAGAGCATAATGTTAGCAGGTGTAATTTGTGTGATGAGTTTCCTTGCACTAAGATTATAGATATGCTAAAGCGTTCAGATGAGTATAAAATAAAGTGCAAAGAAGTATGCACTGAACAGGAATACATCGCATTAGAAAAAGCGTTCTTCAACAAAGAGAAGAATTTAAAAAATAAACATCGGAGGGATAATATGATTCTCAGAGATTATAAAAAAGAAGATTCTGCGGTAATCTGCAAGTGGCTCAGAAGTGAAGCCGAGTTTTACAGATGGTCAGCCGACAGATTCAATAAATTCCCGATGCAAGATAATGACATCGAGGAACACTATGCACCGCAGATTGAAACAAAAAGATTTATACCGCTCACAGCTGTTGATGACGAAGGAAATCCTATCGGTCATTTTATAATTCGCTATCCTACTGACGATAATTCGTCTGTGAGGTTTGGGTTTATTGTCCTTAATCCCGAACTAAGAGGGCAGGGCAATGGTAAAATAATGTTAAGGCTCGGTATCGAGTATGCTAAGGAACATCTGGACGTAAAGAGAATTGATTTGGGCGTGTTTGCAAATAACGATAGTGCAAGGCATTGCTACGAATCGGTGGGCTTCAAGGAATACGGTAGACGTAATTGTGAAATGCCAATCGGTACATGGGAGTGTATCGATATGGAGCTGTATGTGAAATGATGATAAAAGGGAAAAAGAAAATGGAGATAATCAGAAGTATATTGCTCGTGCTAATGTGGGTGCTGATAATAGGTTTTCTCTGCAATGCAGTTATGCAGAAGGTCAGCTATTCATTTTATAAAAATGCCAAAAAGATGACCGAGATATCCTATGAACCACAGTTTATTGAGTTTAATGATACGCTGACGGGATATGGTTATAACCTTGACAAGCCAAGCGATAATGTGATTCTGTTCTTTGGCGGTTCAAATTATATCGCATATAATTCAGTAGCAACTTATTCGGGTACGTTTGACTGTCCGTTTGTCTCAGCTGACTATTACGGCACTCAGGACAGTAAAGGGAAGATGAATCTTGAAACAATGCAGCAAACGGCAACAGACCTGTATGACTGGGTTAAAAAAGAATACCCACAATCACAAATCGTGATTATGGGTCATAGCTACGGTGCCGGAATGGCTACATACCTTGCAAGCGTCCGTGAGGCTGAATGTCTGGTTTTAGCAGCCGGATACAGAGATGTTGCCGACTTGTATAATAAGATGACACCGATTTTCTGGGGACCTCTGAAGGTGTTTATTTCAAATAATATTCAGGCATCGGAATATGCAAGGGAAGTCAAGTGTCCTGTATATGTAATAGGCTCAAATGCTGATACAACACTTGACGCAACTCTTCAGGAAAAGGTTTCAGATTGCTTTGATGATTCAGAGCTTAAAATCTTTAGTGATATAAAGCACGAAGATTATTTTATAACTGAAGAAGTTATAGAGTATGTAAAATCTAAAATGGAATAACGAAAGCCTCCGCAGATACAAAGCTTGCGGAGGCTTTTATAATGCGTAAAAAATAAAATCCACAACACTTTTCGATTGCCTCAAAGCATTGCGGATTTTATTGGTCGAGGTGACGGGACTTGAACCCACGGCCTCTGCGTCCCGAACGCAGCGCTCTACCAAACTGAGCCACACCTCGAAAATATCAACGTATTGTATTATATACCTTTTTAGATTATTTGTCAAGAGAATAGTTCTAATTACTGATGATAAGACTATTTTTACAAAACTTCTTAACTGCAAGCGCTTTCTTTAGTAATATCATAGGATTTTAACGTGTAAAAGGATATTCGCTTGACATAAAAATTCAGTTATGATAAAATAGAAAATGAATAACTGCGTGTATTTTAAGGATTTGAGGTGACTTGGTTGCTGTCTTTTTCTGACTCAAAAACCGGTGCTGATTTAAAGCTTGACGTGCTTGTATCTTGTATGCATCAGAAGGATTTTTCGATTCTGTCAAAGTCGAAAATCATAGGCGATGCCGTCATAATAAATCAGTGCGACGAAGATTCTTTTGCTCAGTGCAAGACACCGTTTGGCATGGCTAAGATGTACTCTGTTAAAGAACGAGGACTTACACGAAGCAGAAATATGGCAATCGAGAAATCTGATGCCGATATTTGTCTCCTTTGCGATGACGACGAGGTCTTCGAGTATGATTACAGAAGAAAGATTCTGACTGCGTACAACAGACTCAAGGACGCAGATGTTATTATCTTTAAAATGAAAAACAGGAAGCCTTCCTTCAAGAACAAGGTTATGAGACTCAAGTTTCCGAACACTATGAAGGTAAGCTCGTGGCAGATTTCGTTCAGACGCCGTTCTCTTATCGACAATGATATAAGATTTGATACTCTGCTCGGTGCAGGTACGGGAAACGGTGCAGAAGAAGAGCTCAAGTTTTTAACTGACTGCGAAAAGAAAAAGCTTAAAATATACTATGTGCCCGCTGAAATTGCTACTGTCGCACAGGATAAATCAACTTGGTTCAAGGGCTTTGACAGTACGTTTTTCAGAAACAGGGGAAATACAACAAGATATATTTTGGGATTTCCTATGGCTTCATTATATGCGGTTTATTATATTATTAGAAAAAGAAAAGAGTATTCTAAGGATATTTCAACGGGTAAAGCCTTTGTTTCAATATTCAAGGGCATATTCGAGAATAAGATTTCTAAAATGAACAAAGAATAAATAATCACTCGATGATTGATTATAAAAGGAAGGTCAATTATGGACAAGATACTGTCTGTTGTCATTCCGTCTTATAACTGTGAGAAGTTTCTGGACAAGTGTGTTTCATCGCTTCTTTGTGAAGAAGTTCTGGACAAGCTCGATATCATCATAGTAAATGACGGTTCAACCGACTCTACCGAGAGTATAGGTTTAAAATATGCAGAAAAGTTTCCCACATCAGTTAGAGTTATATCTCAGGAAAACAAGGGACACGGCGGAGCTTTGAATACAGGTCTTTCAGCGGCAAAGGGAAAGTATGTCAAGGTAATAGATGCTGATGACTGGGTTGAAACAGAGAATCTGCCTGCGTTTGTCAATAAGCTGTCGCAGATAGATTCTGATGTTGTACTTACTCACCATTATACAACAGATATTTCAACAAACGAGGTCAGGAAGTGGAAAAGTTATCCTGACGCTTTCGGAAAAGCTTATACCTTTAAGAATGTTATGTCACAGTGGAAAAGCTTCGACAGAAGCCTTACATTTCACGGCATAACCTATAACACTGAGTTTTATAAGAAGTATTGCATACAGCTTTCTGAACATGTTTTCTATGAAGACCACGAATATGCAACATATCCTTGTTGCTACGCAAAGAGCATAACACCGATTGACATGTTTATCTATAACTACCGTATCGGCGACGTAGCACAGAGCGTTTCAGATGAAAATCAGCTTAAGAGAGTATCTCATACAAAGACAGTTATCGAAAGACTTATCAAGGAATATAAGACTGTCAGACTCCCGGAAAAATGTAAGGGCAGAAGCTACTATGCAATGAAAACACAGGGCTTGCTTATCAGCTATCTTACAACTGTTCTCCTTGTAGAGAAAGATAAAAAGCAGGGAAGAGCACAGGCAAAGCTTATGATGGATAACGTAAAGGAGCAGATGCCACAGGCTTATGAGCTTGCTAAAAAGCAGTATAAGGCATTTATGATGATGAATCGTCTCCATATCAGTAAGAAGACATTCACTAAAATCCTTTCCTCAAAGCTCTATAACAAATTAAGGGGTAATCACGACTTTAATTAAATTAACTCGGAGGCAAAAATGGCAAGTATTAAAGAAAAGCTTAAGCCCAAGGAAGGCTCCTTCTTTGAGGTGTTTAAATATAAAGACCTGCTGTATCAGCTTGTTGCAAGAGATATAAAGCTTAAGTACAGAAGAAGCTTTCTCGGATATGTGTGGAGTATACTCAACCCGCTTCTCATAATGATTATTATGTCGGTTGTATTCTCATTCCTGTTCCAGAGAAACCTGTCTTATTTCCCGATATATCTCCTCGCAGGCCGTACAATGTTTGAGTTTGTGAATCATTCGGGACAAAGAGCACTAACTTCAATAACGGATAACTCATCACTTCTGAAGAAGACCTATGTGTCAAAGTTTATGTTCCCGCTGTCAAAGATAACCGCAGCTATGGTTGACCTTGTGTTCAGCCTTGGAGCTATGGTAATAGTTATGGCGTTCTTTTCTATCATTGACGGAAGATGCCTGTTCTCCTTTGCAAACCTCGGCATTATCATCGTAATAATTGAAGCTTATATTTTTGCAGTAGGCTTCGGCATTTTTCTCGCGCAGCTCCATGTGTTCTTCAGAGATATAAGATATATCTATACAGCGTTTATCACAGTTTTAACTTATTGTTCTGCTATTTTCTACGATATTGGTATGTTCTATGAGAAGGCAAAGCAGCAGATTGCTTCCGGTGCAGACCCTCTGGCTAAGTATCTGGCTTGGATTATAGAATATCTCAATCCGGTTTATATCTATATTAAGCAGTTCAGATATTTTATCTGGGTTCCTACTGTTGAAGGTACTGTACCTGACTGGGCGGTGCTGACAGGCACAGATTTACTGCTTGGCTTTGGTTATGCAATTATTATGTTCCTTATCGGTACATTTGCTTTCAAGCGTAGCCAGGACAAGTTTATACTCTATATTTAAGGAGGTTTGGAAATGAGTGATGTAATTAACAAGCCTTCTGATAATGAGTATATTGTCGATGTTGATAATGTAACTATCAGATTTAATAAAGCAACAGAAAAAATCAATGACCTTAAAGAGTATTTTATAAAGCTCGTTAAAAGACAGCTTATGTTCCAGGAGTTTTTAGGGCTGCAGGATGTAAGCCTTAAGATTAAAAAGGGTGAAGCATGGGCTATTATCGATACTAACGGTAGCGGTAAGTCAACACTTCTCAAGGTTATCAGCAAAATTCTGAAGCCGTACAAGGGTACTGTGACAGTAAAGGGCTCTGTAGCTTCTCTTATTGAGCTCGGTGCGGGTATCGACCCAAGGCTTACAGCAAGGGAGAACATCTATCTTAACGGCTGCCTGCTTGGATACAGTAAAAAGTTTATCGACGAGAAATTCGATGAAATAGTAGAGTTTGCAGAGCTTGAGGATTTCCTCGATTCTCCTGTTAAAAACTTCTCGTCAGGTATGAAGTCAAGACTCGGCTTCTCGGTCGCAACAATGGTAGAGCCTGATATCCTTATCGTTGACGAGGTTCTGGCGGTTGGCGACGTTCTTTTCAAAAAGAAATGTATGGCTAAGATGAAGCAGATGCTCAATAACGGCACAACGCTTCTTATAGTTTCACATAATATGAATCATATCCAGGCTATGTGTGATAAGGCAATCTGGCTCAATAAGGGTAAGGTCGTAAAGCAGGGTGATATGAAGGAAGTTTGTGACGAGTATCTCGCTACAATTGAAGAAAAGAAAGCTAAGGAAAAAGCTGAAAAAGAAAAGCTTAAAGATAAGTAGAACAAAAAAGACATTACAGAAAGGTGAGTATTATGAGTACAAAAACACTTAAGCTTCAGAACATAGTAATGAAGTATGACGCAGACGCGAATCTTAGAAAATACAGCGAGCTTATGCATAGAGGAATTGCAGAAAATGAACCGCTTTCTATTATGTATGACCCTGATGAAAAATGTCATATCATCAAAAAGTATGACACAGTTGATTTTACATCATATTTCAACTGCCTCCAGGTTAACAACTGGAAGGAGCATACCTTTGTTGAAGGCTTTAAGCTCAGCATAACTTTCAAGGGCAAGGGAGTTATCGAGTTCCTTGAAGTATACAGAAACTCAAAGAATGTAAACTATTCAAAGCTTCTCAGTAAGGTTCTTGATAGCGACGAGAAGACACAGATTGTTATCGATATTCCTGCAACCGATAAGCCACTTGTCAGCTTCAATATCTGTGCTCACGAAGAGTTCAGAATCTATGACGCTTGCTATGTTGCAGATGTTCAGGAAGAAAACATCCGTGATGTTAAGCTTTCACTTGTTTCAACAACCTTCAGGAAGGAAGCCTTCATCAAGAACAACATTAAGCTCATCAAGGAAAACCTCCTTTGTGAAGGCAGCGATATGAAGGGTAAGCTGTTTGTGCACGTTATTGATAACGGCAGAACTCTTAACCCTGAAGAATATAACTGCGAGGACCTTATCGTTTATCCAAACCCTAATGTCGGCGGTTCAGGCGGATTCACAAGAGGTATGATTGAAGCTATCCACCTCGATGCCAAGCCAACTCACGTTCTTCTTATGGACGACGACGTTATGGTTATGTGCGAAAGCCTCTTCAGAACATATTACCTGCTCAGAATAGTAAAGCCTGAGTTTGAAGAAGCATTCGTAAGCGGTGCTATGTTCGACTATGACTTAAGACAGGTTCAGTATGAAGACGTAGGATATGTTCACAAGGCTGATGGTTCTTACGGACCTCTCAAGAGCAGACTCGATATGCGTAATGTTTCCTCACTTCTTGATAACGAAGAAATGAGAAACAGAAAGCAGGATAACTGCTACGCAGGCTGGTGGTTCTGCTGTATTCCTATGACACTTATCGAAAAGAACGGTCTCCCTCTCCCTGTGTTTGTAAGAGGTGACGACGTAGAGTTCAGCCTGAGAAATAATGCTAAGTTCCTCACAATGAACGGTATTTCTATCTGGCACGTAGGCTTTGCCGGTAAGTTCAACGCCGCAATGGAGCTTTATCAGGTTCATAGAAACAGCCTTGTTATCCAGGCAACAACTCAGATTTGTTCTGATATTGACTTTATCAAGCGTATGAGAAAACTGTTCTGGAAGGAAATCACCAGATTTGCTTATAACAACGCTGAGCAGATTCTTGACGCAATTGACGACTTTATGCAGGGTCCTGACTTCCTCAAGAATACTGTAGGCGAGCAGTGCCTCAAGGAGCACGCAGGAAAGAACGATAAGCTCGTTCCTGTTTCAGAGCTTCCTAGTGAGTATAATATCGCTAATGCAGATTGCTATTCATATAAGCGTCTTAACCTTTTCAAGAAGGGTATATATGTTCTTACAATCAACGGACATCTCCTGCCTGGCTTTATGCTCAGACGTTGGCCTGAGGTTGTGGCTTTTGACTGGTTCTTTGTACCGGGTAAGAACTTCCGCAGAAAGCGTCTTATCGCTCTCAACCCTAACGATAATACAGCATGTATGCGTGAAATGAGCAGAAAGAGATGCTTTAAGCTCATTAAGAGATACAGAAAGACCATGAAGAACTATAAGAAGAATCACCTTAAGGTTGAACAGGCTTATAGAAATGAATTCAAGAATTTTACAACAGAAGAATTCTGGAAGGAGTACCTTGGTATATGAAAAAGGTAAAGAAGTTTATTCGCAAATTAAAGGTTGCCAGAAGAGCATTCCTTGACGCTGATAAAGTAAATTATTCACCTGTTGCAGATAATAAATCACCGTCAGCTCCTGCAGAGGAGCCTAAGGAGCTCAAGACTGTGACAGAAAATCCTGTAACAGTTGCTGATTTAAAGTCAGAGTACTGTACCGGATGCGGAGCTTGCTATAATCTTTGTCCTGTAAATGCAATTGAAATGAAGCATAACAAGGAGGGCTTCTTAGAGCCTGTTATTGATGCTGAGAAGTGTATAAACTGCGGACTTTGTATAAAGAAATGCCCGGCTTATAACCCATCCTACACAGCTTATGAAAGACCAAAGTGCTATGCTGCCTTTGCTTCAAAGGAAAAGGTCAGAATGGAAAGTTCATCAGGCGGTATTTTCACCTTAGCTTCAAACTATGTCCTCGATAACGGCGGCGTTGTTTGCGGTGCTGCTTATGATGATAAGTTTGTGCTCAAGCACAGAGTTGTTTCAAGCGAAGATGAAATGGCACCTCTGAGAGAATCAAAGTATGTCCAGAGTGACACTAATACAGTCTATAAAGAGATAGGCGAGGTTTTAAAGAATGGCAAAATGGCTCTCTTCTGTGGATGCGGATGTCAGGTTGCAGGCCTTGACGCATATCTCAAAGCAAAGAACATAAGCGATGAAAACCTGTTCTCGCTTGACCTTATGTGTCACGGAAGTCCGTCACCTAAGCTTTTTGAAAAGTATATAAATGACTATCACGGCGGACCGGATAATATCGAAAAGCTCAGCTTCAGAAGCAAGGAGTATTTCGGCTGGTCTACTGAAATGAACGTTAAGTATAAAGACGGAACAGAGCACCACGAAACAAGAGTTACTGACCCTTATTATAAAGCGTTCCTCCCATGTATTTCTGTAAGAAAGTCATGCGGTCACTGTACATTTGCAAAGCTCCCAAGACAGGGTGATATAACACTCGCTGACTTCTGGGGCGTAAACAAGTACAATGCAAGCTTTGACGACGGAAAGGGTACATCAATCGTCGTTGTAAATACTGAAAAGGGAGAAAAGCTCCTTGAACAGTTCCGTTCAAAGCTCGACCTCTTTGAAGAAGTTGATATCGACTATATTCTCACTCACGGTCAGCCTTTCAATCATTCCTTTAAGACACATCCTGCACACGATTTGTACTTCAAGTATATCAATGCAGGTGCAAGTATGGATAAGGCATTCGACTATGCAACAAAGCGTAAGTTTGACGTTGCAATTATGGGTGTATGGCCTGGCTGTAACTATGGAAGTGTTGCAACATACTATGCTCTCCACGAGCTTGTAAGGTCATTTGGTCTTACTGTTCTTATGATTGACAAGCCTCTTATTACCGATTCTGACGTTGAGCAGGGAATGACTCATTCAAGAAGATTTGCCCTTGAGCATTACGACATAAGCCGTAAGTACAGACTTGGCGAGCTCAAGGCTCTCAATAATAACGTTGATACTTTCATTATGGGTTGTGACCAGGTATGGAACAGAGGCATCAGTAAGAACTTCGGTATGTCTTACTATTTCAACTTTGTTGACAATTCAAAGAAGATGCTTTCCTATGCTGCATCATTCGGACATGCCAAAGACTTCTGTAATGTGAATGACAGAACATCAATCTCAGCTCTTATGAAAAGATTTGATGCTATTTCTGTAAGAGAAGCAGACGGTGTTCGTATCTGTAAGGAAACCTATGGTGTAGAAGCTACCCAGGTGCTTGACCCTGTTTTCGCTGCAGATAAGGAAATTTTCGTAGAGCTTACTGAAAAGTCTGCTGCAAACAACAGACCGGATAAGGATGAGAAGTTCATTACAACCTATATCCTTGACCCGACTGATGAAAAGAAGGAAGCAATTAAGTGGGTTTCCGAACAGCTTGGATTAAAGGTAATAAACGTTCTCGACGGACTCCCATGGACATTCAAGGGCAACTCTGAAAAGATGGCTGAAATGGGCGAAATTCCTGAGAATGTTCAGGTCGAGGACTGGCTCTATTATATCAAGAACTGTGAGTTCCTTATTACAGACTCATGCCACGGTATAAGCTTCGGTATTATCTTTGAAAGACCGTTTATCGGTATCGGTAATCCACGCAGAGGTCTTTCCAGATTTGAATCACTGCTCGGTCTGTTTAACCTTATGCATAGATTTGTAACAGACCCTAAGGCTATCGTTGGCAATAAGGCCCTCATAGAGCCTGTTGACTATAAGCCTGTAAATGAAATCCTTGAAAGCGAAAAGAAGCGTTCAAGAGAGTGGCTCAGAAAAGCACTCTTCTCACCAAAAAAGTATAAGTCACATTGCGTTTATTCAGCATATGACGAAAGAATGGAGGACAAATAAATGGCAAAGCATTACGATTATCTTGTTGTTGGAGCAGGTCTTTACGGAGCTGTATTTGCTTATGAGGCAAAGAAGAACGGCAAGAGCTGTCTTGTTATAGATAAGAGAAATCACATAGCAGGAAACATCTATACAGAAAAGAGAAGTGATATAAACGTTCACGTGTATGGCGCTCATATTTTCCATACAAGCGACAAGTTCATATGGAACTATATCCAGCGTTTTGCTGAGTTTAACCGTTATACAAACTCTCCTGTTGCAAGATACAAGGACGAGCTTTACAACCTGCCGTTCAATATGAATACATTTGCAAAGATGTGGAATATCAGAACACCTGACGAGGCTATTGCAATCATCGAGGAACAGCGTAAGGAAATTACAGGTGAGCCAAAGAACCTTGAAGAACAGGCAATCTCACTTGTAGGTAGAGATATCTACGAGAAGCTTGTTAAGTGCTATACAGAAAAGCAGTGGGGACGTGACTGCAAGGAGCTTCCTGCATTCATTATCAAGCGTCTTCCTGTAAGAATGACATTCGATAATAACTACTTCAACGACAGCTATCAGGGTATCCCAATCGGCGGATACACACAGATTGTTGAAGCTATGCTCGATGGCATTGATGTAATTCTCGAAAAGGACTACCTCAAGGACAAGCAGGAGCTTGACGCTATGGCTGATAAGATTGTGTATACAGGTCCTATCGATGCTTACTATAATTTCTGCTACGGTAACCTCGAATACAGAAGTGTAAGATTTGAAACTGAAGAGCTCAATACACCTAACTATCAGGGAAATGCAGTAGTTAACTATACAGACGGCGATACACCGTTCACAAGAATTATCGAGCATAAGTTCTTTGAATTCGGCACACAGCCAACTACTGTAATTTCAAGAGAGTACTCAGCAGAGTGGAAGCCTGGCGATGAACCATACTACCCTGTAAACAATGAGAAGAACAGCGAGCTTTATGCTAAGTATAAGGCTCTCGCTGATAACGAAAAGAATGTAATTTTCGGTGGACGTCTCGGTGAGTACAAGTACTATGATATGGATAAGGTTATCGTTGCCGCACTTGAAGCTGTTAAAAAGGAATTCGGTAAAGTAAGCGAATAATTGTTTCAGTAGATTGCGGCGGATGAATTCGCCGCAATTTAAATTTTTGAGGAGGTGTGCTATGTCACAGGAAAATCTGAATAAAAATTTCTTTGATATAGTGTATCTGCTCTATTGCTCGCTTAACGCAAAGAAGGCAGATAAATCAAGAGTCGATAAAATGAATCTTGACGAAATCTACAGACTTGCAGTAAAGCATAACATAACTGCAGCCGTTGCACATTCTATCGTTGAAGCTGGTGTTGAAGAGGAACGCTGGAGTAACGAGATTAACAACTCATTATACAGAATAATTCTGTTTGATGCCGAAAGGGAACAGCTTATAAACTATCTCGAGGAAAACGGAATATGGTACGTTCTCCTTAAAGGACTTGTGCTTATGAATTACTATCCACAGGTCTATATGCGTCAGATGTCAGATAATGATATTCTGTTTGATTCAAAGTATCAGGCGAAAATAAGAGAGTATTTTGAAAGCCATGGGTATACAACAAAAGGTTATGGCAAGATACATCACGATACCTATCAGAAAAAGCCTGTTCTGAATTTTGAAATGCATCTGAAGCTTTACAGCGAGGAATCGCCACGATGCCTGTATGAATATTATTCTGATGTAAAGAGAATACTTGTCAAGGATACAGACAATAGCTTCGGATACCATTTTTCTGATGAGGATTTCTATGTCCATACCGTTTCGCATGCGTATAAGCATTATATGGGAAGCGGCTTCGGTCTTAAGCTTTTACTGGATGTTTATGTTTGCCTTAAAAAGTTTGGTAAAGCTTACGACTATAATTACATTTCTGATGAGTGTAAGAAAGCCGGCTTCGATGATTATGAAAAGCTGTGCAGAAGTGTTTCGCTCAAGCTGTTCTCGTCTGAACAGCCGCAAGAGCTTTCTGACGATGAAATGGAATTTGTTTTGTATTCGCTCAGTTCCGGGACTTATGGAACCTTTGAAAATCGTGTTAGAAACCATATGAAGCAAATTTCTGACGATAAACAAATCACAAAGAAAACTAAATTTACTCATATATTAAAGCGTGCATTTCCAAAGCCTGATTACATCTACACTATGTATCCGGTTGTAAGAAAGTATAAGATACTTTTGCCGTTTGCTTATCCATATAGACTTATATATAGTATCGTTTTCAAGCGAAAAAGAGTAGTTAGTGAATTCAAATATATTAAAGAAATTAAGGAATGATAACAATGAATAGCATTGACGAAGCAAGACAGTATTTTTCTCAGGATAAATTTGCAACTGATGCAACAGATATTGTTATAGAAGATTGCAGAGAGAATTACTCGAAATGTTCGTTCAAGGTATGCGATAAGCATAAGAACGCCGTGGGTAGTGTCATGGGCGGCGCAATTTATACGCTTGCAGATTTTTCGTTTGCAGTAGCTTCTAATTATTCAGGAATACCAACTGTGACAACAACCAGCAACATCAGTTTCCTCAGCGCTCCTAAGGGTGACACTCTTATAGCAGAGTGTATTGCCGTAAAAGAGGGAAGGAGAATGTGCTTTTATAACGTCAGAGTAACAGATAATCTTGATACACTTGTAGCAACAGTCAGTATTTCAGGTATGCATCTGGGGTGATAATATGAGCTATAAACTTGCTGTTTTCGACCTTGACGGAACAATCCTTGACACCCTTGAAGACCTTTGCGATAGCGTGAATTTTGCTCTTGGCACTAAGGGTATGCCGCACAGAACACTCGAAGAGGTAAGAACCTTTGTCGGTAACGGGATTTATAAGCTTATTCTGAGAAGTGTTCCTTCAAACACCCCGGAGAACGAAATTAATGAAGTTTTTGAAGCGTTTAAAGAGCATTACACAGCTAATTGCTATATCAAAACAAAGGCCTACGACGGAATTGCAGAGCTTCTTAATGAGCTTGTAGCTTGTAGTGTCAAGGTAGCCGTTTTATCCAATAAAGCCCACAATGTCGTAACAAAGCTTTGCAGGAAGTATTTCGACGGAAATTGCTTTACTGTGTGTTACGGAGAAAGACAAGGCATACCAAGAAAGCCTGCTCCCGATTCGCTTTTATCTATTATAGATGAGCTAGGAGTGACAAAGGAAGACACTATATATATCGGTGATTCTGAAGTTGATGTGAAAACTTCACTCAACGCAGAGGTCGATGCGGTGTTTGTCAGCTGGGGATTTCGTGATAAACAAACCCTTTTGGATAACGGAGCTAAAATTATTGTTGATACTCCTTCAGAGCTTAAAAAGTATATTTTAAAATAAGAAGGTGGCTTATAGCTATGTCATGGGATAAATTTCTCGATTTGATGTTTGATTTGATATCATCTGTCGGAATAAAGCTGCTTAGTGCAATTATTGTATTTATAATCGGCGTCAAGCTGATAAAGTGGTTCAGCAGAATAATAAGAACAACCAAGAAGCTCGAAAAAACTGATGCCGGCGTGCGTTCGTTTTTAGCAAGCTTTGCTGTTATTGCACTCTACATAGTGCTGTTTATTACAGTAGCAATGATTCTTGGAATACCAACAACCTCATTCATTGCAGCGCTTGCTTCAGCTTTTGCAGCAATCGGTCTTGCTATGCAGGGTACACTCAGCAATTTTGCCGGTGGTATTATGATACTTGTGTTCAAGCCTTTTAAGGTAGGCGACTATATCTGTGCACCTAAGGAAGAGGCTGAAGGAACAGTCCAGGAAATAAGTCTTGTTTATACAATTCTAAAGACACCTGACAACACCGTTATTACGATACCTAACGGTACGCTAACCAATTCAGTCGTAAAGAATATGACATCAGTAGAAATGAGAAGAGTTGATGTAACCTTCTCAACATCATACGATTGCGATATTGATAAGGTAAAGGGTATACTTATGGATGTGCTCAATTCTCATCCGCTGATTAATAAAGACCCCGAACCGACTGCAAGACTTTCAGAGCATGCAGACAGTGCACTGGTCTATACAGTTAGGGCTTGGTGCAAAACCGATGATTACTGGGATGTCAAATATGACCTTATCGAGACTGTTAAAAAAGAATTTGATAAGAATAATATCCCGATTCCGTTCCCACAGCTCGATGTTCATATGACTGACGAAAAATAATTACCTAACATAGTGAAAAGTCCGTGTCAATTAAGACACGGACATTTTTTATTTTGTTATTCTCTTTTCGCACAGATTATCAAATACTACCGAAACTCGCTTTGTAAACAGCTCGTTATCCTTGAAATGCTCAATTTCAAGCGAAGCGTTTGTGCTTTTGAGTATTTCCATTGTAGACATAAGACCTATACCACTGCCACCCTCATCCTTGTGGGTGGTAGTTTTCTTTATGCCCAGATTGTTTATAACTTCATCTGCAAAAGGCGCTCCACTGTCAAAGAGGTCAATAAAATAGCAGTTGTTCTTTATACCTACATTAAGCATAATACGTTTCCTGTCAGAGCTCTTGACAGCGATTATTGCGTTTTCTCCTAAGTCTGCGAGCAAGGTGCTTAGCTCCTTTTCAGGAATACATGTTTCAACCAGATGATTCATATTAGCCGAGATTGACTGCTCATATGCAATATTGTTTTCAAATGATTTCTGATACAGATAATTGGTTATGATGTCAACCGAGAGTAATCCGCTTGACGCAAGACTATGCTGAGAGGAAGCCCTGAGTGTGTTTTCTCTGTCACTTGATATAGCTTCAATTTCCCTTAGAAGTGCCTGCCTTTTTTCTTCATCGTTATACTTCAGCGAATCCTTTACTGCAAGCTCAAGAGCTGAAAGAAGCTTGTTGTCCTTATGTATGACCTTTGAAAGGTTGTCAATTTCACTTTGTTGTTCAAGGATTTTTTGCTCCATAACATCATCATTACGTTTGTTTACTTGTGAAATATAAGTTGAGTGGATATATCGTCTCCATACAACGAAGATAAGGAATGTCCCGAAAAGTACAAGAATCAGCATTATAAGATTCTGCTGAACATTGTAGTTGTTGCTGCTCAGCATAAACCATGAGCATAAAAACACAAGAATAACTCCTATAAATACACTTACATCGCTTGAGAATTTTGCAGTAAGATTAGGAAGTCCGTTTTTAAGCCTTTTAATTCTGAATGTCAGAAGAACAATGAGATTTGTAATAAGACCCGGTACCAACAGCCCTAAAGCGTCTTTAATGAAAGTATGTAGTCCGCTGTTCCAGACAAAATACGATACAGGTGCACCAAGAAATACTGATATCGTGAACAGTGAGTATCCAAGTGCCGTTGCTAACAGTGAAAGACTCAAAGTAAGTACTGTGTCTTTCTTGTGTATAAGCTTTAGTATTATATAAACCAGAACTGCCTGAAGTGTTATGGTCAGTGCTGGTAGGTGAAATCTGACGAAATAAATCGGAATATATGCGACAAGACCAAGCAGCAGGGAGGTAACAATATCAGATGTTTTTGAATTAATCCTTAGTGTCCTTCTGAATATTCCAAAGCTGGCGGTCATAATAAGAAATGTTTTTATTAATGTAAGTATAAAGGATTGCATGACTCCTCCTAAAACCAATTGTATTCAATGAATAGCAACGCCCATAAAGAAATTTAGAAACCGGCAGAAAGCTCGTATAATTCATCTAAACAATAAAATAAAAGGAGATGAAAAGTATGAGCTTCTGGGAATGGCTGCTTTCAATGCTTAACGGTCACTAATATTCATTGCGGAGTTTGTTTGCGTAATAGCAGATAAACTCCGTTAATGTTGGTGTGCCTTTTTCTGAAGAAATCTTCGCTGTGTAATTCGTAAGAAGCGATTCTATGTCTGAGGTTTTCCAAGCTCTGTTGATGGCGTTCTGCATTGCACGCTCAACACTTGGCTCTGATTTTTTGTATATGTCTGCAATGGCAGTGCATATTCCCGCACGAGGCTTTTCAAGCATAAGTCTGATAGAGTCCTGTAAATATGTGTAGCCAATAGATTTAGGGTTTATACCAACCCTGTTAAGCTCATAGCTTATGCGCTGTTTTATCCTTCGTTCATACTGCTCCTGTGTTTCTGTTGAGCTGTTTTTCTTTGTAGCAACGGATTTCTGAGAACCGAGAATAGTCGGCTTTGCAATTCTGAGAAAATCAAGAACGTATTTCGGCGAGAAGTCCTGCTGATGCTTTGATATGATAAAATCTGCACCAAGTGAGCGAACAATCTCGTAGGTAGTGTTACTTGTGTTATTAGTTATAACAAGAATATACGGTGTTTTCTCGGTAGGGGACATTCTTAGTTCCTGAAGAACATTGATGCCGTTTCCACAGCCTATCGAAAGCTCAAGGTCAAGCAGTAACACATCAGGGAGCTTGTCTTTTATTATTTCTATCGCTTTATATGCGTTGTTGGTTGCCCCTATAAGCAACATATCATCAGACATATATATAAGCTGCGAAAGCTCATTGCATAACTCAACGTCGTCTTCAATAAGTAGTATTTCAAGTCGTCTATCCATTGGATATCTCCCTTTTGATAATTTGATGTTAGAGGTATATTACCATAATATCACGTAGTTATTGATATGTCAACAAAAAGCAACAAAAAACAACACCCAAAAGCAATTTTTTGATTTATAAATATGGTGTAATATAACAGTGTACGGTTGCGTGATTCCGCCGTACATATATGAGTCGTGTCGATAATCTTAGGATTACGATGCGGCTCATTAATTTTTGCAACAGAAAACACCATAAGCTATAATCGCTTATGGTGTTTATTTTTCTCTGCAAGCTATTTTCCCACTCTCATTTTAGGCGGTATAGCAAGTCTGCCGTTAGTGTCCTGAATAAGCAGTCCTGCATTTTGTAAGATAGGATTAGTGTCAAGAGATGAGAGAGCTGACTCAAGAGTCCCCTCAATTATCATAAAATTAATTCTTCCTGCTGCTGATAAGGTTTCCCGGCAAAGCTCCCTTGTCATAAATGTCGGGTAAAAGCTCATGTTGAGTCTTGAATTATTAATAAGCCACATAATTGTTTTGCCATCCTTGTTTTCTCCGACAGGAGTTGAATAATAGAGAGTATGTGATGCGTTCATATTTATGAAGTCCTGCAAGGTGATTCTTTCGTTATTCAAAGCGTCGATTGATTGTTCCCATGTAAGTATATTTTCGTTCTGCGACATAGTTTTCCCTCCGCAATATATCATAATTTTTATTATTATATCATAAAGAACATCCTTTTTCAACAATAATCATGCGTTTGGATATAAGAATAATAAATCACTATTGACAGCCAAATATTAATGTGCTAATATTTCTTTTAATATAGATTTGTTACTTAATTTGTGCTGTTGGAGGTTTTATCTATGAATCATGAGGTTTATATGCATGGACAGATTCTCGGAACTCATTCATTTCTGCTTAAGGGAGACTTTCTTAAGCCTGATGAATATTCAGAAATAAAAGCAAAATTCTTTCTTCCCGGTGGTGAAACAGGAACAGCAGCAACTGTACTATCTTCTCTTGGAGCAACAGTTAAAATAGACGGAACCCACATCGGTACGGAGGTTGCACCTCTCCTGAGAGAATTCTATAAAGATAAAACTGTTGATTTGTCTTCGCTGTATTTTGACCCTGATTATGAAGGCCTTATGGATTATGTAGTTATAGCCGGGCTAGTGCGTTCACCGATGGGTGTTTTTCAATCATTGTATGAAGATGGAGCAAAAAGACGCTGGAGCATGCCTAAGGAACAGGATATCATAGATTGCACAGTAGCGGCAATCGACCCGTATTTTATCGAGGCAACGCAAGAAACAGCGGAGCTTTGCGTAAAACACAATAAACCCTTCGTTACAATAGACTGCCGACACGATAGCTATCTGCACAAGCATTGTGCGATAAACGTGGTATCAAAGGAATGCACTTGCTCTGAACAGTATAAGGATAAGAGAATAGAAGAAATCTATGAACTGCTAACCGATAATACTGACGGTCTTGTGATTATTACTCGCGGTGAAAAAGAAATGCTGTACGGACGAAAGGGACAGCCGATGAAGAGAATGAAGCCGTTTTCTGTCGAAGTTAAGAGTACGCTCGGAGCAGGGGATACATTTAAGGCAGGCTGTGTTTATGGTCTGTTACACGCTATGAATGACGATGAGCTTGTACGATTTGCAAGTGCTTGCTCTGCAATTGCAATATCAAGATTCCCTCTGCCGCTTAATCCTCCGACTATAGAAGAAGTTAATTCACTGCTGAGTGATTGATATATGAAATAATTTCGCCTTGTGCATAACAGCTTGTTATGTGCAAGGCATTTTATTTCAAAAAAAGTTTTTAAACCATGCAACCAAAAGCCATTATTGTGACTCTTATATATTAAAAGGGAATTGAAAAGTAGTATATCATACTATATAAATATTTCTATAGTATTTTGTGCAATATTTTGGTTGAATTATAAGAAATGACGGTGTATAATGGTAATTAAGAAAAATAAAGAGGATGTAGTATTAATATTCTTGAAATCAAAGAATATTTAAGCACATCATAAATTTTAATATAGTAAGGATGATGAGAATGAAATTTGTTTACACACTATGGCAGGACATACAAAAGACTTTGCTGAATTACAGCTTCGTTATTTGTATACTGATAACTGCTGCACTTTGTTTCACTGCGACTGTATACACTGATATGGATACCGGAAGGTCGTACATGGTGATTGATGCTATCCGTGAGATGGATACTGCTGATTATCTTGAAAATCAGTCGTACGGCTTTATGAACGTATTCGGTTGCGCAATGGGCGGATATCTCGCAATGTTTCTTCCAATCCTTGCAGCGTTCCCGTTTATCCCTAACTTCTGTTCTGAGCGTAATTCAGGTCTTATAAGACAGACGATATTCCGCACGGGAAAGTATCGCTATTACTTCTCAAAATTTTTCTCTGCTGTTATAGGCGGAGGATTTGCGGTAATGCTGGGTTATCTTGTGTACGGTGTAATTACCGCCTGCATTTTCCCTATGCCTTCTGAATATCCACCTGACCCGTTCCTTGTTGAGTCGGGTGCTCAGACGATGAGCAATTTAGATGTGCTCAAAAGCTGTATAGATAGTCTGCTTGGTTCGTTTATATATGGCGCCGTATCTACTGTTCCTGCATTTTTCTTTGCATCGTTTATAAGAAACAGATACGTAATTACCTGCCTGCCGTTTATGCTGACATACATATTCACAACCGCACTCACAAAGTATGGTCAGAATCTTCTTGCAACCAATACTCCTGAAAGCTGGGACAAGGCTATCAAGGCTTTCTCACTTACTCCGTCGTCACTTGTCGGAATTATCCGTTCCGAACAAAGAAACCTGCAGATTATATGCTATGGTGGATTTACAATTGTCTCGCTTGTAGCTTACATAGTGATTATGAATATGAGAACAGATAAGGGGGAATAGAATATGGAAGTACGCAAAATTTTAAGTACTGCACGTACTGAATATGTCAAGTGGATAACAAACCCCAGAATGATTATACTCGGCGTAATGCTTATCTTTATTAATGACTTTGCTGTTTCGCCTTTGCTCAAAAACGCTGAGGATATGAATTCTCCGCTCAACATTTTGGAGCCATTCATTGCCGTTGCAAATTCGCAGCTCTTGATACTTATAATCCCTGCTGTGTATCTTACACTTATCTCTGATTTTCCGAGAACAGACGGAAACACTCTGTTCTTCCTTCTGAGAACAGGTAAGCTCAACTGGCTTTTAGGTCAGGTTCTGTTTGTCATTATGACAATCTTTACATTTGTCGGAGTGGTTTTTGCAGGTACTGTTCTGCCAATGCTATCACAGGGCTTCTGGGCTGACAAGTGGAGCATAACTGTTACAAATTACAGCGTAGTTTTTCCCGAGAAGGCAATGTCATTTGGAAACCAGCTTATAACCGAAAAGCTTTATAACCAGCTCCCACCGTTTGATGCAGCAATACAAAGCTACCTTCTTATGATGTGCTATCTTCTTATACTTGCACTTTTAATGCTTATGTTCAACTGCCTTAAAATTAAGATTATGGGACTTCTCTCATCAGGCGCAGTAATAGCATTCGGCGGAGCGCTGAGCGTTGCAAATGTTAAAGCAATGTGGATATTCCCGATGGCACATACGATTATATATCTTCACTACACAAGATTTTTCAGAGAACCTGTATTTGCAATGTGGAAGTCCGCCCTGTATTTTATAGCGGTCTCGCTCGTGCTGATAGTTGTCAGCGTGATATCGCTTGAACAAACAGACTTTGACAGCGTACAGGATATTGACTAAGGAGGAAGGATTATGGCTGATATTATCGAGGTAAAGGGCGTTTGCCTTACATTAAAGAAAAACGAAATACTTAAAGACGTTACCAAGAGCTTTGAGGCTGGAAAAATACACGGACTTATCGGTAGAAACGGAAGCGGCAAGACAATGCTTATGAAGTGCATCTGCGGTTTTATACATACAACCGAAGGAAGCATTATTGTCGATGGAAAGGAAATCGGCAAGGATTGTGACTTTCCGAAGGATGTCGGTATCATAATTGAAACACCGGGTTTTATTCCGCATTACAGCGGTATAAGGAACTTAAAGCTGCTCGCAGGCCTTAACAAGAAGGTGGGCACAGACAAAGTAAAAGAGGCTATGCAGATGGTAGGCCTTGACCCTGCGCTTAAGAGAAGTGTAAAACACTATTCACTTGGTATGCGTCAAAGACTGGGACTTGCACAGGCTATTATGGAAGACCCTAAGCTTTTAATACTCGACGAACCTTTCAACGGACTTGATAAAGAAGGTGTCGCAGATATGAGAAAGTATCTTCTTAAGCTCAAGGATATGGGTAAAACAATTCTCATTGCTTCTCACTCTGCAGAGGATATAGATATCCTTTGTGATACCGTTTGCGAGATGGACAAGGGCAGACTGACGGTTATAAGAGAGACAAGGGATAATACCGAGGAATAAATAGATTTTCAAAAAATATTTTTTTACCACCGCAACCAAATCGGACTTTTCAGACTCTTATATAGTAGAACAGGAAATCTGTTAAAAGAAACAAAGGGGATGAGTCCGATGTACAGTTAAAATGCGTAAATAAATTACACTTTACAACAATTAAATTAAATTTAAGGAGGTACACAAAATGAAAAAAGCACTCAAAAACAAAAACGTAAGACTAGTGATAGTGTGCTTTTTTGTTATTCTTCTTGTTGCGGTAATCCTGTTTTTTGTTTTTGGCAGAGAAAAAGATAATACCGATGACACAAAAGAATATAATGAAATAGGGCTTGAAATAAAGCCTGTAGCAGATGCCGTTTCTGAAGCTAAAAACGTTATTGGTAATACATATCAGAATCTTACGCTTCCT
>JAFQLH010000059.1 GCA_017396665.1 Oscillospiraceae bacterium | reverse complement strand
GTTGCTTCTTCAAACAGAAGTCTGCTGATAAGAGAAGCACCGTCACGCTTGAAGCTCCATTGTTCATAGCTTTCGTTCTTGTCAAGGTAATCCTTTGCATATTCAAGAACTCTGTTTACAGTAATAACACCCTCGGTTACAAGGTCAACGCCTTCAAGTTCAGCAATAGGCGGAATGTCTGAACGCTCAAAATTAAGGGAAGGTTTAAGCGTTTTGCCCAGATATTTTGCGGCAATGGAAGAGGTTGTTCCACCGCAGATAATATGCTTGCCTTCCTTGGAAAAGAAAAGGGACATCATTCTGTCGCAGTCGCTTCTGTTGGACGGCGGACCGAAAAGCATATTCATCGGCTCTCGCTTTCTTATCTTTACGATACAAGCCGTAGCGTCATCACCCGGACGGTTGCCGTAAAGCTTGTTGCATTCGTCAACAAGTATTGTAGAAAGGGTTTTTGCTGTATAACCGCAATGGGACATTGTTTCCATAAATGCTGCAATATCTTCTCGCTTCCAGCCAAAGTTAAAGGCTGTTCCTATTCCCGCATGAGGACAGCCGTCACTCATTGCAATAAAGATATCATTTTCACAGAGTTTTACAGTTGATTTATAAATTCGCTTTCCATCAATGTTCATTTCGTTTTTCGGATAATCACAGCTTATGTTGTCACGGATAAGAATAACATGAGGATTGTCGTACTGAATTATTTCAGCGGTTTCGTTATCCTTTATGTGCATAATCGTAAAGGTTGAATATGCAACGCCTCTTACTGAACACACGGGAAGAGTAGCGGCAATGGTGCTTACACATTCCTCAAGTGGAAGTCCTGCTGCCATCATCGTTGAGATGATTTTTGATGTAAGAGTGGAAAGTATACTTGCCTTTACGCCGCTTCCAAGTCCGTCAGCAAGAACAATAACCGTCGAGTTCTCATTTTGTTCAACAATATCAACGTGATCGCCGCAAAGCTCTTCCCCGTAATGATAAATGCTTTTATAGCCAATGTCTGCACACAGATTATTCATCAGAAATCGACTCCTTTAACTTTGAAAGGGCAATCTTCGTTTCAGCAGCTGTTTCGCCAAGCAGAGAAGCAATTTCCTGAACAATACGCATTTGCTTTTCAACTACCTTATCTGCTACCTCAACTGTCTTACGGTCAAGATTTTCCTTTCTTTCCTTTGCTTTCTGTTCATCGGTTACATCTCTTATAATGCCTATAAGAAGGTGAGAATCTTTGTCGTGAACAATAGTCTGTTCTACATAACGATTATACTCAGCAAGAAAAATTCGCTGGTTACGGATTTCATCACCCCTATGAAGAACGTGAATGAATGCTGTCGGGTCAAGGATACGAATAACTTGGTCACCGAGAATATCTGAAGCGTTGCGTATATTCATTATTGTTCTTGCGGCATCGTTAATCTGCTGAACTTCCAGATCTTCATTAAGAACAATAAGACCATTAGGCGTATTCTTAACAATAGTATCTGAAAAGCTTTCAGCCTTGTCTTTAAGGAATGGCAGACACATAGAATACTCTGCCTTACCCTGACATATTGCAATTGCTTTTTCACGGCATGTGTTATATCCGCAAGAGCCGCAATTGAGCCGGTCTGTTTCATTCGCTTTTCCCATTCGGCGAAGAACATTTGTTATTTCAAGTTCGGAAGGAGGTAGAAGCCTATGTTCAATATAAGTGAAATCTTTGTGGGTTTCATCAATGTTGGGCTGTAACACATCAAAATCTTCAGTTCCTGCGTAATTTGCCACAGCAACATAATCTCTGATAGGAGAACGGTGATATTTTTCCATAACAGGACCGCCGATACAGCTTCCTGTACAGGATGACATCTCAATAAAGCATTTATGGATTTTTCCGTTTTCTACATCACGTAATGCCGCCATGCAATTTTCTACGCCGTCAATCGCCATATATGTATATCCGTTTATGCCCTGCTCCATTGTTTTAAGAATACCGCCTGTTGTAGGGAAGAAGCGTGCCCGACTGTTCTTAATAGTATCAATTTCCTGTTTCAGCTCAACGCTTTCGCTCTTTAGCCATTCAGTGAGTTCTTCAAAGGTCAGTACAGCATCAACAATGCCATCATAATGTTCTGCCTCATCTTTTTTGGCGACACAAGGTCCTATGAATACTGTCTTTGCGTTTGGAATTCTTTTTTTGATGTCCATACAATGAGCCTGCATAGGAGAAACAACATCTGCAAGATATTTCAACTCTGATGGGAAATACTTCTGAATAAGAAGATTGATGGAGTGACAGCAAGATGAAATAAGTACATCCTTTTCTTCCTCTCGAAGAATACGCTCGTATTCATTTTTCACAATAGTTGCTCCTATTGCTGTTTCTTCCACATCGTAAAATCCAAGTGTTTGCAGAGCTTCACGCATTGCATTTATACCTACACCATCATAATTAGCAATGAAAGACGGAGCAAGGCTTACAATAACAGGATTTCCACTCTGTATAAGTACCTTTGTCTTTTCAACCTCGCCTGCAATTTCCTTTGCGTTCTGTGGACAGACTACAAAACACTGACCACATAATATGCACTCATTTCCGATAATATGTGCCTGATTACCCGAAAAGCGAATAGACTTGACGGGACAATGACGGATACATTTATAGCAGTTTTTACAGTTGGATTTCTTAAGAGTAAGCCAGTTTGACATAATTTAATTCTTCCCTTCGTCTTGGAAAACCTTTAATACCTTTTCGGTAAAGAACTCTTTAAAATTTTCACGAGTGACTCCTGTGTGAATGTCATCATCTATCTGGACAGTTACGCCAATACGATTGCATTTGCCTATACAGAAGCTTCCAGCAAGTGTAATTTCGTCTTCAAGTTTATGCTCCTGAATTGAATTCTGAAAAAGCTCCACGATATCCGCAGAGCCTTTCAGATGACAGGAGCTGCCTACACAGACCTGTATTATCATAACTTAGCCTTTACCTCTTTCTCAAAGAACTCTGTAACCGTGTCAGGTGTTACAGAATAGAAATTGTCATCCACAGTAACACATACACCCTGCTGACATTTTCCCATACAGAACGTTCCACCAAGCTCAACCTTATCACCGAGATTGTTCTGGGCAATAAGATACTGAAGCTGTTCTACGACACTTCTTGAACCTTTGATGTGGCAAGAGCTGCCTATACATACGGTAATTTTCATTGTCAAATCCTCCTATTATTCGTAATCAACTACATCTACCCAACTAAGCAGGAATTCTCTTTCCTTTTCGTTGCCCTTTACGGACTGGGAAGCCGCTACGATAGGCATCCATTTCTGAACGTACTGCTTTGCTGTATTGCTCTTTTCACAGAACAGGTCAAGATATTTGTGAGCGCCTGTGATGTCGCCGTTGAGCCAGAAAAGAAGATAAGTTCTTGCAGCGTCAGCGGAAGCGTTTCCTTGTGTTGCGTGCGCCCAGTCAAGAATAAAAGGTGTACCGTCTTCTGTGATTATGATATTGGAAGGGTTAAGATCGCCGTGACAGACCTTGTTGTGCTTAGGCATACTATCAAGACGTGTGTGAAGGTCATATCTTGTTGTAGCGTCAAGCTCACAAGCACTGATTTTACGATTCATTTTATCCTTGAGCTTGTTAAGAAGAGGACATGTCTTTGAGTTGATTTCAAGCTGTACATCAACAAGAGTTTCAATATACTTATCCTTGTTATCGGGGTCTTCATCCATAAGCTGTGCAAGAGTTTTTCCCTTGATAAATTCGGAAACAATTGTCCACTTGCCGTCAACCATAGTTACTTCAAGAATTTTAGGGATATTGAGTCCTGTTTCTTCAATACGGGACTGATTGAGTGCTTCGTTAAGTACATCAGCCTTAGAGTAATCGGCATTGAATACCTTAACACAGGTGTCGCCGTCACGATAGATAGTCTTATTGTTTCTTACTGCAATTACTCTGTCAAGTTTCATATTCTTATTCCCCTTTCCTTACGCTCTGTTGCTCTTCTTGCCCTTGTTGTAAACTGCTTTTACAGCGTCAGCCTTAACATTT
>JAFQLH010000058.1 GCA_017396665.1 Oscillospiraceae bacterium | reverse complement strand
TAACTTATATCTACGGTATCGGTCGTCAGACTGCTGTGACAATCCTTAAGGAAACAGGCGTTAATCCTGACACAAGAGTTAAGGATCTGTCAGAAGAAGACGTAGCAAAGCTGCGTGATTATATCGATAAGAACTGCAACGTTGAGGGTGACCTTAGAAGAGAAGTTGCACTTAATATCAAGAGACTTGTTGAAATCGGATGCTATCGTGGTGTTCGTCACCGTAAGGGTCTGCCTGTAAGAGGACAGAGAACAAAGACAAATGCCAGAACTCGTAAGGGTCCGGCTAAGACAATTGCTAACAAGAAGAAGTAAGGAGGACTTGCAATGGCACAGCAGAAGAAAAAAGTTGCTATCAGAAGACGCAGAGAGCGTAAAAACATTGAGAGCGGCGCTGTTCATATTCAGTCCACTTTCAACAACACAATCGTAACTATCACAGATACACAGGGTAATGCACTTTCATGGGCAAGTGCCGGCGGACTTGGCTTCAGAGGTTCAAGAAAGTCAACACCATTTGCTGCTCAGACAGCTGCTGAAGTTGCTGCTAAGGCTGCTATGGAACATGGTCTTAAGACTGTTGAAGTTTATGTTAAGGGACCTGGTTCAGGCAGAGAAGCTGCAATCAGAGCATTACAGACAGTTGGTCTGGAAGTTAAGATGATCAAGGACGTAACACCCATTCCTCACAATGGCTGCCGTCCGCCCAAGAGACGTCGTGTCTAATCTTACAGGAGGTGTTATTCTAAAATGGCAGTACAGAAGGAACCAATTCTTAAGAGATGCAGATATTTAGGCATCAGCCCCGCAGTAATGGGCGTATCTAAGAAGGAATCAATCAGATTCAAGAATGCAAACAACAGAAAGAAGATTTCTGAATATGGCTTACAGCTTAAGGAAAAGCAGAAGCTGAAGTTTATCTACGGCGTTCTCGAGAAGCAGTTCTACCACTACTTTGAAATCGCTTCAAAGATGGAGGGTAAGGCCGGTGATAACCTTATCACATGTCTGGAATCAAGACTCGACAGCGTAGTATACAGAATGGGTCTCGCTCTTACAAGACGTGAGGCAAGACAGCTTGTAGTGCACAGCCACTACACTGTAAACGGCAAAAAGGTAAACATTCCTTCCTACAGAGTAAAGGTTGGCGATGTAATCGCTCTTCGTGAGAAGGACAGAACTTCAGACAAGTTCAAGTCAACTGTAGAAGCAACAAAGGATAGAATCGTACCCCTTTGGCTTGAAGCTAAGAAGGACGATTTCTCAGCAACAGTAACACGTATGCCTTCAGTAGAAGACATCGATTACGAGGCTGCAACACACCTTATCGTCGAGCTCTACTCCAAGTAATAAGTAAGATTACTTGAAGAAAAACAACTCGAAAAAAACAGTAATTGCGAAACAGGAGGGTTTTTATGCTGGAAAAAATAAATAAGCCGGATATCGAAATAGTCGAGCTTAAAAGTGACGGCAAATACGGCAAGTTCGTTTTAGCACCGTTGGAGCGTGGATACGGAATTACTCTGGGAAACAGCCTCAGACGTGTGCTGCTCTCCTCACTTCCGGGTGTGGCTGTAACATCAGTAAAGCTTCAGGGCAATGATGGAACAGTACATCATGAGTTGTCAACAATTCCGGGCGTTAAGGAAGATGTTACAGAGATAATACTCAGCATCAAGGGCTTGACAGCAAAGCTCTATGGTGAGGGTCCTAAGACAGTATATATCGAAGCAGAGGGCGAATGCGAAGTAAAGGCCGGCGATATAAAAACCGACTCTGAAGTAGATATTCTTGATCCGGGAATGCACATTGCAACACTGGGCAAGGACGCAAAGCTCTTTATGGAAATTACAATCGACAGAGGCAGAGGATATGTTTCAGCTGAACGTAATAAGAAGCAGACAAATCTTCCCGTAGATGTAATCGCCGTAGACAGCATATATACACCTGTATTAAAGGTAAATTACACAGTAGAGGATACACGTCTTGGACAGGTAACCGATTACGATAAGCTTACCCTTGAAGTATGGACCGACGGAACAGTATCAGCAAAGGAAGCGCTGTCACAGGCAGCAAATCTTCTTAACGAACATCTGAAGCTGTTTATTGATCTCTCAGAAGAGGCAGGTCTTGCAGAGGTTCTTGTAGAAAAGGACGAAAAGGGCAAGGAGAAAATCCTTGAGATGACTATTGAGGATCTTGATTTATCAGTAAGATCATTCAATTGTCTCAAGCGTGCCGGAATTAATACAGTAGACGACTTGATCAACAAGTCTGAGGAAGAAATGATGAAGGTTAGAAACCTTGGAAAGAAATCTTTTGATGAGGTAAAGGAAAAGCTTCAGTCACTGGGCTTTGAGCTTTCATCAGAAGAGGAATAAACCGAAAACATAAAAGGTGCGCAAGGCACCAATATGAAAAGGAGTGAATTACATGCCGGGTACAAGAAAGCTGGGCAGATCAACTGACCATAGAAAAGCAATGCTCAGAGGCATGGTAACTTTCCTTCTTGAGAACGGTCAGATTGAAACAACCGTTACAAGAGCAAAGGAAGTACGTGCAGTAGCAGAAAAAATGATTACTATCGGTAAGAATAATGATCTGCACTCCAAGCGTCAGGTAATGGCTTACGTTACAAAGGAAAGCGTAGCAAAGAAGCTTTTCGATGAGATTTCACCTAAGTACGCAGAAAGAAACGGCGGATACACACAGATCGTAAAGATCGGTCCCCGTCGTGGAGACGCTGCTGAAATGGCAATCATCAAGCTTGTTTAATAGCAGATTAAATAAAGAAAACCGTTCTCTTGAAAAAAGGGGACGGTTTTTTTGCATATTCGGGAGAAAATTAAAAAACCCCCATATATAATAACAAATCAGAAGGGCATTTTCTGACAGATTTTGATGTAGAAAATAAAAAAATTTTTTTGTACATTTTGCTGATTGACTGTATGTAGCGCTGTATGCTATTATGTGGGTACAGGGCAGAGTTATTGCTTTGAAAATTCGTTGATTGGAGGAATCACTATGAAAAAATTTTTATGTACACTTATGATAACAACAATGC
>JAFQLH010000057.1 GCA_017396665.1 Oscillospiraceae bacterium | reverse complement strand
GCAAGAGGAAGTATCCCGTCTGGTGCAGAGAGCTCTGAGCCGTATTCGGTGATTATCGTGCCAATTGTATTTGAAGACTCAAGCTCGGTGAATCTGGAGTATTTCAATTCACATTATAATCTTTGTAGTAACGGAGGTCTGCTGAGCCTTCATTACTCCTCTGCCGACTGTGATATGGACCTGCAGTTTGTCAAGTACGAGGAGCTGCCTGATGTGGTGTTTGCAGTTTGCAAATTGTACGAATACTATACACAGGGAATACCGGACGGAAACTCGGATGTCAAAGAAATCATAGAGACTGAAAGGACAATTCCTGTCGAATATGTGGCAGGACTCTTTACAAGAGATGAGGTTAACGATATATATAAAAATGGTACAGACCTTACCTGCTCGTGCGGACAGGGTGAATGTACTCACTTTAAGGTGAAGGAGCACGAGGAACTCGTATTCGGCATTAGCTTTATCACTGAAATAACGGAAGATTAGCCCGATATGTAATAAATAAGATAATGTCTTAGTCATCGAACACATTCCCGGAAAGGAGAGTGCCCTGTACATTGGTGCAGGGTGCTTTCTTTTGCACAAAAATGTGCAATCACAAACCTATGAAAAGTACAAATTTATGCAGTATTTTCGTATAAAATACCTTGACAACAGGGCAGAATTAATGTATAATAACAAGGTATGCTGACTAAGTGTACGTACTTGTCGCATAACTTTTCAGGAAAGGAGAGAAAATATGCCAACCTTTAACCAGTTAGTTCGTAAGGGAAGAGATGTTCTCGCAGTTAAGTCAACAGCTCCTGCTCTTCAGAAGGGCTACAACTCCAAGAAGAAGGTAGCAATCGACCAGAGCTGTCCTCAGAAGAGAGGCGTTTGTACAGCAGTAAGAACTGCTACACCAAAGAAGCCTAACTCAGCTATGAGAAAGATTGCCAGAGTAAGACTTACAAACGGAAACGAAGTAACAGCATATATCCCGGGTATCGGCCATAACCTTCAGGAACACTCTGTAGTTCTTATCAGAGGCGGAAGAGTAAAGGACCTCCCTGGTGTACGTTACCATATCATCCGTGGCACACTCGATACACAGGGTGTTGCAAAGAGAATGCAGGCTCGTTCAAAGTACGGTGCTAAGAGACCAAAGGCAGGAGCAGCCAAGTAATTAATACGAAACAGCTCGAAATTATTAAATCATGAGAAACTCATTGCCGTATAGAAGATATACGGAGACCACAGTAAATGTGGAGTGTTTATATATATTAAACCTCTGCAAGTGCTGACGGGGCAGCTATAAGCGGTGAAAAAGCCGTGAGGAGCTGAGCGAGTACCTATGAATTCATTTTGTGAAGGAGGGAATTATAGTGCCAAGAAGAGGTAAGGTTTCAAAGAGAGACGTTCTTCTCGACCCAGTTTACAACTCAAAGCTCGTAACTCGTCTTATCAACAACATCATGCTCGACGGTAAGAAGGGTGTAGCACAGAAGATTGTATACGGTGCATTCGAAATCGTAGAAGAAAAGGCAGGCAAGCCGGCTCTCGAAGTATTTGAAGCAGCAATGGAAAACATTATGCCGGTTCTTGAGGTAAAGGCACGTCGTGTCGGCGGTGCAACATATCAGGTTCCGATGGAGGTTCGTGCTGACAGACGTCAGACACTCGGACTCAGATGGATAACCAAGTATTCACGTCTCAGAAACGAGCAGACAATGAAGGAAAGACTCGCTGCAGAAATTCTTGATGCAGTAAACGGTGTCGGCGGTTCAGTTAAGAAGCGTGAAGACACACACAAGATGGCAGAAGCTAATAAGGCTTTCGCACATTACAGATGGTAATTTAAACAGGAGGATAATATGGCAAGAGATTGTTCATTACAGAATTCCAGAAATATTGGTATCATGGCTCATATCGACGCCGGTAAGACAACTACTACTGAGCGTATCCTGTTTTATACTGGTATAAACCATAAGATTGGCGAAACACACGACGGTTCCGCTACTATGGACTGGATGGCTCAGGAACAGGAAAGAGGTATCACAATTACCTCTGCTGCAACAACAGCATACTGGAAGGGACACAGACTTAACATCATCGACACACCGGGCCACGTTGACTTCACAGTAGAGGTTGAACGTTCACTCAGAGTACTCGACGGTTCTGTAACAGTTCTTTGTGCTAAGGGCGGCGTAGAGCCACAGACAGAAACAGTATGGCGCCAGGCTAACAACTACAAGGTTCCAAGAATGGTATACGTTAATAAGATGGATATCATGGGTGCCGACTTCTATAGAGTAGTTGATATGCTCCATACAAGACTTAAGGCAAACGCAGTTCCAATTCAGCTCCCAATCGGTTCTGAAGATACATTCAAGGGAATTATTGACCTTGTAGAAATGAAGGCTTATGTTTACTACGATGACCTCGGAAAGGACATCAGAGTAGAGGATATCCCTGAGGATATGCTCGAAAAGGCTGAAGAGTATCGTGTAAATATGATTGAGCACGTAGCTGAGCAGGACGAAGCTCTCATGGAAAAGTACTTTGAAGAAGGTACACTTTCTATCGAAGAAATCAAGGACTGCATCAGAAAGTCAACACTCGCAAACACAATGGTTCCTGTATGCTGCGGTACTTCTTACAGAAACAAGGGCGTACAGAAGCTCCTCGACGCTATCGTTGACTACATGCCTGCTCCAACAGACGTTCCTGACA
The DNA here is from genome assembly GCA_017396665.1 of Oscillospiraceae bacterium. GTDB lineage: Bacteria > Bacillota > Clostridia > Oscillospirales > Ruminococcaceae > UBA7477. Next base: position 1,599 of record JAFQLH010000057.1, on the reverse strand, counting down.
TCAAGGGCATAAACCCAGAGACAGGCGAAGAGTGCACAAGACCATCCTCTGATGAAGAGCCGTTCGCAGCACTCGCATTCAAGATTGCAACTGACCCATTCGTAGGTAAGCTCTGCTTCTTCAGAGTTTACTCAGGTGTTCTTCCATCAGGCTCCGGCGTATATAACGCAACAAAGGATAAGGATGAGAGAATCGGACGTATCGTTCAGATGCACTCTAACCACAGAAAAGATATCGACATGGTATACGCAGGTGATATCGCTGCTGCAGTAGGTCTTAAGAATACTACAACAGGTGACACACTCTGTGACGAAAAGAATCCTGTAATCCTCGAATCTATGGAATTCCCGGAACCGGTTATCCAGCTCGCTATCGAGCCTAAGACAAAGGCTGGTCAGGTAAAGATGGGTATCGCTCTTGCAAAGCTTGCAGAAGAAGACCCAACATTCAGAACATGGACTGACGAAGAAACAGGTCAGACAATTATCGCCGGCATGGGCGAGCTTCACCTCGAAATCATCGTAGACAGACTTCTCCGTGAGTTTAAGGTAGAAGCAAACGTAGGCGCACCTCAGGTAGCTTACAAGGAAACAATCACAAAGAATGCAGACGTTGACCACAAGTATGCTAGACAGTCTGGCGGTAAGGGTCAGTACGGTCATGTTAAGATTAAGGTTGAGCCTAACGAGTCCGGTAAGGGATACGAATTTGTTAACTCCGTTGTCGGCGGTGCTATTCCTAAGGAATACATCCCAGCAGTTGATAAGGGTATCCAGGGTGCTATGAAGGCTGGTATCCTCGCTGGCTACCAGGTAGTAGACGTTAAGGTAACACTTTACGATGGTTCATACCACGAAGTTGACTCTTCAGAAATGGCATTCTCCATCGCTGGTTCTATGGCATTCAAGGAGGCTATGAGAAAGGCAGACTCTGTAATTCTCGAGCCTATCATGAAGGTTTCTGTATTTGTTCCTGAAGACTTCATGGGAACAGTAATCGGTGACCTCAACTCACGTCGTGGACAGATTCTCGGTCAGGAAGTAAACAATGGTACAGCTCAGGTTGACTCACTCGTACCACTCTCCGAAATGTTCGGTTACTCAAATGACCTGCGTTCTAAGACACAGGGTAGAGGAAACTACACAATGGAACCTGATAGCTACATTCAGGTACCAAGGTCAATTGCAGAGAAGATTATCTCTACAAGAACAAAGAGCTCAGCAGAATAATTATAGTAAATTGTTCTGTTTGTACTTGCAATTTGCAAGTGATTCTGCTATAATGTATTCATTAGGCAGAAGTCTTAAATGAAAATGAATTTTAAGGAGGAATTTCCAATGGCAAAGGCACATTTCGAACGTACAAAGCCACACGTTAACATCGGTACAATCGGTCACGTTGACCACGGTAAGACAACTCTTACAGCAGCTATCACAAAGACTCTCGCTATGCAGGGTCTCGCTGAAAAGAAGGACTACGCAAACATCGACTCTGCTCCGGAAGAAAGAGAAAGAGGTATTACAATCAACACAGCTCACGTTGAGTACGAGACAGACGCTCGTCACTATGCTCACGTTGACTGCCCTGGTCACGCTGACT
>JAFQLH010000056.1 GCA_017396665.1 Oscillospiraceae bacterium | reverse complement strand
GTATTCGACAGAGGCGGCTACCTGTATCACGGCAGAGTTCAGGAATTAGCAGAGGGAGCCCGTGAAGGCGGACTCAATTTCTAAGAAGGAGGGTATACTTTTGGCTTTAATAGATGCTTCAAATATGGAACTTAGCGAAAAGGTTGTTGCAATCAACAGAGTATCCAAGACCGTAAAGGGCGGACGTATCATGAAGTTTTCTGCACTCGTAGTAGTGGGAGACGGAAATGGTGTTGTAGGCTTCGGTACAGGTAAGTCAAGCGAAGTTCCGGACGCTATCCGCAAGGGTATCGAAGACGCTAAGAAAAACCTCGTAAAGATTTCCCTCAAGGGAACAACAATTCCTCACGAGGTAGTAGGCGCATACGGCGCAGGCAGAGTTCTTATGAAGCCGGCTGCTCCCGGTACAGGAGTTATCGCAGGCGGCCCTGTTCGTTCAGTAGTTGAAATGGCAGGCATTAAGGACATCAGAACAAAGTCACTTCGCTCAAACAACCCATACAACGTTGTAAGAGCAACAATCGCAGGACTTGCTTCAGTAAAGGATGCAGCTCAGGTTGCAGCAAAGAGAGGCAAGACAATCAAGGAAATCTTAGGCTAAGGAGGAAATTGCTATGGCAAACCTTAAAATCACTCTCGTTAAGAGCCTTAACGACAGAGTAAAGGGTCAGGTTGCTACCGCTAATTCTCTCGGTCTGAGAAAGATTGGCGATTCAACAGTTCAGCCTGATAACGCACAGACACAGGGAAAGATTAAGAAGATTTCCCACCTTATTAAAGTAACCGAAGCATAATTGCAAGGAGGTGCGAATAATGAAATTGCACGAATTATCACCTGCTGAAGGCTCAACCAAGAAGGTTAAGAGAATAGGCAGAGGTCACGGCTCCGGATGGGGTAAGACAGCGGGCAAGGGCCACAAGGGCCAGAACGCACGTTCAGGCGGCGGTGTAAGACCAGGCTTCGAAGGCGGTCAGACAACACTTGCTAGAAGAACCCCAAAGCGTGGCTTTAACAATATTTTTGCAACAAAGTACACAACACTTAACGTTTCAGACCTCGAAATGTTCAAGGACGGTACAGTTGTAGACACAGAGCTTCTTATGGCTTCAGGTCTCGTAAAGAAGACTCTCGATGGCATCAAGATTCTCGGAAACGGTGAGCTTACAAAGAACCTCACTGTAAAGGCTGCAGCATTTACTGCAACAGCTAAGGAAAAGATAGAGAAGGCAGGCGGGAAGGCTGAGGTGATGTAAGTTGCTGAAGACTCTTCGTAACGCATGGAGTATTCCGGATTTAAGAAGAAAGATTCTTTATACCTTACTCATCATAGTTATTTACCGTATTGGCGGCGCAATCGCCGTTCCATTCATCAGACAGGAAGCACTTCAGGCATGGGCTGACGCTAATACCGAATCAGGTAATATCTTCAGCTACCTGAATGTACTCTCCGGAGGTACCTTCTCACAGGCTACTATTCTCGCACTTTCAGTTGGACCATATATCAATGCACAGATTATTATCCAGCTCCTGACTTACGCACTCCCTCCACTCGAGAGACTCGCTAAGGAAGGTATGGAAGGCAGAAAGAAGCTTAACAAAATCAACAGATACGTTGCACTGGGCATCTCAGTCTTCCAGGCGTGGGCATACTACCTCACACTCAAGAAGGCAGGAGCTCTTGTGTACTGCGCTGAGACAGGTTATGATACCTTCTCCAAGTCCAAGATGTTCTCTGAGATTGTTATCATCGCTTGCTTTACAGCAGGTGCTTCACTCATCATTTGGCTGGGTGACAGAATCAACGAAAAGGGACTCGGAAACGGTATGTCAATGCTCATCTTTGCAGGTATCGTTGCAAGAGGTCCACAGGCTGTTGTCGGCCTCGTAAAAATGATGCTCACAGGCGAAGCTAAGTACGTTATAATGGTTCCAATCATTATCCTGTTCTTTATCGCTATGATTGCATTCGTTGTATTTATGAACAACGCAGAACGACGTATCCATATTCAGTATTCAAAGCGTGTAGTAGGAAACAAGGTCTACGGCGGACAGTCCTCATACATACCAATCAAGATTTGTATGTCAGGCGTTCTCCCAATCATCTTTGCGATGTCATTCATGTCGCTTCCTGCAACCCTCGAAATGTTCATTGCAGACCCGGGCCCTAAGGCAACAGGTATCAAGTGGTTCTACCACCACCTGCTCAACTGGTTCAGCACTGACCACTGGGTATACGCAATACTGTACTTCCTGCTTATCATAGGATTTAACTACTTCTATGTATCAATGCAGTATAACCCTGTTGAAATCGCTAATAACCTCCGTCAGAGCAACGGCGCAATCCAGGGTATCAGACCGGGTAAACCAACAGCAGACTACTTCAAGAGAGTTATCTCCAAGATTACTATCGTCGGAGCATTCTTCCTCGGAGTTATGGCGGTTATTCCAATCTTCTTCGCAAGATTTACTCAGACAGGTCTGGCAATCGGCGGTACATCAATGCTTATCGTTGTAAGCGTTGCACTTGAAACCGTTCGTACACTTGAATCTCAGATGATGATGCGTCATCACAAGGGATTCCTTGAATAAAAATAAGGGAGGAAACTTTAATGAATCTGATACTTTTAGGCGCACCGGGTGCAGGTAAGGGCACTCAGGCAGAAGTAATCTGCGACGCTCTTAAAATTCCTACAATCTCTACAGGCAACATGCTCAGAGCTGCTGTCAAGGAGGGTACGGAATACGGCCTTAAGGCTAAGGCTGCTATGGATGCCGGCGACCTCGTTTCCGACGATATCGTAATCGGTATCTTAAAGGACAGAATCGCTCAGGACGACTGCAAGAACGGCTTCATTCTCGATGGCTTCCCAAGAACAGTTCCACAGGCACAGGCTCTCGATACAATGGGAGTTAAGATTGACAAGGTTGTTGAAATCTATGTTGCCGATGAAACTATACAGCAGAGATTGTCCGGCAGACGTGTTTGCGAAGGCTGCGGCAACTCCTACCACATCGACTTCAAGCCAACTAAGGTAGAGGGCATCTGCGATGCTTGCGGCGCTAAGACCGTTATCCGTAAGGACGACGAGCCTGCAACAGTTATCGACAGACTCAAGACCTACCACGAAAAGACTGCTCCGCTCAAGGATTACTACGCAAAGCAGGGCAAGCTCGTTACAGTAGAAGGTCAGGAAGAGGTTTCTGAAACCTCTAAGCTCACCCTTAAGGCTATTGAGGGCTAACGATGATAATCATTAAAACAAGTTCTGAAATCGCAAAGCTAAGAAAAGCCAATAAGCTTACGCACGACGCTCTCGAGCTTGCCGGTGAATCAATAAAAGCCGGTATGACTACAAGAGAGCTCGACAGGATTATTCAGAAGTTCTTTGAATCACATGGCGCAAAGTCGGGATTTCTCGGCTACGGTGGATTTCCGGGTTCGGCTTGTATCTCAGTAAATGAGGAAGTCATCCACGGTATCCCCGGCGACAGGGTGATTATGGAGGGCGATATAGTCTCTGTCGATACGGGCGCTCTGGTCGACGGCTACTACGGTGACTCGGCAAGAACCTTCGCAGTCGGAAATGTCTCCGATACAGCAAAGGCTCTCATGAAGTCCACCGAGGAAAGCCTGTATAAGGCCATCGAGCTCGTAAAGCCGGGCGTCAGACTCGGCGATATCGGCTACGCAATTTCAAAGTACAATGAGGACAGAGGATTCTCCGTTGTTCGTGAGTTTGTCGGTCACGGTATCGGCAAGAATATGCACGAGGAGCCTGAAGTTCCGAACTACGGAATACAGGGCAGAGGTCAGCGTCTTATGGCAGGTATGGTAATCGCCATAGAGCCTATGATTGCAGCAGGAAGTGCAGCAATAAAGGTACTGTCGGACGACTGGACTGTTGTAACAAGGGACTCTTCTCTGGCTGCTCATTATGAGCATTCAATCGCTGTAACTTCAGACGGCTGCGTCGTATTATCCGCAGAATAAGAAGCTATGAGCGTTGTGAATATTACCCCCGGCTCGATAGTAATGGCGTGCGCAGGTCGTGATAAGAATTCCTTCTTCGTTGCACTGGAATTTCACGACGGTCTGGTGTTTCTCGCAAACGGTAAGTCAAGGAAGCTTGAAAAACCAAAGAGGAAAAATATCAGGCACATTTCACCTACCGACACGGTCATTTCGCTTGACGGGCTGACAAACAAAAAACTGAGAAGGCTTTTAGCTGAGTATGAACCCGATACAACGCACAAAGCCGACTGTATGCCTTAGAAAAGGGGATTGGAATTTATGTCAAAAGAAGATGTAATCGAACTCGAGGGCACTGTGCTGGAAGCTCTTCCGAATGCAATGTTCCAGGTTGAACTCGCAAACGGACACAAGATACTCGCACATGTATCCGGAAAGCTCAGAATGAACTACATTCGTATCGTTCCCGGAGATAAGGTAACGGTTGAAATGTCACCTTATGACTTGTCAAAGGGAAGAATTACATGGAGAAGCAAGTAAGCTTTTCTATCACAAACAATTAACCACTGCAGAGAAATCTGCGAACTATTAAGGAGGTATTCACATGAAAGTAAGACCTTCAGTTAAGCCAATGTGTGAAAAGTGCAAGGTTATCAAGCGTAAGGGCAAGATAATGGTAATTTGCCAGAATCCTAAGCACAAGCAGCGTCAGGGCTAAACAAACTTTAATGGAGGTGCAGCTAAAACATGGCTCGTATTGCTAGTATTGACCTTCCAAAGAATAAGAGAATCGAAATCGGTCTCACATATATCTACGGAATCGGTCTTCCAACAGCTACAAAAATCCTCGAGGCAACAGGTATTAACCCTGATACAAGAGTTAAGGACCTCACAGACGAGGACGTAGCAAAACTTCGTGAGTATATTGACAAAAATGTTGTTGTTGAAGGTGACCTCAGAAGAGAAGTTGCTCTCAACATCAAGAGACTTATTGAAATTGGTTGCTACCGTGGCGTACGTCACCGCAAGGGCTTGCCGGTAAGAGGTCAGAGAACAAAGACCAACGCAAGAACTCGCAAGGGCCCGGTAAAGACAATTGCAAACAAGAAGAAGTAAGGAGGGATAGAACATGGCTCAGGCAAAGAAGACTACTATTCGCCGTCGTCGCGAAAGAAAGAACATCGAAAACGGACAGGTTCATATCCAGTCTACTTTCAATAACACAATCGTTACTATCACTGACCTTCAGGGTAACGCAATTTCTTGGGCATCAGCAGGCGGACTTGGCTTCAGAGGCTCAAAGAAGTCTACACCGTTCGCTGCTCAGACAGCTGCAGAAACAGCTGCAAGAGCTGCTAAGGAGCACGGCCTCAAGACAGTTGAGGTTTACGTAAAGGGACCGGGCGCTGGAAGAGAAGCTGCTATCAGAGCTCTCCAGTCAGAAGACCTCGAAGTAAGACTCATCAAGGACGTAACTCCAATCCCACACAACGGTTGCCGTCCTCCAAAGAGAAGACGTGTGTAGTTAATACTGCACAGGCAGCTTAAAAGGGAAAAGTTAGTTTACACAATCATACGAAAAGTTAAAACCGAGTTACCCAAAGTTTGCTCGGCGTCGGACAAGGGGGCACAATAGCTGTGCCTTAACAGGTTCGATATTCATTTAAAAACGGAGGAAATTATTATGGCAGTTAACAGAGAACCAATTCTTAAAAGATGTAAGTCTTTAGGCATCAGCCCAATGGTTATGGGTGTAGCTAAGGAAACAAAGCGTGACCCAAATGCCAATAAGAGAAAGAAAGTTTCTGAATACGGTATGCAGCTCAAGGAAAAGCAGAAGCTGAAGTTTATCTACGGCGTACTTGAGAAGCAGTTCTATCACTACTTTGAAATTGCTCAGAAGATGGAAGGACAGGCAGGTGCAAACCTCCTTACATGTCTTGAATCAAGACTTGATAACATCGTCTTCAGAATGGGTCTTTCAATGACAAGAAGAGAAGCAAGACAGCTCGTTGTTCACGGTCACTTCGACGTAAACGGCAAGAGAGTTGACATTCCTTCTTACAGAATCAAGGTTGGCGACGTTATTTCCCTGAGAGAGAACAGCAAGAAGAGCGTTAAGTTCAAGGAAATCGTTGAAGCAACAAACGGCAGACTTATCCCTTCATGGCTCGACATGGACAAGGAGAAGCTCGCTGCTAAGGTTGTTCGTATGCCTGCAAAGGAAGATCTTGACTACGAGATTGAAGAACACCTCATCGTTGAGTTGTACTCCAAATAATAACACCCCGCTTGGACACGTTTTACGGCTTGTCCATGAAGGACTTAATAAGCGAGGGCTTATCAATGCTTTCGCTGCATTCGTTAAAAACTATTCGAGTTTTGAATACGGGAGGGTTATAAATGCTTGAAAAAATCGAAAAGCCAGATATTGAAATAGTTGACCTTAAAAGCAACGGAACCTACGGCAAGTTCGTTCTGGAGCCGCTTGAGAGAGGCTATGGTACAACTCTTGGAAACAGCTTGAGAAGAGTTCTTCTCTCCTCATTGCCTGGTGTAGCAGTAACATCGGTTAAAATCGATGGCGTTCACCATGAGCTTTCCACTATCCCGGGCGTTAAGGAAGATGTAACAGAAATCGTCCTTAACCTTAAAGGTCTCACAGCAAAGCTTTATTGCGAAGGACCAAAGACTATCTACATTGAAGCAGAAGGCGAGTGCGAGGTAACTGCAGGCGATATCAAGACCGATTCAGAGGTTGATATCCTTGTACCTGATATGCATATCGCTACGCTCGGTGCAGGTGCAAAACTTTACATGGAAATAGTAATCGACAGAGGCAGGGGCTATGTAACTTCTGAAAAGAACAAGCAGCTTATGCCTGCAAATACACCAATCGGCGTAATTGCAATGGACAGCATCTATACTCCTGTTCTGAAGGTTAACTATACCGTTGAAAATACTCGTGTCGGTCAGATAACCGACTACGATAAGCTCATACTGGAAGTTTGGACTGACGGTACAATTTCCGCTAAGGAAGCTGTATCTCTCGCAGCTAAGCTGCTCACTGAGCACCTTAACCTGTTTATCGACCTTTCTGAAGAAGCAACCGTTGTTGAAATGATGGTTGAAAAGGACGACAAGGGTAAGGAAAAAATCCTCGATATGACAATTGAAGAGCTTGATTTGTCTGTTCGTTCCTTCAACTGCCTGAAGAGAGCAGGAATCAACACAGTTTCAGACCTTACAGAAAAGTCCGAAGAGGAAATGATGAAGGTAAGAAACCTCGGAAAGAAGTCGTTTGACGAGGTTAAGGAGAAGCTGAGGTCGTTGGGCTTTGACCTTAGCTCAGATGAAGAAAATTAAGATAGGAGTGAATATCTATGCCAGGAACAAGAAAGCTTGGAAGAGCAAGTGACCACAGAAAGGCTATGCTTAGAGCTATGGTTACTTTCCTTCTTGAAAAGGGTAAGATTGAAACAACTGTAACAAGAGCTAAAGAAGTAAGCGCTATGGCTGAAAAGATGATTACTCTCGGTAAGGCTGGCGATTTACATTCAAAGCGTCAGGTTTTGGCATACGTTACTAAGGAAAGCGTTGCTAAGAAGCTTTTCGACGAGATTGCACCTACCTATGCTGAACGCAAGGGCGGCTACACAAAAATCGTAAAGATTGGCCCTCGTCGTGGTGACGCTGCTGAAATGGCTATCATTCAGCTTGTTTAATCGCAGATAATTTGCATGAAAGACCTTCGGAAAATCCGAGGGTCTTTTTGTGTACCCAAAAACGCCGAAAAGCCCCGATTTGCTTGACTATGGGTGTGGAAATGGTGTATAATAGATAGGATAATGCTAGAATGGAGAAATTAAAATGATTACTGTTTCTAACGTAAGCCTCCAGTTCGGAGGAACATATCTTTTCAAGGACGTAGACCTCAAATTTGCCGACGGCAACTGCTACGGCGTAATCGGTGCAAACGGCGCAGGTAAGTCTACATTTCTGAGAATTCTCTGCGGCGAGCTTGAGCCCTCAACAGGCGATATAGTTATCCCTAAGGAGCAGAGAATGTCGGTTCTCAAGCAGGACCACTTTGCTTATGACCAGTACAACGTGCTCGATACCGTTATTATGGGCAACGAGCGTCTCTATGAGATTATGAAGAAGAAGGAAGAGCTGTACGCTAAGGAGGACTTCACTGAGGAAGACGGCGAGCTCGCTGCTGAGCTTGAGGGCGAATTTGCAGAGCTCAACGGCTGGGAAGCCGAAGCAGATGCCTCAAAGCTTATCCAGGGCCTCGGTCTCTCTGAGGATATCCTCTACACACAGATGGAATACCTCTCGGGTAACGAGAAGGTCAAGGTGCTGCTCGCTCAGGCACTCTTTGGAAACCCCGATATCATTCTCCTCGACGAGCCTACAAACCACCTCGACATCGACGCTATCAGATGGCTTGAGGAGTTCCTGTCAGAGTACTTCGGTACGGTTATCGTTGTATCCCACGACAGACACTTTTTGAATAACGTCTGCACACATATAGTCGATATCGACTACACAAAGATTAAGATGTATGTCGGTAACTACGAGTTCTGGTATGAATCATCACAGCTTATCCAGCGTATGATTAAGCAGCAGAACAAGAAGGCTGAGGAGAAAATCAAAGAGCTGCAGGAGTTTATCGCAAGATTCTCGGCTAACAAGTCAAAGTCAAAGCAGGCTACCTCCAGAAGAAAGCTCCTCGACAAGATTACTGTCGAAGAAATGCCGGCATCATCAAGAAAGTATCCTTTCATTGCCTTCAATATGGACAGAGAGCCGGGCAAGGAAATCCTCCAGGTCAACGGTATCTCAAAGACAGTTGACGGCGTGAAGCTCTTAAACAACGTTTCCTTTACCCTCGGCAGAACAGATAAGGTTTCCTTTATCGGCGAGTCTGAGCAGGCTATCACAATGCTCTTTAAGATTCTTGTCGGCGAGGAGGAAGCAGACGAGGGTACATTCAAGTGGGGAAGCACAATCACTACATCATACTTCCCTAAGGACAACTCGGAGTATTTCAACGACTGCGAGCTTAACATCGTTGAGTGGATTAGACAGTATTCAACAACAGAAGAAACAGAAACCTTCCTTCGTGGCTTCTTAGGAAAGATGCTCTTTACAGGTGACGATATCTACAAGCCTGTCAAGGTTCTCTCGGGCGGAGAAAAGGTAAGATGTATGTTCTCAAGAATGATGCTGTTCGGTTCAAACTGCGTTATGCTCGACAGACCGACAAACCACCTCGACCTTGAAAGCATTACAGCAGTAAATAACGCTCTGGCTGATTTCAAGGGCGTTGTAATCTTAGCGTCACACGACCACGAAATTATGCAGACTGTTTCAAACAGAATTATTGAGATTACCGAAGACGGCTGTCTCGACAGACAGGGAACATATGAGGAGTTCTTAGAGTTCAGACGTGAAAGAGGTATGAAATCATTTATCCAGTAACGGATATCAGGAGGGAAGCACAATGCTTAAGGTAGCGGCAGTATTTTCAAATGATATGGTTCTCCAGAGGGACAAGAATGTCTCTGTCTGGGGTGAAAGCGATTGCGACAAGGTTTCTGTCAGCGTTAATGAGCTGGGAATCTGCGTCGATGCCGTTTGTGAAAACGGAAGCTGGAAGGCAACACTTCCGCCGATGAAGGCACAAAACAGCGTTACGGTTGTTGTAAAGGCAGGTAACGAGCAGAAGACCTTCACAAACGTAGCTGTCGGAGAGGTGTGGCTCTGCGGCGGTCAGTCAAATATGGAGCTTGAAATCCGCAACGCAAAGGACGGAAAGGAGATTCTCTCCTCTCTTACTCCCGATTGCAACGTGAGATTTTACTACACTCAGAAGCAGGGTATGATATGCGACGAGTTCTATAAAATCGAGGAGAATACCTGTTGGCAGACTGCCTCAGAGGAAAACTCGCAGGCATGGTCAGCAGTCGGACTCCACTTCGGTATGATGCTCGCTAAGGAGCTTGGCGTAACGGTCGGACTTATCGGCTGTAACTGGGGCGGAACATCTGCGTCCGCGTGGCTTGACAGGGAAGCTATGCTCTCTGATAAGGACACAGCAGTCTATGTAACAGAGTACGAAGAAAAGATTGCAGGAAAGACACTTGAGGAATGTATCAGGGAGTACGACGAGTACTGCGAGTACGACAGACTGTGGAACGAAAAGTCCGCAAAGTATTACGCAGAGCACGAAAATCCAAGCTGGGACGAGGTCCAGGAAGCTTGCGGAAAGAATCTCTGGCCGGGACCTATGGGTCCTAAGAACCCGTTCAGACCTTGCGGTCTCTATGAAACAATGCTCATGAGAGTCTGCCCGTACACACTGCGTGGCTTTACATACTACCAGGGCGAAAGCGACGACCACAGACCTGACACCTACTACAAGCTTCTCAGAATGCTCATAACACGCTGGAGAGAGGAATGGGGCGACGACGAGCTGTCCTTCCTTATCGTACAGCTTCCTATGTTCAAGTTTGAATATGACCCCGACTACAAGCACTGGGTTAAAATCAGAGAAGCTCAGATGAGAGCGTTCAGAACTATTAAGAACACAGGCATCGCAGTAATAAGCGATTGCGGTGAGTTCAATAACATTCACCCTGTAGACAAGAAGCCTGTCGGCGAAAGACTTGCTCTTCAGGCTCTCTACAGCACATACGGAAGAAGCGACGTTTCTGCATTCGGCCCTCTTTTCAAGGATGTGCTCTACAAGGAAAACGAGCTGGAGCTCTGCTTTGACAACGCTGAAAACGGCCTTGTCGTAAAGGGCGAGCTTACAGGCTTTGAAATTGCAGGACAGGACAAGGTGTTCTGCACCGCACAGGCAAAGGTAGAGGGAAGCAGAATTATCCTCTCCTGCGACAAGGTTACAAAACCGCTCTACGCAAGATACGACTGCTTCAACTGGTGCGTGCCGTGTATCTTCGGGACAAACGGAATACCGCTTGCTCCGTTTCGAACATCTGTGAATGACGGAGGTCTGGTGTTGTAATTTTCACTTAGATGTGCGGATTTTATAAAATATTCATTTATTAGATACTATATGTTATTGAAATTTAACAAAGGTTTTAGTAAAATGAATATGTACATCACTATGCGTAGCACGAAGTGCGACACCGGGTGCGGCATTAGTGTATAACAAGATTTATATGGGGAACGGTGACATCAAATGGCAATAGATAAAGATTTGCTGACAAAAGAGGAGCTTAAGGAGCTTAATAAAAAATCGCTCATACTCAAAGCTAAGGTGCTCGGCATTACAGCCGCTGTTTTAGCTGTGATAATCGGCGTTGTATCGCTTGTGTCAAGTATGCGTGAAAAGCAGGAGCAGGACAGAGTAAGAAATATCGTTGCAGGTATCAAGACCGATACTCTGACACTTGAATCTGACTACTATATCTCAAACGACGATGACAACGACGGCATCAACAACGGTACGGAAGAAAAGCTCTCTACAAACTATCAGGAGCAGGATACCGACAAGGACGGTATCAGCGACGGTGACGAGGTAAACGTTGGTACAGACCCGACAAAGAACGATACAGACGGTGACGGCGTGCTCGACGGCTATGAGCTTATTCTGGGACTTGACCCGCAGAAAGCAAGCTCTGACGGCTCTACACAGGACGGACAGAGAGTGTTCGACATTGAAAGAACCTACAACAACGTTACACTCAAGGTTTCCGGTAACGCTAACATCAGCGATACCGTATTCGATAACCTCGACCTCGTTGGATTTAAGTCAAATATGGCTATCCTCTCAGATGCGATAAGCTTCTACACAGACTACACCTTTACAAAGGCAAGTATCTGCTTCAATGTGGATTTCAAGGAGCTTATGGCAAACGGCGCTAAGGCAAACGACGTTTCGATTTACAGATTTGACCCTGCAACAAGCGAGTTTGTACAGGTTGAATCGGTTGTTGACGAGGCAAACGGCACAATCTCTGCCGATATCGACAAATGTGCTACATATATGCTCGGTAAGGTAAGCGCAATCGGTGAAGCACCTATCATGAGAGTTCAGCTTCTTATCGACAACTCAGGCTCTATGTACCCTGAGGAAATGTGCGCAGGCTCTGAGGAAAACGACGTAAACTTCAAGCGTCTTGACCTCTCTCAGAATATTATTGATATGCTCGCAGAGGGAAGCCTCGTGGGTATCAGTAAGTTTACAGCAACATATACCGAAATGGTTGAATTCACAACCGACAAGAAGGAGCTTGGCGAGGCTCTTGACAGAATCAAGAACGAAGACGAAATCTTCAACGGTACAGACTTTGAAGGTGCTGTAATGCACGCTATTGAGGAGTTTGACGTAACAGAGGGTAACTACAGCAATATGATTATCATGCTCTGTGACGGACATTCCGACAGCGACAAGACAGTTGAGCCACAGGCAATCATCGACGCCGCTAACGAAAAGAATATCATCATTCTTACAATCGGCCTCGGTCAGAAGGTTAACGCTCCGAGAATGCAGAAAATCGCTGAGGGAACAGGCGGAAGATACTACACAGCAGCCGACGCTGAGGCTCTCGACGAAGTTTTCACACAGATTGAAACAACCTTCAACTACGATATCATAAGCTACGGCAAGGAAGGAAAGTCGGGCTACTCAATCGCTAACACAGGCTTTGCTCCTGCACTCAACGGCTTCTCATTCCAGAACTTCAGAACAACATCATCAAACGGCACATGCTTCGGTATGGCAATGTTTGCAAGAGACTGGTACACAGGCTCTCTCAATACAAAGCTCGACGAGTACAAGCCTGAAACGGACAGCAAGAACGTGTTCAAGGCTCTTGGCTATGACCTTACAGGTACAAGCATTCTCGAAGCCTATAACTCACACAAGACACTCAGCGAGCTTACAGCAAACGCTATCAAGTCAAACGAGTTCAACGACCTTGAGGATTACCTGAACTTTGAGGTTGAAAACGCTACAATGCTCCCTGTAAAGCAGGACGTTCTCAGCAAGGCTACAGCAAAGGGCTACGGCACTGTAAACTACGATATCAAGGACTTAGGACTTGACTGGCTGTATGTACAGCTCCTCGCAATCGACGTTGAAAAGAACAGCGCAGCTATCGAAAGTGCATACGGTAAGGACGAGGCTGAGCTCTACAAGGCACTGCTTCGCCACCACGTTCTTCTCTGGCAGGAAACAGACAAGAATATGATAAAGCTTGCAGAGGGCAAGAAGTGCTTTGATACAATCGAGGAAAGACTTTCAGAGGGTATCCCTTGTGTCCTCCTCATCAACGATACTCACGCAGTAAACGCAATCTCCCTTATCCAGGACGCTGATTGTCCAAGAAGATTCATTCTCCAGGTTTACGACAACAACTTCCCGGGAGAAATCAGAGAAATAACAATCGAGAGAATCGTTACAGGCTCATTTGACGAAAACGGACAGAGCACAGGCATCTCTTACAGATACGCTGCTGTATACGACAGCCTCGATATCGCTCTCACACTCTGCGACACACCGACAGTTTAATCAGAGTATTAAAATAAAACCGCTTGTGGATTTTTCACAAGCGGTTTGTTGTTATTTTGGTAATGCTCACTAAAGGTAAAAATTGAACGCCAGAGATATGCAAAGACAAATGCCAAGCAAAACGCAAAGTGCATTTATGCATAAACGTTTTTTCTTAAAGGTTTTCGTTTCTGCTGACGCTTCAGCGTAATGAAACGAGTCAAGCTGTGCTAAAATTTCATCTGCCCCGTGACACAGCTCGCTGTTTGTTAACAACGTCGAGTCGGGCTTTACGATTAACAGAACCTTTTCAAAATGTTCATTATTTGTACAAGAAATCTCAATGATTTGTTTATTTATTCCCCTGACCATTTTCGACCTCCGACGGGCATTTGTAATTGTATGTAGTTACAGTACAGAAAATGTAAAAACAGCCCGAACGGGTCAAAAAGTGTTGAAAACTATGTTTAAAACTAGTGCAAGTAGCGTAAAAAGTGTTGAAAGATAAGTTGAAAAGTTGCAAAAACCCTGTATTTTAAGGCACTTTTCAACATTGTTGAAAACCCGACTTTCAACAGTCGGTTGCGGGATTAATCACGAATGTATAAATTTCGGGTGTTTTCGTGCATTTTAAATTGTTTCTAAAGTGTGAACAAACGTTACAAATCGGTAGTCGTATAATTTAAGGCTGATTTTAGGGCGTTTGAGACGCTGTGAATTTGTTTTGCCCCTTCGTTCATAATTAGTATGCAATATAGTGCCTCAGATTATTCGCAAAACGGTTTAATTGCGATAATTCGCACATGTAACTTTTACAGTCCAAAATTTCAGACTTTTATGCATTGAGCGGGCAGACTATCTCGTTGTAAGAAATTTTATCGCTCTTTCGATACTGTCTTTCGAATTTCCCCAGTCGGCGTTCTTTCCTGTGTTGCGGTAGTCGTACATATCGCAGTAGTGTCCCACATCATCACACAGTGAAGCGATGTATTTCTGCGTAAGCTCCGAGCAGGTCGCCTTGAACTGCTTTGCAGTCGGCTTGTCCAGATTTTCGTCGGAAAGCTCTGACAGAAGCTCATAGTGCGGAAGACAGATATACTCCTGCTGTGAGAAAAGCTCACGGAAGGACTTGTCCTTTGAGTACATCTCGAAAAGCGTCACCATAAAACGCTCCATACCCCAGTCAATTTTCGAGCAGACAAAGCATGACTCGTTGACCTTTGATATCTTACGCTGCTTTGCGTTCTTTCCCTCAAAGAGTGATTTCTTTCCGAAGCCGTCGAGGTTTACCTTCTTTAAGTGTGTGTGAAGCATAAGCGCAAGCGACAGCCTGTTCTTGCAGCTTCTCATCTGCTGGAAGTGTGTGTAGCAAAAGCCCTTGTCGTTTGTTTCGATTCTCACGTCAGGCTCCATCATTGCCGCACCCATAATGTATTCTACGCATCTGCTCTCAAGCATATTCCTCATTCGGCAGATTGGGCATTCCTCTTTCGGCTCGAATATTTCGTTGATTGGAATTGTAAGTATACTTTCTCTCATAAGCGTCCTCCTTAAATTTAAGGGATAAATTTTGTGTTGAAAAATGCTTATAAAACAAGTATAATGTAAAAGGAAACCGTTTGTCAAGCACAGCGGATATCACACAGTGGGGAGATGAAATCTGATGGGCTACGAATATTACGCCAAGGGCAAGGATATAGTTTTGCTTTGTGAGGATTTCGACCTTGACGAAACACTCGACTGCGGACAGGCATTTCGCTGGGAGAAGGTCGATGAGAGTACCTACAAGGGCGCAAGCCTCAACACACCGCTTACTATAAAGAAAGAGGGAGAAAACACCTTCAGGCTTTTTGACACAACAAAGGAGCAGTTCCTTTCAGTCTGGAAGAACTACTTTGACCTCGATACTGATTATGCTGACATCAAGAAGCGTATCTCCTGCGATGAAACTATGGCGAAGGCATGTAATTTTGCAGGCGGAATAAGACTTCTCAGACAGGATAGCTGGGAGGCACTGTGCTCGTTTATCATTTCGCAGAACAACAACATCCCACGCATCAAGGGTATTATAGCAAGACTCTGCGAGCACTTCGGCTCGTTCCCGACTCCAAAGCAGCTCTGTGCATATACACCCGACGAGCTGTCGTTTCTCCGTGCGGGCTTTCGGGCAAAGTACATAATTGACGCCTCAAGAAAGGTAGAGAGCGGGGAGGTGTCCTTTGAAAGACTGAGAACGGCAACGCTTGACGACGCAAGAAAAGAGCTTATGACGATAACGGGAGTAGGTCCGAAGGTCGCTGAATGTGCGCTCCTCTACGGTATGTACAGAACGCAGGCTTTCCCTGTTGACGTGTGGATTAAGAGAGTTATGGAAAGCTGGTATCCAAACGGTCTGCCGGCGTGCTGTGAGGGAATTGAAGGAATCGCACAGCAGTTTCTTTTTCACTATATGAGAACCTTTGCCTCCAAGGAAAAGGACAGCTGATTTAATGGCTGTCCTTTTTGAAGTTTTGTGCTTTTGCACTTGTAATTCGACACAAAATGTGTTATAATGACTCTAAGTATTTGATTGAAATGGGGTAGGCGGAATTTTTCCGTCTGTGATGCTATGGATAAGAGAAAATTTGATAAAAATAAATCGGGCGGCTACGGCAGACAGTCTTCCTTCGATAAGCCAAAGGGCAGGAGAGGTGACAGGCAGTCTTCCTTTGAAAAGCTCAGAGGAAAGAGAGCAGAGCCTGACACAGCACCAAAGCGTGACAGGGCTTCCTATGACGCAGAGGAGGAACGCTTAGAGCAGCTCATCATCGGCAGAAATCCTGTTACAGAGGCTATTAAGTCGGGGGTGCTTCTCGACAAGGTTTTTGTAAACGCAGAGGCAGGCGGCTCGATAACCAATATAATAAGACTTGCTAAGGAAAGAGATATTCTCGTCAAGGAGGTAACCGAGCAGAAGCTTACAGCTATGTGCAGGGGCGCTTCCCACCAGGGCATTATCGCAGTCGGTGCGTGTGCCGAGTATGTTGAGGTGGAGGATATCCTCAGGAGTGCAAAGGCAAAGGGTGAAGACCCGTTTATCATAATCTGTGACGAGGTCGAGGACCCGCACAACTTAGGCGCAATTATAAGAACAGCCGAAACGGCAGGTGCCCACGGAATTATCATTCCTAAAAGAAGAAGTGCTTCGCTCAACTATACCGTGTATAAAACCTCGGCAGGTGCTGCAAGCTGGCTTCCTGTCGCAAGAGTTTCAAACATAGCCGCCGCAATTGATACGCTCAAGGAAAACGGCGTGTGGATTTACGGAACCGACGGCTCGGGCGAGGATTACAGAGGCGTCGATATGACAGGCCCTGTCGGTCTTGTCATCGGCTCGGAGGGCTTCGGAATGGGAAAGCTTATTATGAGCAAGTGCGACTTCCTTTTAAGACTTCCTATGAAGGGCAAGATAACCTCTCTCAATGCGTCTGTTGCAGGCGGAATCTTTATGTATGAGATTGTCCGTCAGCGTGACGCAAAGGCAGGAAAGTAAATAATCGGATTGTTTTGAATATATCTTTGCAACGGGCACAAAAGCCGTGTTGCAGTAAAGGAGGATTAAGGTGTCAGATAAGTTTTCAGTAGATGATATACTCTCGCAGTACTCGTCAAAGGCTAAGGGCGGTAAGACTGACGATTTTGACCTTGACAGCTTTATTGCTAAAAAGTCTGTAAAAAAGACTGAAGAAAAGCCTGTGCAGGTTGACGTTTTCGACACTGTAAGCACAGTAGAGGAAAAGCTCCCTGAGGTAAAGCCTGAAATCAAGCCCGGACCGAGAGCCCAGGAGAATACTGTTCAGGTGAGAGTTGTGGAGGAAAGCACTCTACCCGATGAATCACGCAGAGCACAGCAGAACACCGTTCAGGTGAGGGTTGTAGAGGAAATAAACCTCGATGAAATCGTTGAGGAACAAGAGCCTCAGGTTGAAAAGCTCGTAGAGGCAGAGCCTGTAATCGCTGACGAAAGCTATGAGGAAAAAGAGGAGGCAGAGCCTTTAAAGGAAGACCTCGGCGACATCAGATTTGACAACGTCAAGGTAAAGGACAAGCCTTCAACAAAGAAGATAAATACATCTGTTATCGAAAAGCTCGTTCAGAAGAAGAAGGAGAATTCCGATATCACTGCAACAGGCACTATCCCGCCTGTCAACCGTGCAAGCGTCAAGGATATTGATATGGGACTTGAGGGAAAGATTATCCCTAAGACAGAGCAGATAGAAATTGCTCCCGACGCTACCGATGAGGAAAAGATGGCAATCCTCGAAAAGCGCAGAGAAAGCAAGGTAAGAAACTTTGTGCTCGACAGCACAGACGAGGAAGAGCAGGAGCAGAAGCAGGAGGAAGTAAAGGAAAAAGCGCCGCTTCCTATCGAGGAGTTCACAAGCTTTGAGCAGGCACCGCACGTTATGTCTGATATCGCTCAGCTCAAGAGCAATATCGTTATAAGACTGTGCGTGCTCGTGTTCACATCGCTGTTTTCTGTTTACCTCTCACTCGCTAACGACTTCGGACTTCCGATAATCACAGTGTTCAGCAGGGATTACAGCCCTGAGGCATATGTCTTCACACTCACAATACTCGGTATTATCTCTGCGTTTGTCGCTTATACGGTAATATTCTCAGGACTTAAAAAGCTGCTTAAATTCAATGCCGACTGCGACAGTATAGCAGCAATCGGAATAACAGCAACCGTCGTGACGGGTATTGTAAACCTGTTCAGCGCAGAATCAATCCAGACAGGTAACTACCATGTATACACTGCGGCTGCAATTTTAGGACTTTTGTTCAACACACTCGGAAAGCTCTCTATCGTCAACAGAACAGAGAGAAACTTCCGCTTTGCTGCGGGCGAGTTTGAAAAGCACGCCTTCACAAAGGTCGAGAATGAAGACGTTGCGTACAAGTTCACAAAGGGAACACTCGACGACTTCCCTGAGCTTGCTACAACAAGAAAGACAGAGTTTGTCGAGGACTTCCTCGCAAATTCCTATTCGTCGGATATCTCTGACGATTACAGCAAGAAGGCTGCCCCGATTATTACAATCGCAGGTATCATCGCCGCAATTGTTGCATTTGCGGTAAACGGCGAGTCGGCAGGCGGAGCAGAAAGAATTATGATTGCACTTGCGGCAATGTGCGGTGTTATCAGCATGAGTGCGTCGGTTGCGATTATGTTTATCGTAAACCTTCCGCTTGCAAGAGCTTCAAAGAAGTTTTTACAGTCATCAGCAGTAATCCTCGGCTACTCGGCTGTCGATGAGTACGCAGATACAAACTCTGTGCTCGTTGACGCAGAACAGCTCTTCCCTGAAGGAATGGTTGACCTTGTAAACTTAAAGGCAATGTCTTCAACACTTATCGAGGACTGCATTCTCTATGCGGCAAGTCTTACCTGCCAGGCAGGCGGAGTAATGAAGCCGACCTTCTATAAGATGCTCAGAGGAAAGACAGAAATGCTCTATCCTGTTGAAAGCTATATCTACGAGGACGGTCTGGGACTTTCCGGCTGGATTGAAAACAAGCGTGTCCTCTTAGGCTCAAGAGAGCTTATGGAAAACCACTCAATCGAGGGACTTCCTACACTCGCTAAGGAGGCTGAATACTCAAAGGGCAATATCCCTGTTTACCTGTCAATCTCAGGCGTTGTATCAGCAATCTTCTTTATAAGAGTCTCGGCAAATGTAACTGTCAGCACATGGCTTCAGGAGCTTACCGACAGGGATATCACAGTTGTTGTAAGAAGCTCTGATGCGTTTATCAGCACAAAGTTCATCTCTGAAATGTTTGACGTAAGCCCCGACAAGATAAAGCTCCTGCCGTTCAGATTCTACAAGGAATACGAAAACGAAAGAGCTTACACTCCAAGGGTTTCTTCGCCTATGATGTGCTCGGGACACTTCCCGTCAATGGCAATGCTCATCTGCGGAACGAAGAATGTTCAGATTCTTTCTATCCTCGGTATGACAATCCAGATGACCTTCTCGATACTCGGTGCAATAATCGGACTTGTTATGCTCGTTATGGGCACCTTCAGTCAGCTTACATCGTCTATCGTCATCTGCTTCAACCTCGTGTGCCTGCTCGTTACATTACTTGTCCAGCAGTGCAAGAGAGTATAAATTCATAGAGTGCAATATATTTATGTAAAAAAGCCGACAAAAAGTCGGCTTTTTTGTTGAAATCTTTTGAAAGATGTGATATAATCAGTTGTGCATAAAAATACGGCGACAGAATTGTCAGCCGTATTGTAAGTAAATATTGTTATATTGTGCTCAGATGCAGGACTATCCGATTGAAAACAGACGTCTTGCGTTTTCGTTTGTGCGGTCAATAAGCTCCTGCGGTGTGATGCGGTAGTGCTCGCTCGCAACCTGTGCGATGCGGTATATCATACGGCTGTCGCAACGCTTTCCACGGTAGCCGTCGGGCGCCATGTACGGACAGTCGGTCTCAAGCAGAAGCCTGTCAAGCGGTACAGCCTCAAGTGCGTGAAGTGCCTTTTTTGCGTTCTTGAAGGTCAGCACCCCCGTAAAGCCTATGTACATACCGAGAGAGATTATCTCCTGTGCTGTTTCGTATGAGCCCGAAAAGCAGTGAACTACTCCCTGCGGGCGATGCCTTTTCAAAAGCTCCAGTGTGTCAGCGGTTGCCTCTCTTGAGTGAACGATAACAGGGAGACTGTGGCTGTTTGCCAGAATAAGCTGGTCTTCAAAAAGCGAAAGCTGTCTTTCTCTGTCGTAGCCGTCGTAGTGGTAGTCAAGGCCTATCTCTCCGATTGCGACAACCTTTTGAGATTTGGAAATAAGCTCTCCGAGCCTTTCAATGTATCCGTCAGGCACTTCGTCAATGCTCTCAGGGTGAAAGCCGACGGAGGTGTAAAACTGCGGGAATCTCTCTGCGTATTCAATCCCGAAAGCGCCCGACTCAAGATTTGTGCCGGCGTGAAGGATGTATTCCACAGTGCCGTCTGACAGCATCGAGGATAAAAGCTCATCTCTGTCCTCGTCAAAGCGCGGGTCATCGTAATGGCTGTGTGAGTCGAAAATTCTCTTGTAGGGGTTTTCTACCTGAAGCATGATATAATAATTCCTTTCAGAAAGCGTAGTTTAGTGCTTTGATTATTTTATCACCAAACGGACGCTGTGTCAAATGCAAGGTGCGGTTTTTCATAAAACTGTCACTTTAAAATCATATAATTTACAAGCGGCAAGGATAGAATACTAAAGGCTTATGATAAAAGCCTTCCTGAAAAATCCCCCGCATTTTAAGAAAATACGGAAAGGGTGAAACGCTTTGGCCGAGATACAGGGTGTATTCAAAAGATACGAAAAGAAGTATCTTCTGAACCCTCAGCAGGTAAAGCTTGTTACTGAAAAAATACTTGAGCATATGAAGCTTGACCGGTACGGACTGAGTACGATATGCAGTCTGTATTTTGATACAGAGCAGTTTGACCTTATCAGACGCTCTATCGAAAAGCCTGTGTACAAGGAAAAGCTGAGGCTTCGTTGCTACGGAAAAAGTGCATCGGGCAGCGACACGGTGTTTGTCGAGCTTAAAAAGAAGTTCAAGGGCGTTGTCTATAAAAGACGTATCGTTATGAGCTATGATGAAGCAACGGGCTATCTCATAAGAGGAGAAAAAGCCCCCGCCGAAAGTCAGATAAGCCGTGAGATTGACTGGTTTTTAAGCTTCTATAAGCCAAGACCTGCGGCGCTTGTCTGCTATGACAGACTTGCGTATTACGGAATTGAGGACAATGAGTTTCGTGTAACCTTTGACCTTAATGTCAGATGCAGACGAGACAGACTCGATTTGGCGCTCGGTGACGAGGGCGAAAGGATAATCCCGGAGGATTATGCGATTATGGAAATCAAGACGAAGGGCGCAATGCCGCTGTGGCTTTGCAGTCTTCTGAGCGAGAACAAAATCTACCCCGCATCATTTTCAAAGTACGGAACATACTACAAGATGACCTCTAAGCAGCCGCAGGAGATTCTCTCAGAGCACGAAAAGAGCGTTGTCTGAATTCAGGGAGGAAATTTTTATGTTTAAGACAATATTTGAGCAGACAGGCGCTGCCGTTGTTAACGCCGAAATCTCAACAACAGATATGATAATCTGTTCAGTAGTTGCACTCGTGGCAGGCTTTATAGTTGCACTCGTCTGCAGACTGACAAACAAGCACGCAACAAAGAGCCTTCTTTCAACGCTTGTGCTTTTACCTGTAACAGTGCAGATAGTGATTATGCTCGTTAACGGAAACTTAGGTGTCGGCGTTTCAGTAATGGGTGCGTTCAGCCTTGTAAGATTCAGAAGTATCCCGGGTACAGGCAAGGAAATCGTCTGCATCTTCTTCGCAATGGCAATCGGCCTTGCAACAGGTACAGGCTATATCGGTGTCGCAGTCTGTGCAACAGTCCTCATCAGTGCCGTAATGCTCATTCTCAATGCGGTTTTAGGCGAGGGCGAGGACTCAAAGAAGGCAAGAAGACTCAGAATTATCATTCCTGAAGACCTCGACTTCACAGGCGTGTTTGACGACCTTTTTGAAAAGTATACAAAGAGAGCTGAGCTCGAAAGAGTAAAGACTACAAATATGGGCTCACTCTTTGAGCTTACATACGGAATTATTCTCAAGGATGTATCAAAGGAAAAGGAATTTATCGACGAGATAAGATGCAGAAACGGCAACCTTACCATCATCTGCGGAATAAGAGAGAACGCCGTACAGGAGCTCTAAAAAAATAAAATATGAGGTGATGCAATCTATGATGAAACGGTTTCTTTGTTTGGTTGCGGCGGTGACAATGACTCTGTCGCTCGCTGCTTGTGACGAAGAGAAAAAGGGGGACAGCTCCCTTGCCGACAGCTCATCTGATGCATCACCTTTTTTTGATGCCCAGACAGGCGGTGAAAATATAAATGCAGACAGCCCCGCTGTGACACCGCAGGACTGCGCAGAGCTTTTGCCGAGAGTGTCAGACAAGGCAAGCAATAAGGATACCTACGACAGCTTTGACAGAGAAAGCTCAACTGCCGTATTGCTCTCCGACAGCGGTGTGAGCATAACAGGCGAGGGCGCTGTGTGGGAAAACGGCGACGTCGTTATCTCAAAGGGCGGAACATATATATTCGAGGGAAGCATAAGCGACGGAAGAATTGTGGTGGATGCCGACGACGAGGCAGATGTAAAGCTGGTGCTTTGCGGTGTTGAAATAAAGAGCGAAAGCTCCTGCCCGATTTATGTGAAGAACGCAGACAACACAGTTATCACTCTTGCACAGGGCAGCGAAAATATCCTTTCTGATGCGTCAGAGTACAGCTATGACGATGCGGAGAACGAAGAACCAAGTGCCTGCGTTTTCTCAAAGGACGACCTTGCCATAAACGGAAATGGCTCTCTTGTAGTAAATGCGAATTTTCACAACGGCATTGTGTCAAAGGATGACCTTGTGCTTGTTGGCGGAAATGTCAGCGTGAACGCTGTGAATGTCGGGCTCAAGGGCAACGATTCTGTAACTGTGCTTGGCGGAAGCTACAAGGTAACGTCGGGTGCAGATTCGCTCAAGACCTCAAATTCAGAGGAAGCAGACAAGGGCTGGATTGTGATAGACGGCGGAAGCCTTGACCTCACAAGCGGACAGGACGCAGTTTCAGCCGAAACCGACCTTACTATTACGGGCGGTGAGATTTCAGTTACTACAACGGGCGAGGTTCAGCCGTCGGGTAACGATAAGGGCTTCGGTCACGGGCATAATAATCAGAGCGAAAGTACCGAAACGACAGACGGTATAAGCAGTAAGGGAATAAAGTCGGGAACAACTATGTATATAGGTGGCGGAGTGATAAATGCTCAGACAACCGACCACGCAATCCACGCAACAGGCTCGGCAGTTATCTGCGGCGGTACTGTTACGGCAGGCTCATCTGTCGGAAAGGGAATATCCGTTCACGGAAATCTTCTCATCTCTGACGGACAGGTTAACATCACAAACGCAACCGAGGGTATAGAGAGCAAGGCGATTTTAACAATCTCCGGCGGAAAAATCAACATCAGGGCAACCGACGACGGTCTGAACGCAGGCGGAGGCGGTGGAATGATGAACGGAATGATGGGCGGCTGGCAGCAGGACTATGTACAGGATAATGCAGAAGCTCAGGCAACCCACCTTATTGTGATTTCAGGCGGTGAGATATACATCGACGCAGGCGGCGACGGAATAGACTCAAACGGCGACCTTGAGATAACGGGAGGTAATATTGTTGTTGCAGGCCCGACAAACAACGGAAACGGGTTCCTCGACTGCGGTGACAACAGAAACGAGATACGCATTTTTGGCGGAAGCCTTATCGCAGGCGGAAGCGTCGGAATGGTTGAGCTGCCGTCTGATGCCTCAGAACAAAACAGCGTTGTCGCTATGGTGGACGCCTCGGCGGGGCAGACTGTGTCGCTTAAAAGCTCAAGCGGTGAGGTTCTCCTCAGCGTAACTGCACCAAAGCAGATGCAGGGCGTTTTGTTCTCCTGCAAGGAACTCACGCAGGGCGAGTCTGTCAGCGTTTATGTTGATGATACGCTTGTGGGAACTGCTGAGATAAGCTCAAAAACTACGCAGATAGGTGAGGGCTACCTCGGCGGCTTCGGCGGCGGTATGGGCGGAGGTCACGGCGGACCCGGTGAACCACCGGGGGCAAAACACTAACCCCACACACAGTAGCTTTAGGCATATTTTTGGGGGAAACCTTTCTGAAGAAAGTTTATCCCCCAGACCCCCTTACAAAGACTTTTAATATTAATTCAGCCCCATAGGGTGTACATCACAAAGCAGAGAATTTTTCATCTCTCTTGGTGCATACCCTATGGGGCTGAATTTGTGTCAAAAGTTTTAGGAAAGGAGTTTG
>JAFQLH010000055.1 GCA_017396665.1 Oscillospiraceae bacterium | reverse complement strand
TGCTGTTCTCGCTATACAGATGCTTGCTCTTTCTGACGAGACACTCTCTCAGAAGCTCCTGAAGGCAAAGCAGGATATGATTGACGGCGTTGTTGCAAAGGATACAAAGCTCCAGGAAACACTTGCTCAGTAGTATCCCCTCTTAAAAACAAAATTTGAATGCATATGCATTCGATGAAAGGAATTATACATATGAAAAGTTTTTCAGAAAGCTATAAGGACGCAGGAGTTGACGTAACTGCAGGTTATAAGGCTGTTGAGCTTATGAAGCAGCACGTTGCAAGAACAATGACAAGCGGTGTGCTCAGCGGTATCGGCGGTTTCGGCGGACTCTTTGAACTCGATATCACAAACATCAAGAAGCCTGTTCTTGTATCAGGTACTGACGGTGTTGGTACCAAGCTTAAGATTGCTTTCCTTATGGACAAGCACGATACAGTTGGTATCGACTGCGTTGCTATGTGCGTAAACGACATTATCTGCTGTGGTGCAAGACCACAGTTCTTCCTTGACTATATCGCTGTTGGAAAGAACTATCCTGAAAAGGTTGCAAGAATCGTTTCAGGTATTGCTGACGGATGTGTACAGGCTGACTGTGCTCTTATCGGCGGTGAAACTGCTGAAATGCCTGGCTTCTACCCTGTTGACGAGTACGACCTCGCTGGCTTCTCTGTTGGTGTTGTTGATAAGGATAAGATTTTAAAGCCTGAAACACAGAAGGCTGGAGACATCATGATTGGTATTAAGTCAAGCGGTGTTCACTCAAACGGCTTTTCTCTCGTAAGAAAGGTTTTTGCTGTTACTGAAGCTAACCTTTCAAGATACGAAACTTCACTCGGTTCTACACTCGGTGAAGCTCTTCTGACACCTACAAAGATTTATGTTAAGCCTATTATGAATCTGCTTGATGTCTGCAACGTTAAGGCTATTTCACACATCACAGGCGGCGGCTTCTATGAAAATATGCCACGTTCTCTCCCTGACGGAATTTCCGTTAAGATTGAAAGAGCTTCTGTTGACGTATTACCTATCTTCAAGCTCATTCAGGAAACCGGCAACATCCCTGAGAGAGATATGTTCAATACATTCAATATGGGCGTTGGTATGACTGTTGTTGTTGATAAGAACGACGTTGACAAGGCAATCGCTTCTATCAAGGCTTCAGGCGAAGAAGCTTATGTTCTCGGCGAGCTCACAGACTCCGACGAAGGCGTAATTATCTGCTAATAAAAATTATGAGGAGGGAGTTTCTCTGAAGTTCCCTCCTTGTTTGGTTTATTGTAAAACTGAATTTGGCGGTGAAATTAATGAAAAATATCGTTGTACTCGTTTCAGGCGGCGGAACAAATCTACAGGCACTTATTGACGCTCAGAACAGAGGCGAAATCAAGGGCGGAAAAATTACCTGCGTTATCGCTTCAAATGCAGAGGCTTACGCTCTCGAGAGAGCAAAAAACAATAACATTGCTACAAGAGTACTTGTACGCAAGGATTACCCTGATGTACATGCTTACAGCAAGGCTATGCTTGATGCACTCAATGAAGAAAAGGCTGACCTTGTTGTGTATGCGGGATTTATGACAATTCTCGATGAGACACTTTGCAGAGCGTATCCTAATAAGATGATTAACGTACACCCTGCTCTTATTCCATCCTTCTGCGGAAAGGGCTTCTATGGCCTGCATGTCCACGAAGCTGCTCTCAGTAAGGGAGTTAAGGTTACAGGTGCTACTGTTCATTTTGTTACAGAAGTGTGCGACGGAGGTCCTATCATTCTTCAGGATACAGTTCCTGTTCTTAACGGTGACACACCTGAAGTCCTTCAAAGAAGAGTAATGGAAAATGTAGAGTGGAAGATTCTTCCCAAGGCAGTTTCCCTTTTCTGCGAAGACAGAATTACAGTAATAGATGACAAGGCTTATATAGACCTTGAAAACAAATAAACGGAGGTTATATCATGAAGACTATCGACATCTACGAGGAGCTTAAAACCAACTCCTACCCAGGCAGAGGTATTGTAATCGGCAAATCTGAGGACGGAAAAAGTGCCGTTACAGCTTATTTCATTATGGGTAGAAGCGTAAACTCAAGAAACAGAGTTTTTACAGAAACAGCTGACGGAATCAAGACAGAAGCTGCAGACCCAAGCAAGCTCTCAGACCCACATCTTATCATCTACTCGCCTGTCAGAGTTCTTGGAAACAAGACTATCGTTACAAACGGTGACCAGACTGATACAATCTACGAGCTTATGGACAAGCAGATGACATTTGAACAGTCTCTCAGAACAAGAGAATATGAGGATGACGCACCAAACTACACGCCTAGAATATCCGGTATTATGCACGTAGAAAACGGCGAATACAATTACGCTCTCTCAATTCTTAAGTCTGCAGACGGAAATCCTGACTGCTGCGAGAGATTTACTTATTCGTATACAAATCCAATCAGCGGATTTGGTCACTTCATTCATACATATATGGGTGACGGAAATCCACTTCCAAGCTTTGAGGGCGAACCAAAGAAGGTATCAATTCCTAACGATATTGATGAATTCACAACTAAGCTCTGGGATGCTCTTAACGAAGACAACAAGGTTTCACTGTTTGTAAGATTCATTGATATTGAAACAGGCAAGGCAGTTTCAAAGATTGTTAACAAGTACACTAAGTAATCAAGGGAGGATATAACAATGGCAAATGAAATGCTTTTAAAGTACGGCTGTAATCCAAATCAGAAGCCGTCAAAAATCTTTATGGACAACGGCGCAGAGCTTCCTATCGAGGTTCTCAACGGAAAGCCTGGTTACATCAACCTTCTCGACGCATTCAACGGCTGGCAGCTTGTTTGTGAGCTTAAGAAGGCTACAGGTATGGCTTCTGCTACATCCTTCAAGCACGTTTCCCCTGCCGGCGCTGCTATCGGCAGACCGCTTTCTGAAACAGAAGCTAAGATTTACTTCGTAGATGACCTCGGTGAGCTTTCCCCACTCGCTTGTGCATATGCAAGAGCAAGAGGTGCTGACAGAATGTCTTCATACGGAGACTTTATCGCTCTTTCTGACGAATGTGATGCTATCACAGCTAAGATGATTCAGAGAGAAGTTTCTGACGGTGTTATCGCTCCCGGTTACACTGATGAGGCTCTCGAAATCTTAAAGTCCAAGAGAAAGGGCACATACAACGTTATCAAGATTGACCCGAATTACAGACCTGAGCCAATCGAAAGAAAGCACGTTTACGGAATCACTTTCGAACAGGGCAGAAATGAACTTGATATAAACAATGAGCTTCTTTCAAACATAGTAACCGATAATAAGGATATCCCTGACGACAAGAAGGCTGACCTTCTCATCGCTCTTATCACACTTAAGTACACACAGTCAAACAGCGTTTGCTACGTTAAGGACGGTCAGGCAATCGGTATCGGTGCTGGTCAGCAGTCAAGAATCCACTGCACAAGACTTGCTGGTAACAAGGCTGATATCTGGTGGCTCAGACAGCATCCAAAGGTTATGGGACTTCAGTTTGTAGACAACATCAGAAGACCTGACAGAGACAACGCTATCGACGTTTACATTTCCGATGAATACATGGACGTTCTTGCTGACGGCGCTTGGGAAAACATCTTCAAGGTTAAGCCTGAAATATTCACAAAGGAAGAGCAGAAGGAATGGCTTGCTAAGAATACAGACGTATGTCTTGGTTCTGACGCATTCTTCCCATTCGGCGACAACATCGAAAGAGCTTACAAGAGCGGTGTTTCCTACATTGCTGAGCCGGGCGGTTCTATCCGTGATGACCATGTTATTATGACCTGCAACAAGTACAACATGGCTATGGCGTTTACAGGAATCAGACTCTTCCACCATTAATAAGAACGGCGACAAGCCAAATACTTTCAGCTCCCGACGGAGTATCGGGGGCTGATTTAATAATTAATATAAGGAGGACTTTCCCCCATGAAGAATATTCTCGTAGTCGGCGGTGGCGGACGTGAGCACGCTATAATTATGAAGCTCAGTGAGTCTGACAAGGTCGGCAAAATCTATTGTGCACCCGGTAACGGCGGTATTTCCAAGTATGCTGAGTGTTTTAATGTTTCAGCTACTGATATTGACGGTATGCTGAAGCTTGCAAACGAGCTCAAGCCTGATATGGTTGTAGTTGCACCGGATGACCCGCTTGTACTCGGTATGGTTGACGCTATGCAGGAAGCAGGCTTTATGACATTCGGCCCTAAGAAAAATGCCGCTATTATCGAAGGCTCTAAGGTGTTTTCTAAGGACCTTATGAAGAAGTACAACATTCCTACTGCTAAGTATGAAGTTTTCTCGGATAGCGAAAGTGCTATTGCATATATCAAGAGCGAAAACACCTACCCTACTGTTATCAAGGCTGACGGTCTTGCGCTTGGAAAGGGCGTAATCCTTGCTCAGAATGAGGAAGAAGCTGTTACAGCCGTAAAGGAAATGATTGACGAACAGAAGTTCGGCAAGAGCAGTGCAACAGTTGTTGTAGAAGAATTTCTGACAGGTCCTGAGGTATCTGTACTTTCTTTCACAGACGGTAAAACGGTTGTTCCTATGGTTTCATCTATGGACCACAAAAGAGCTAACGACAATGACGAAGGCCTTAACACGGGCGGTATGGGCACGGTTGCACCTAACCCATACTACACAGAAGATGTAGCTAAGGAGTGTATGGAAAAGATTTTCCTGCCTACTGTTAATGCAATGAATGCAGAAGGAAGAACTTTTGAGGGTTGTCTTTATTTCGGTCTTATGATTACACCTAACGGTCCTAAGGTTATTGAGTATAACTGCCGTTTCGGTGACCCTGAAACACAGGTTGTTCTCCCGCTTCTTGATGCTGACCTTTACGAAATTTTCGAGGCAATTTATAATCATACCCTTGCCGATGTTAAGATTAACTGGAAGCAGGAATACTGCACTTGTGTTGTAATGGCAAGCGGCGGTTACCCTCTCTCCTATCCTAAGGGAATTGAAATTAGCGGACTTGATGACAAGGGACAGGTAGAAGGTGCATTTGTATATCACGCCGGCACAAAGCTTGATAATGACAAGTTCTTCACAAACGGCGGACGTGTACTCGGCGTTACATGCACAGGCTTCACACTTCAGGGTGCACTTGACAAGTCTTATGAAGCTGTTTCAAAGATTACATGGGACAAGGTTCACTTCAGAAAGGACATCGGACAGAGAGCTCTTCAGGCAAACACAGACCCCCTCAGCCTTGATTATAAGGACGATATGGAGTCTTATATTGAAGACAACGGAGTTTATCTCAGACAGTAAAATAACAATAAATTACCCCGTGGAGAAACAATTCTTCACGGGGGTTGCTTTATATATTCTCTTATCTTTCGGCTCTCATTGGATTTGTAAGGAAATCTTCATATGAAAGTCTGATTCAATGTTCAAGCATTATTTTTTGCTTTTTAGCATGCAATGTATTAATTTATAACTTAGTTTTAAAAAGAATAACTCTTATATGATAGAAAAGCAAAGAATTTAACATGCAATAGTTGAAAGTAAACTCAAATTATGATATCATTTTTTTGTAAGTAAAAAAACTTAATAAGGAGATGTAATTATGATTAATGTAAAAGGAAAATGGGCACTCATAACAGGTGCAAGCAGAGGAATCGGATATCTTACTGCAAAGTTTATGGCACAGCAGGGCTGTAACCTTGTTCTTCATTCAAGAAAGCTTGAAAACACAGCTAAGGTTCTTGAAGAAGTAAAGGCACTCGGTGTAGAAGCTTACTCAGTAGCAGCAGAGCTTTCTGACCTTGATGCTGTTGCTAAGATGCTTTCCGACATTGATAAACTCGGTGTACAGATTGATATTGTTCTTAATAATGCAGGTCTTCAGATTGCTTACAGAAACGAATACTTCAACACACCTGTAAGCGACTATACAGAAAGCTTTAAGATTAATACAATTGCGCCTGCAATGATTTGCTATCACTTTATGCCAAAGATGATTGAGAGAGGTTTCGGAAGAATTCTCAATACGACAAGCGGTATTGCGCTTGAACCACAGCAGGCTGGCTACTCTGCAAGTAAGGCTGCTCTTGACAAGATTACTATCGACCTTGGTTCAACAGTTGAAGGCACAGATGTTTGCATTAACCTCACTGACCCAGGCTGGTGCAGAACTGACCTTGGCGGACCTCATGCACCTAATGCACCTGAGAGTGCTATTCCTGGTATTGTTGTCGGTGCTTTCATTGATGATAAGAAGTCAGGAAGATATCTGAATGCTCCGCATTTTACAGGTATGACACTTGAGGATGCTGTTAAGAAGGCAGAAGCTGAATTTGACAGCCCTTATTCAAAATAATATACTTAGAGGGAAACGATGAAAAAAGTCGTAATAGGTATTCTGGCTCACGTCGACTCGGGCAAAACTACTCTTTCAGAGGCACTTTTGTACAACTGCGGAGAGATTAGAAAGCTTGGACGTGTAGACCACAGAAATTCCTTTTTGGACAATGATGTAATCGAACGTGAACGAGGGATAACGGTATTTTCAAAGCAAGCGGTCTTTTCGGTGAATGATACAGAGTTTACACTTCTTGATACCCCGGGTCACGTAGATTTCTCTGCTGAAGCAGAAAGAACGCTCCAGGTTCTCGACGCAGCTATTCTTGTTATAAGCGGCACCGATGGTGTACAGAGCCACACAGAAACTCTCTGGAGGCTTTTGAAACGTTATTCAGTGCCAACATTTATCTTCGTAAACAAGATGGATATGCCAAACTCCGACAAGGATTCTGTGTTAAGTTCTCTTCGTAAAAAGCTTTCGGGCGGTTGTCTTGATTTTACAAGTAAAAACGAGCTTCTCTTTGAGGAGCTCTCTCTTTGTAGTGAACAGCTTATGGAGAGTTTTCTTGCACATGAAACTGTATCTGATGAAGAAATAAAGAGTGCAGTTTCGCAGCGAAAGGTGTTCCCCTGCTTCTTCGGTTCTGCTCTTAAGCTTGATGGTATTAATGGTTTTCTGGACGGTCTTGAACGCTATGTTAAGCCTCTTGAAGCTTCTGGTGAGTTTTCTGCGAGAATATATAAGATTTCAGATAATCAGAATGATGGTCGACTAACTTATATGAAGATTACAGGCGGAAGTCTGTCGGTAAGAGACAGCGTCACCTATCTTGACAAAACAGGAAATGAAATTACAGAGAAAATCAGCAGAATAAGAATATATAACGGTGAAAAATTCAAGAACGTAGAAACCGCCGTTCAAGGCTCTGTCTGTGCTGTTTTGGGGCTTACTAAGACCTTTACCGGACAAGGACTCGGTAGCGAAAAGCATAATAACACAAGTCTCATAGAGCCTGTGCTGACTTACAGAGTGATTCACGATAATTCAATAGACACTACGACACTTATACGACACCTCAGAGTCCTTGAAGATGAAGACCCATCGCTCTGTGTTTCCTACTCCGAACAGACTTCTTCCGTACAGATTCAGGTTATGGGCGAAGTACAGCTTGACATTCTCAAAAGAGTTATGCAGGACAGATTCGGCGTGTCTATCTCTTTCGACTCCGGCTGTATTTCCTACAAGGAAACAATTTCTACTGCCGTAAGAGGTGCAGGACACTACGAGCCGCTGAGACATTATGCAGAAGTTCATCTGCTTCTTGAACCGTTGCCAAGAGGAAGCGGACTAAAATTTGAATCAGATTGTAACGAGGATATTCTAAGCCGCAACTGGCAAAGGCTCATTTTAACTCACCTGAAGGAAAAAGCTCATATAGGTGTTCTGACAGGCTCGCCAATTACTGATATTAAAATTACTCTTACGGCAGGCAAAGCACACCTTAAGCACACAGAAGGCGGCGACTTCAGACAAGCAACCTATCGTGCTGTACGTCATGCTCTGAGGCATGCTCAGTCTGTTATTTTAGAGCCGTATTATGATTTTACACTTACTATACCCCAGGATTCAATAGGCAGAGCTATGACAGATTTGCAGAATA
This sequence comes from Oscillospiraceae bacterium, assembly GCA_017396665.1. GTDB lineage: Bacteria > Bacillota > Clostridia > Oscillospirales > Ruminococcaceae > UBA7477. The sequence goes on along the minus strand of JAFQLH010000055.1, from coordinate 1,814 downwards.
TGTTCGCAGAGTTTGACTCCCCTATGATTTCAGATAACGAAGCTGTTATCAAGGGCAGAGCACCTGTGTCTCTTATGATACACTATCAGAATGATGTTACAGCTTATACAAGAGGCTTAGGACATTTGAGCTGTCAGCCATCGGGTTACGATACTTGTCACAATTCGGAAGAAGTTATTTCTGAAATGGGATACGATTGTGACTCTGATATAGAAAATACTGCAGACTCAGTATTCTGTTCTCATGGTGCAGGTGTCGTTGTAAGCTGGCAAGAATCAGCAGAGCGTATGCATACTTCTCCTGAAACTACAAAGCAGGTATTCGACAGTGCCATGTATCTCAGAAGAGCCAGTGATTTCTGCAAGCGTGCTGCAGAAGACGAAGAGCTTATGAAGATATTTGAGAAAACCTATGGAAGTATCAAGAGAGAAAAGCGTTATGCTATGAGAAATCCCAAGGAAGAATACAAGCTCAAGAAGCAGACAGCTTCAATCGAGCTTGGAAAAACAGAGTATCTTCTTGTTGACGGATATAATATAATTCATTCGTGGGATAATCTCAAACAATACGCAAAGGATAATATGGACCTTGCAAGAAGCATTCTAATTGATACACTTTGCAATTACCAAGGCTTCAAGCAATGCGAAGTCATTCTTGTGTTTGATGCTTATAAGCGTTCTTCTCACTCAGAGGAAATCGAAAAGCATAACGGAGTATCCGTTGTATATACCAAAAGTGCAGAAACTGCTGATACTTTTATCGAAAAAACAGCTCACAAGCTTTCGAAGAATTGCAGAGTAAAGGTTGCTACTTCCGATGGTATGGAACAGCTTATTATACTCGGTACAGGCGCTTTAAGAATGACCGCAAATGAGCTTTACGAGGAAATTAACGCAGTCAATCTTGCTATCAAAGCATATATTGATTCTCTCAACAAATAAATTTTGTATTGACGTTTAGAATAAAAAATGATATACTAAATAAGCTGTAAGCAGAATTTTATATGAAAAGGTAGAAAAATTATGGGAAGAATCGCAATAGTAACGGATACAAATAGTGGCATTACTGAACAGCTTGCAAGCGAGCTTGACGTTAAGCTTGTAACAATGCCTTTTGTTGTAGATGGAACTGAGTATTTCGAAAATGTAACATGTACACATGAACAATTTTATGATATGCTTAAAGCCGGAAAGGATGTTTCTACATCTCAGCCTGCTCCTTATTCGCACACATCACTCTGGGACGAGCTTCTAAAGGAATATGACGAGATAATTTATATACCAATGTCCTCTGCCCTGTCAAGTACTTGTTCAACCGCAAAGTCACTCGCTCAGAATTACAACGATAAGGTATTTGTTGCAGACAATAAGAGAATTTCGGTTTCACAGCTCAGCTCTGTGCTTGATGCCATTTATTTAAAAGATAACGGTAACTCTGCAGCAGAAATCTGCCGGAAGCTCGAGGAAACCGCATTCGATTGCTCTATTTATCTTGCTGTTAACACTCTTGAGCTTTTAAAGAAGAGTGGTAGAGTAACTCCTGCCGGTGCAACACTTGCTACAATTCTCGGACTTAAGCCTGTACTTCAGATTCAGGGCGAAAAGCTTGACGCTTACGCTAAGGTAAGAGGTATGGCAAACGCTGAAAAAACAATGCTTGAGGCTGCAAAGAATGACCTTGAAAACAGATTCAAGGGTAAGAACACAAAGCTCTATGTTGCCTACTCCTGCAATGAAGAGCAGGCAAAGGAATGGACAGACAAGGTCAAGTCATACTTTAATGATGATACAATTGAGATGTTCAGACTCCCTATC
>JAFQLH010000054.1 GCA_017396665.1 Oscillospiraceae bacterium | reverse complement strand
TATCCGTTATGGCGAAGAGTTCAAGAAGAGTATGGAAGAGGGGCATTGGGACCTGTCGAAAGTGGATTACGAAGAAATGCAGAAGTCGCAGGCTACCTTGGTATACGGACAGATGAACGAACCTCCCGGTGCCCGTTCGTCGGTAGCGTTGTCTGGCTTGACCGTGGCTGAGTCTTTCCGTGACCAAAAAGAAGGCAATGGCTCGCGAGACATTCTTTTCTTTATCGACAACATTTTCCGTTTCACCCAAGCAGGTTCGGAAGTGTCGGCTTTGTTGGGCCGTATGCCATCAGCCGTAGGTTACCAACCGACATTGGCTACCGAAATGGGTAAGATGCAGGAACGTATTACCTCGACCAAGAATGGTTCCATCACTTCCGTACAGGCTGTGTATGTACCAGCCGATGACTTGACCGACCCTGCACCTGCCACGACTTTTACCCACCTCGATGCCACGACTGTACTAAGCCGTAAAATTACCGAATTGGGAATCTACCCGGCAGTTGACCCACTTGATTCCACATCAAGAATCCTGTCGCCTGATATCGTAGGTCAGGAGCATTATGAAGTCGCAAGAGCAGTCCAGTCTATTCTTCAGCGATACAACGAGCTTCAGGATATCATCGCTATCATGGGTATGGATGAGCTCTCTGACGAAGATAAAACAACAGTTGCCAGAGCAAGAAAGATTCAGAGATTCCTTTCACAGCCATTCAACGTTGCTGAACAGTTTACAGGTATGCAGGGTAAGTATGTTCCTCTGAAGGAAACAATAAGAGGCTTCAAGGAGATTATCGAAGGAAAGCATGACAATCTCCCTGAGTCAGCATTCCTGTTTGTTGGTACAATTGAAGAAGCGATTGAGAAAGCAAAAGCTTCTGAACAGAGGTAAACATGATGAGCTGTTATACACTTAAGATTTCATCTCCGGTACAGACTTTAACTATTGATGAAGTTGAAAAAACAATTGTCAGAAGTATAGCAGGGGACATCGGTATACTTACAGGCCATATTCCTTACGCTTCTGCAGTCAAAGCCGGAAAAGTAAGATGTACGCTTTCCGGAGGAGAACAAAGAGACATCGAGATATCTGACGGAATTATCAAAGTCAAGGATAATCTTGTTACAATTCTGACGCAGACTATATCTGAATAGCAGCAAACAGTCGTCTTTTGACGGCTGTTTTTGTTTGTACACTTATGTTCTAAAATGCAGGGATTAAAACACAAAAATTTGTTTAAAAAAAACGTCAAATACACTTGTAATATTAAACGTTTTAGTGTATAATAAAAACATATAATGTACTTAAGGAGCGTGCAAAACTATGTACGATGTTATATTTCCATCAGTTCTTGCTGATGCCCCGGAAATGACAACTACCTATGTAACTGCGGTAGTAGTTACAGGCCTCGTTGTTGTGTTCCTGTCACTCTTACTTCTGATTGGTTTCTTTAAGCTTCTTGGCTTGATTTTCGGAAGAGAAAAGAAACAGAAGGAAGCTATTAAAACTGAAGAGGTAAAGGTTGAGGCTGTTGCTGTTGTTGAAGAGCAGGTTGCATCTGAACCGGCGGTAATTGATGATGGTGTCGAGGAAGAGGTAGTTGCTGTTATTATGGCTGCTATTTCTGCAATGAGCGAACAGACCGGAAAGAAGCTTAGGCTTGTGGGTATAAAGCCTGCTGCACGTGCTTCTCGTCCTGCGTGGGCTCAGGCTGGTCTTGTTGACAATACTCGTCCATTTTAAAAGAAAGGAATTGACAACCGATGGGTGCTATTATAGACAGATTTTTATCTACAATTGCTGACCTTGCCGAATCATCCGGTGTTGCTCAGCTTGTTACAGATGGTGGCTGGAAGAACATCATCATGATTTGTATTTCTCTCTTGTTTATGTATCTTGCTATTGGAAAGGGATTTGAACCGCTTCTTTTGCTTCCTATTTCTTTTGGTATGCTTTTAACAAACCTTCCGCTTACTGATATGTATCATCCGGAGCTCTTTGATGGATATACTGCAGAAGACGGTAATCATTATATAGATTACGGAGGAATCCTTAAAAAGGGCGGCTTGCTAGACCTCCTGTATATAGGTGTTAAGGCTGGTCTTTATCCTCCGCTTATATTCCTTGGAATTGGTGCTATGACAGACTTTGGTCCGCTTCTCGCTAGTCCTAGAAGCTTTATACTCGGTGCCGCAGCTCAGGCAGGTATTTTCATTACATTCGTAGGTGCTGCTGTTCTTGGCTTTTCGGCTGCTGAAGCTGGTTCTATTGCTATTATCGGCGGCGCTGATGGTCCTACTGCTATCTTCGTTTCGTCTCAGCTCCTGGGTCCTGATTCAAAGATAAGTACAGGTACAATCGCTCTTGCGGCGTATACTTATATGGCTCTTGTTCCGCTTATTCAGCCACCTATAATGAAGTTCCTCACAACAAAGAAGGAACGTTCGGTTGTAATGGGTCAGCTCAGAACTGTAACAAAAACAGAAAAGCTTGTATTCCCAATCGCAGTAACTATTATTATTGCGCTCCTTATTCCTTCGGCTGCTTCACTTGTTGGTATGCTTATGTTCGGTAACCTCCTCAAGGAAAGCGGTTGCTGTGACAGACTTGTAAAGACTGCTCAGAATGAGCTTATGAATATCATAACTATCTTCCTTGGTATTTCAGTTGGTGCAACAACAACAGCCGACAAGATTATGAATCTTGAATTTGCAAAGGTAATCATCCTTGGCGTAGTTGCATTCTCAATCGGTACTGCTACAGGCATACTGTTCGGTAAGATTATGTACGTTTGTACAAAGGGTAAGGTTAACCCGCTTATCGGTTCTGCAGGTGTTTCTGCTGTTCCAATGGCTGCCCGTGTTTCACAGAAGGTTGGTCAGGAAGAGAACCCAACAAACTACCTGCTTATGCACGCTATGGGACCTAACGTTTCTGGTGTTATCGGTTCTGCGGTTGCGGCAGGTGTACTTCTTAGTATTATCTAATTATAAAAAAAATAAAAGACCGGATTATTTGTCCGGTCTTTTTTAAACGGAGTTGAATAAAGTGAGTAGATTTTTTGCGATTATATCCAGAATGAAATATATAAACCGCTGGGGGCTTATGAGAAATACTATCTCTGAAAACATCAGTGAGCATAGCCTTGAAACTGCATTCATTTCGCATTTGCTGGCGGTACTGAGAAACACAAGACATGGCGGTAACGTTGATGCAGAAAGATGTGCATTGCTCGCTATGTATCATGACGTTGCTGAAATAATTACAGGCGATTTACCGACACCTGTGAAGTATTACAGTAAGGAAATTAAGAACGCATATGCAATTGTTGAGGAAAATGCCGAGAAGCAGCTTCTATCGTATCTGCCTGATGATATAAGGGATGTTTATTCTGATATCATAGGTCATAAGGAAAAGGATGAAGAGCTTTGGAAATTAATCAAGGCTGCTGATAAGATTTCTGCACTTATTAAGTGTACAGAGGAGCTCCAGATGGGCAACAAGGACTTTGAGAAGGCGTATAATTCTACACTGTCTTCTATTAAAGCACTCAATGTCCCTGAAGCGGATGAGTTTCTCGATGAGTTTATGCCGGCATACAGTCTGACTCTTGACGAACAGGCTTAATCAAGCAGCAGGTAATCTTCCAGCTCAAGATACAAGGCATCTGATACATTCTCGCAATACAGTATCTCAAGAGTGTTATCATATCCGCTGATAAGTTCTCTTAACTCGACTATTTCTTCTGCAATGGCTATATCTATAAGCAGACAATCGCTTATTTCGTTTGCCGATGCAGTGTTGATATTTACAGGTCTTCTTGTCTTTTCTACGGTTGTAGTAGTAGACGATGAAGGCCTTTTTGTGTGTTCGGTGGTAGAAAGGGAAGTAGTCGTTTCTGATGTATGAGTGGGTAGGGTAGTAGTAATAGTTGCGGTTACAGTAGTCGTAGTAGTTGTTTCTGTTGGCATTGTGTTTGTTGTAGTAGTAAAATCAGACGGCTGTTCATAACAGAAAAAGTGTCTTTTCAGTGCTTCAAGCTTGGCTTCGCCAATACCGTCTATCTCTGATAAAACATTCATATCTGTTATAATTCCATAAGTTGCTCTGAATTCAAGTATGTCATTTGCAATTTCTTTTCCTATACCATCTACGAGAAGAAGCTCTGAATACGTTGCATCATTTATGTTTATGCGACCGTATTCGTCGGTAACTGCGGTTGAAATCGGCTGGGAAGCTCTGTCACTGTTGATGGAGTGTTTGTGATAGATGTAAAGTGATAGAAGTGATGTTCCCAGCATGAAAACCACAAGAAACAGCGTCAGAGGTAGACCAAGCTTTTTCTCATTTGTGCTTGTTTTATTTTTATCCATTTATAATACAACCCTTACCCTGTTGCAATTAGTTGCAAATTATAACTTAATCATCAACAGGGGATTCTTCTTTTACTTTTTTCCTTTTTGATTTCATCTCAACATTAGCAAGAGGTGATGACTCTGCAGCATTCTTTATGCTGTCGTTTCCGAGGTGTGTATATATTTCTGTAGTTGAGATGCTCTTGTGACCAAGAATTTCTTTAAGAACAAGTGTATCAACGTGTCCATGCTGATACATTAGCGTTGCTGCTGTGTGGCGAAGCTTATGTGTAGAAATGCCTATGTTAGATAAACCTGCTTTTTTGAGATTTTCTTCAACAATAAGTTGTACACGTCTTGTAGTAATCCTACGATGATTTCTTGATATGAACATAGCATTTAAGTCCTTGTTCTTAGGGTCTTCTGCACGTTCTTTTAAGTATGTTTCAAGAGCATTTACGCAGGCATCATTAAGGTATACAATACGTTCCTTGCTGCCTTTACCGAATAACCTGAGCGTGCGATTGTGTATGCTGTAGTCTTGCAAATCAAGACCTACAAGCTCGCTCAGACGCATTCCACAGTTAAGAAATAAAACTAGAATGCAATAATCTCTTGTAGCATTTGAGGAATCAACAGAAGACAGAAGCTGAAGACTTTCTTCAAGAGACAGATACTTAGGCAACTTGTTTTTAACCTTAGGCAGTTCAAGGTCTGCAACAGGGTTCTGTTTGATTCGCATAGCTTTCTTATATAAATAGAAATAGAACTGCTTTAGTGAAGAACACTTGCGGGCACGAGTAGCAGTGGAGTTCTTTCTGTCATCCTTAAGATATCTGAGATATGCGTAAGCATCATAGGTAGTAAAGGCTTCTATATATGAAAAAGGAGTATCTTTAATTGTAATCTTACCGTATTCAGTGTTTGCATTAACGTCACCATGCTTCACGAGAAGATAACGTAGAAAAGTTCTGATGTCAATGTAATAAGCTTCTTCAGTACGGTCGGCTCTGTCACGAACAAGCTTTAGATTTGTCAGAAAGTCCATAAGGTATTCCGGACAATCGTTTATATAGTCCTGGCGCATTTATTGGCTCCTCCCTTTATTTCTATCCCCTAAACTTCACTAAATTTGCATTTAGCGAAGTTCGGTATATATTTTAGTATACTCCTTTTCCCTTGCTTTGTCAAGCTAATCTATGGTGTAATGTTGATTTAATGCTTGATTCTGATTATTTAAAATAGCTTTTCATAAAGCTTACCTTTGACTACTGATTACAATCAGAATGGCTAAAACGCAAATTATTCACTATGAAATTACTTGCAATGAGTTTGTATGTAATAATTCAGCTTATTAATATCAATCTATTTTTGTTCACTTCAGTTGATGTGTGATATCTTCAGCATACTTTCCTTTAGCTGCTGATTAGCTCTTAGCTGTTATCGTTCGTGCTGAATTCATCTGTAGCCAACAATATGGTGTTGTTATTATAGCTATTACAAGCAACGCTGTTATCAGATTATAGACTTATTATTCATAAAGGATATTGATATCAACATCACCTGCTATGCCGTCTATTCTGCCGTAGCAAGTCATCTGCCACATATCATACTTGCCGGTATAATCAGTTTCTGATGTGTAATGTGCAAGCCATATCGGATAGTCATCAAATGAATACCAGAAATTAGTTAAATAGTTTTTACTTCCGTACAGCATAGCTGAATATCCATATTCTTCAAGAGTGTCTGAAAACAGCTCAAAATAGCTGTTCAAATCGTGTATGCTCATTTCGTACTGCTGGAAATATGAAAAGCTTTCCCAGTCAAAAACAACAGGAAAATCAAGCATTTCACCGCCAAGCTTTTCCTTTATCCAGTTAGCATTATCTATAACCTCTTCCTCGGTATTTGCGGTTGTGTAAAGGTAAACTCCGACCTTGAGGCCTGCTTCCTTGGCACCCTTGAGATTCGCCTCAAAGTATGGGTCAGGAGTATATTCATCATAGTAGCTTCCAATTCTCATTATAACAAAGCTGCAGCCGGCTTTTTTTACAGCTTCAAAATCAATATCTCCCTGCCATTTTGAAACGTCAATGCCGAAGCTTGTGTTATCACCTGAATATTGTGTAACAACATCTGAGAAGTTTATGCGTTCAATAGTGTCAACAGGCGGTTCGTATCCCCCATCATCATCGTTATTTGTTTCACCAAGTACATTGACTGTAATTTCCCAGGTTGTTTTATTATCAGATGAATCGGATACGGTTGCTTCTATCTGATATGAGCCTGGTACTGATGTATCTACTTGTCCGGTGTATGTAAGAACAGGTTTTTTGTCATAGTTGTCCGCATATCCTACATAATCGCTTATAATAAATTCTTCGCCTTGTTCAAGCGATATATTCCATCCGCCGTTGAGTAAAAGAGGCTCTGTAGTGTCAACAATATTATATTTGATAGCGTGGTTGTATTTATTTCCGCTATAGGTGTATGAAACAACAATCTCTTTTTCGCCGAGAGTGTCTGTATCAATTATTTCATCGGGGCTTTCTACGATTGCTTTCTTGTTTTCAAACAAATCCCCTACAGTTGATTTTGAGTAAACCTCGACCTGTTTTAAACCGAGATTCAAATCTTGGTGTGGCTCAGTATAGACAACCTGCTCAGTTGTTGTCTGGCTGGTAGTTGTAGTAGTTGTTGTTGTAGTCACAGTAGTTGTTGTTGACGAACTAATTTGTGACGAATCTGCGTTTGCATCAGCCTGTGACATTGCTGATGAACTGTCAGAGTCTGAACAACCGGTGAGAAGTGCTGTAATTATATATATTGCAATAAGTTTTCTGTACATCGTTTTTGTTCCTTTCAGTTAGTAATACAATTATATCATTATTTCTATATAAATACAAGCAAAAAAGACAGGCATTAACCTGTCTTTTTTAGTTTATTTGAGTTCAACAATTGTCACACCGTCTTCGCCTTCGCCGTAAAGACCTTTTCTGAAGCTGGCAACATGTGGATGGCGTTTCAGATGATTTCTTATAGAGTTTTTGAGAACACCTGTTCCCTTTCCGTGAATAATTGTTACAACTGATGAGCCTGACATTACAGCCTGGTCGAGGAAGTTGTCAACCTCATACACACCGTCATCAGAAGCATATCCACGGATATCAAGCTCAAGCTGAGGGCGTCTTGTCATTTTGCTCTCAACACCCTTGCTTGTAACTCTGCCCGAGCCTTTCTGCTTTTTAGGAGCATTGTTTGAGGTGCTCTGCTTTTCAACAAGACGGAGCTTTGAAACATGAATTTTAGTTTTCATAATTCCTGCCTGAATGAAGCAGTTTCCGCTATCGTCGGGAGGTGTTACAACTATCCCCTTCTTGTTCATATCAGCAATAATAACATTATCACCCTTAACAAGCGGACGAGGGAGAACATACTCTTCATTGCTTGTTGTGATTGGGTTAGCTTCGTTGTAAAGCTGATTGAGTGTCGATTTGCTCTTGTGCTTTGCATCGATAGCAATCTTTGCAAAATCAGACTTCTCCTTTTGCTTTCTTATCTCATCAAGCTCATCAATAAGCTTTTCTGACTGTGCAGTAACACGCTTAACAATAGCATTTGCTTCACGTCTTGCAATTTCAAGCTCTTTTTCCTTGTGCTTTTCAAACTCTGAGCGTTCCACCTCAAGCTCCTCCTTGAGCTTTTGAGCAGACCTGTTTGCTTCATCTGCTTGATTTCTTAGTGTTTCAAGCTCAAGTCTTGTGCGTTCAAGATTCTCGATAATCTCTTCAAAACGTCTGTTTTCACCTGTTAGAAGAGCTTTGGCATCGTTTATAATATCGTCCGGGATTCCAAGCTGTCTTGATATTTCAAAGGCATTAGACTTACCTGGAGAGCCTATAATGAGCCTGTAAGTTGGTCTTAAGGTGTTTACATCAAATTCACAGGACGCATTTTCAACATCTTCTGTGTCAATAGCAAACAGTTTAAGCTCCTGATAGTGAGTTGTGCAGATTATTTTAGCACCCTGTTGCTTGAGCCTTTCAATGATTGAAACAGCAAGTGCTGCACCTTCTACAGGGTCGGTACCTGAACCAAGCTCATCGACTAAAACAAGGCTGTTCCAGTCAGCACTGTCGATGATTTCTACAACCCTGTTCATATGTGATGAGAACGTAGAAAGGCTTTCTTCAATTGATTGATTATCTCCTATATCAACAAGGATTTTTTCAAAGATTGATATCTTAGAACCGTCTGCAACAGGAATAAGCAGTCCGCACATAGTCATTGCTGTAAGAAGTCCGACTGTCTTTAGTATTACTGTTTTACCGCCGGTATTCGGACCGGTGATAATGAGAGTACTGAACTTATCACCAAGCTCAACGTCAATAGGAACAACCTTATCCTTATCTATAAGTGGGTGTCTCGCTTTTTTTAGTAGGACAATTCCGTCATTTGAAATCTCAGGTGCGCAGGCTCTCATTCTCGCTGCGAGATTTGCCTTTGCAAAATACAGGCTTAACTGAACTGAAGCGTTGTAGCCTGAAATGAGCTGCTCCTTGAATTCAGCGCATTGCTTTGAAAAATCAGCAATTATTCGGTGAATTTCTTCCTGTTCCTGAACCTTGAGGATGCGGATGTCGTTGTTTGCTTCAACAACAGAGATAGGTTCGATAAACAGCGTAGCACCCGTTGATGAGGTATCGTGTACAAGTCCGTTTATATTGCCCTTGTGTTCTGTCTTAACAGGAAGAACGTATCTGCCATCTCTCATTGTAACTCTTGTTTCCTGTAAAAACTTCTTTGTTTCTGAGGACTTTATCATAGATTCAAGAGTCTCTTTAATTTTTGCACCGGCCCTGTTGATTTTGCGTCTTATTGAAGCCAATTCAGCACTTGCATCATCAGCAAGCTCATCTTCACTGATAATTGCACTATCAAGCCTACGCATAAGGTAGTCATTCGGGAACAGGCATTCAAACAGGTAGTCAAGCGTACTTTCGTTGTTGTCACCGTCATTGTGCCATCTTACAAGCTCTGAAATCTGATGAAGCATTCTTCTTATTTCAATAAGCTCTGAAAGACCTAGAGTTGCTCCCGAGCTTGCCTTTTCAACAAGCGGAGCTATATTTTTAAACGAGTAAAACATCGGTGTTCCGTACTTAACAGAAAGCTCCAGAGCATCCGATGTCTTTGAAATCTCTTTCTTTACATCACTGAGCTGTGTCATCGGTTCAATCGAAAGTGCAAGATTCTTTGCAGCATCGTTTGAACATTCCAAAGCCAGCAGCTCAAGGATTTTATGTAGTTCAATAGTCTTGTAGTATTTATTCATTTTGGGTTCCTTTATTGTGAAATAATAGTCTTGTAAAAATCGAGTGTTTTAAATCTTTTTCCCAGCTGAACTGAAACGTAGTTTTCAGTGATTTCTGAAAGCTCAGCTCTCAAATTATCCGGAAGTCTTATATTATAGAGCTTCTTGTAGTCAATCAGCGAGATGTATCTTACAGCATTCAAAATATCGGGAGAAAGCTTAATGATATTCTCTATCTCCCCTACCTTGCTGCAATCACCGCAGGTAAGCTTTCCGTCATACAGATTAAAATACATCTTTTCATGTTCGTAGCAATTGCACTGGCAGCATCCCAGAAGAGCAGGCAGATGTCCAAGCTCGGAAATAAACCTGAGCTCGAATATAGGCTTTAAAATTCTGTGGCTGAGCTTTCCGTTGTCAAGAAAATAAAGTGTGTTAAGAAGCAGTCTTGTTATTATATCACAAGGCTGTCCGAATAGCACGGAATAAGTAATAAGCTCAGAAAAATAGCTTGCTAATGCAAATTTCTCAACATCAAGTCTAATGTTATAAAACACGTTTACAGGCTCGGCGCTGTCAAGATAGTATCTGCCCTTGCTTTCATTTATGCAAAGCTTAGAGTACATAAAAAGCTGAATTGAGCTTGAGCTTTTGCTTGTGATTTTCATAGCGCCTCTGACGGTGATATCAATAAGCCCAATTTCTCTTGTGAGCACAGTAACAGCCTTATCGTTGTCGCCGACTTTTCTGTCACGAATTATTACTCCGTTTACTGTCTGCATCGTAGCTCACATCCTCGTACTTTTTATAATTCAAATAGTCAGTAATCTTACCGCTTGAAAGAAATATGTCCCAGAGCTTGTCTTTCATAAAAACACCTCAAATCTGTACAGCTATTATCTGCACAATGAGGCATATTATTTATCTGACAAGCCAAAGTTTCTGATAATTCCTTCTCTGTTTCTCCAGCCTTCCTTAACCTTTACCCAGCACTGAAGATTAACTTTAATCTGGAAGAAGCTTTCCAGCTCTGCCCTAGAGTCAGAGCCGATTTTCTTGAGCATTGCACCGCCCTTGCCGATAACAATACCCTTGTGCGAATCTCTCTCGCAATATATAACTGCAGAAATGTCAAGTACACCTTCACCGTTCCTGTTGTCTCTTTCTTTGAGAGTTTCAATGGTTACAGCAATTCCGTGAGGAACTTCTTCGCTTAAATTGCACAGAGCCTTTTCTCTGATAATCTCAGCCATAATTACCTTTTCAGGCTGGTCTGTTATTGCGTCATCAGGGAAAAAGTGCGGTCCCGGAGCAGCGTACTTCGTTACGCTTTCCATAAGTGTGTCAATTCCGTCATTCTCGTGAACACTTATAGGAATAACCTCATCGAAATCATAAAGCTCAGTATACTCGTTAATTTTAGAAATAAGCTTCGATTTGTCGTCAAGAAGGTCAATCTTGTTAAGCACAAGAATAGTCTTCATTCTGGAAGCCTTGAAGCTCTTTATAAGGTTTGTTTCATTTTCGGAAATTTTCTTGGTGCAGTCAGCGACAAGCATAATAATCTCGCCGTCTGAAACAGCATCTGAAATTGTCTTTACCATATGGTCAGAAAGCTTGTTCTTTGGCTTGTGCATACCGGGTGTATCCATAAAGACATACTGGGTTTCACCCTGCGTAAGAACGCCTGTAATCTTTGTTCTTGTAGTCTGAGGCTTGTTACTTACAGCGGCAATCTTTTCACCTATGAGCTTGTTGAGAAGTGAAGACTTTCCTACATTAGCTCTGCCTACGATTGTAATAAACGCATTTTTACTTGATGACATATTATATCTCCCTGTTTTTATGTAAATCAGTCAAGCTCATCAGGAGCATTATTGTAACTGATATCTCTTGAAACACCTAGCTGTGAAAGAATAGCCTCTTCCTTCTCTCGCATAATTCTCTCGTCAAGCTTACTTGTTTCGTGGTCATAGCCAAGGAGATGAAGCATAGAATGAACAGTCAGAAATCCTATTTCACGTTCAAGAGAATGTCCGTAAATCTCTGCCTGCTTCAAAGCTGTTTCAAGAGAAATTACTATATCACCAAGAAGATAAGCACCTGTTTCCTGGTTAACGTCGTACACACCGTCATCGCCTAAAGGGAAAGAAAGAACATCTGTCGGTCTGTCAACATTGCGATATTCAAGGTTAAGCTCGTGTATACCGTTGTTATCAACAAACGATACGCTTACCTCTGCATCACCTTCAAACTTTTCATATGACAATACTGCGTGACAGCATCTTCTTATAAGAAGTCTTATGCCAACCGGAACCTTTATTTTATCCTGATTATTGGAAATGAGAACCTTAATCTTATCCATTGTGTTTTTTACCTTCCTCATTGTATTTTTCGTATGCCTTGATGATATCCTGTACAAGCTTGTGTCTTACAACGTCCTTTTCAGAAAAGCGTCTTATAGAAATGTCTTCAACATTCTTAAGAACTCTTATAGCTTCAATCAGACCGGATTTTCTCTTTTCAGGCAGGTCAATCTGTGTAACGTCGCCTGTGATAACAATCTTGCTGTTAAAACCAAGTCGTGTGAGAAACATCTTCATCTGTTCGGGAGTTGTATTCTGTGCTTCGTCGAGAATAATAAACGCATCGTCAAGTGTACGCCCTCTCATATACGCAAGCGGAGCAACCTCGATGCATCCCCTCTCCTGCTGTCTTGCAAATGACTCAGGTCCGAGCATATCAAACAGAGCGTCATACAGCGGTCTGAGATATGGGTCAACCTTGTCCTGCAAATCACCCGGCAGGAATCCAAGCTTCTCCCCTGCCTCAACAGCAGGTCTTGTGAGAATAATTTTATTAACCTCGTGAGCTCTGAATGCTTTTACTGCCATAGCTACAGCAAGATAAGTTTTTCCTGTACCCGCAGGACCTACACCGATAACAATTGTGTTATCCTTTATAGCTTGTATATACTGCTTCTGACCGAGAGTTTTTGGCTTGATTATCTTACCGCTAATTGTAACGCAGATACCATCACCATTGAGACTCTTAACCTGTTCCTGTGTGCCATCTGCTACCATAGAGATTACATATCTTACGTTCTGGTCAGTTATCTGTTCCCCTTTTGATGCAATGAACAGCAGGGATTCAACAGCCTGAGCTGCATTGTAAGCCTGCTCCTCCGGTCCTGTTATTTTAATGTCACCGTCTCTGTTAACGATAGTAACGCCGTATTCCTTTTCGAGTATCTTTACATTTTCATCATAGCTGCCGAACAGATTTATAATAAGCTCGGAGCGTTCAACACTTATAATTCTCTCTGTCATTTGCTCACCGATATACTAAAAATTAAGTCAGCAATACACACCAACTCATATTATATTATATCATAATCATATCAAAATTAAAAGTACTTTTCACTGATTTTTCGCAAGAATTATCTGTGTTTCGCCAATTTCTCCACTTAGTATATATGAGACCTCTGCGTAAAATCCGTTTTTGTCTTTTTTAACAGTAACATTCTTATCTATTATCTCATATTCTGAAAGAAAGTTCTTCTCGTATCTTGATATATCAGCCATAATAGATTCTCTGGCCTCATCTTCAGTTTGTACGATGGTTTTATATTCGTATTTATCATAGCTTGTGTGTTTAATTCCTATCGGAAGCTCAAACCCGAGGAATGAAAAATATGATGTACTTTCGTTTTCTATGTATTTCCCCTCGTATGTTTCAGAGAACAATGGTATATCTGCATCAAACAAAAGAAGACTCTTTGAGTCATAGTCCGTCTGAGATATTACCTTTTCGATAGTAACAAAATCCTGCTTAAAATTTGCAATATGCGAGAATGTTCCTGTGATATCTGCCTGAGTGTATTTGTAACGTTTCTCGCCATTTATGTCGGTGTATTCACCGCTTATGAGTATCTGTCCTTTTGCAACCGCATCTCCAACCATAACACTCAGCTTACCGCTGTAGACTTGTACATCTGTCACGACAGCGTTCTGTGTCGAAATAATATTAGCAGGCATTCGTTTTTGCTCCATTTCAGGAGTTTCTTTAATCTGACTTACATTGATTATAAGCGTACTGCCGTGACTTCTTACACCAGCCCATGCTATACAGTCTGTTTCAAGTGTAAGAGCAGTTTCAAGCTCATAAAAGCTTATCCCCGGTATGAAAGTGCCAAAGCCTATATCCATATCATCAAGAACTGCATTGATTGCCTCTCTTGTCTGAGCGTCAGCACCAACGATTTTAACCTGAAGAACATGGTTTGAAATAACGCTGAGAAAAGCGATAATAATTACTATTCCAATTAATAAGCCGAAGTGCTTCTTGTGGTTTCGTAGCTTGACATTAATGCCTTGTTCTGAATCAATTATAAGAGTACAGTTATGCTTTTCACAAAGCTTTTTAAGAGCGTTTATTTTAACACTAAGAACTCTACACCTAATTTCGCCTGTTGACTGTGTTAGGTCAGACAGCATTATATTTGATTTTAGTATTTCGCTGAGAAGCTTAGCGAAATTATTGCCTGTTATTCTTATATCACATACTCCTAATCTTTCACTAATCATACTGCTCCCCTTCTCTTTGAAATCGAAACCGTATTTATTTTCCCGTTAATCTCTATGCTGGTATTTGTGTAGCTTGTAACCGTCAGCCCAGTTCCCCATATTTCGATATCATTCTCTGTTGTGCTTATATTGACCATTATGTCACTGCATTCATTTATTGAACGGCAGTTTTCCAGTATAACCTTTTCGTTGTCTGTGATGCTGATATAAGAGCTGTAGAACGCAGCATCCTTAAATAGCTTTTTAATCATTGTCATTATATCACCCTCCGATAAATTATATTATAATTTGTCCGCGCATATACTTAGAAAAAAGCTCTGGAGGTTATAATGAAAAGATACTTTAAAGCGATAATGGTTTCTGCGATGCTAGTTTTCTCAGTGCTGAGAATTTCTGAGGTATCAGCAGAGGTTAATAGCTCTGTATCAAGATGCCTTAATGTAATAATACCCTCGCTGTTTATTACAATGGCTATTTCTGATTATATTATTTCAACGAGATGCTTTGACTACATAAGCCACACATTCAGACCAATTGCAAGAATACTTGGACTTGATGAAAAGCTTGTGCCGGTGCTTATCATTTCAAATATAGGTGGTTATCCGATTGGAATAAGAATGCTCGGAGGATATGTAAAAAGAAAAGAGCTAACTGAGAAACAAGCAGGAATTATAGCGTCATATTGCTTTTGCTCGGGTCCGGCTTTTACAATTGGCACAATTGGTGTATGTGTGTATAATAATAATCGTATCGGTGCGGCTGTTTATGCATCGATAATCATAGCAAACCTCCTCGCAGCTATGATTATCAACAGACTTTTTGGTATAAACAAAATAAAGCTTGAATCTCATGCGGTGTCTGAAAGTATAGAAAGCAAAATTATAAGCTCGGTTGAAACAGCGTCAAAAGCATTGTTTTCAATGTGCTCTGTTATTATAGCTTTTTCTATTGTAATTGTTGCTGTGAACGAGTTTCTTGTCTTTATGAATATAAGTGAAAGAAGCATTATAGGAGTAATAATCCGCTCAATTGTTGACGTGACAAACATTGTGAATATTAATGGGAAAAACTTTGTTATACTTCCTGTTGTAACGTTTGTTATATCACTCGGCGGACTATGTGTCTGGGCTCAGTGTATAAAGCTTAACAATAAAAGAATAGATTTGATACGCTGTTTTCTGCTAAGAATAGTTGTTTCGGTACTTTCAGCCGTCATTTTTTATACTCTTTTTTCAGAAATCTGCAAGGATTTTGTATCAGCATATGTAAGAAATCCGCATATAATTGTCAATATAGACAATTTCGTACCGTCATTTTGTCTAATAATAATGATATTTTTATTCTTTTTAAAAAAAAGACTAGCATTTAAGAAAAAAGTATGATATAATCATTATAGAGAAAGATATTAGTTCAAAAAAGGAGTGTCATATATGGCAAAGAAAACTTATTTCGGCAATAACATCACACCATCATGTTCCTACTGTGTATACGGAAGCAGAGCTAAGGAAGGTAACAAGGTTCTTTGTGAGAAGCAGGGTCTTGTAGCTGGCGATTACAGCTGTAAGAAGTGGGAGTATGACCCTATCAAGCGTGTACCAAAGAAGCAGCTTACAATTCCTAACCAGGAAGATGATATTATCTAAAAAATTAAAGCAGTCGAGCTTGTAGTCCGACTGCTTTTTTATTATGTATTGTTCTTATGAATTTGTTTGAGTAGTATTTCTTTCATAAGAGAAGGATTAGCCCTACCCTTTGACTCCTTCATGCAAAGTCCTACAAGAAATCCAAGAGCATTCCCCTTTCCGTTTAAATAATCGGTAAGGGGTTTTTCGTTTTCGCTTAAGACCTTCTTTGCTATTTCGTTAAGAGCTGAATGGTCAGATATTTGCTTAAGCCCAAGCTCATCTACGATTATATCTACGCTCAATTCTTTTGTAAACGCCACATCAAGTGCTTTCTTTGCTTCTGCATTTGAAAGCTCACCCAAATTAACAAGCTCAATAATCCTGCATAGCTTTTCAGGAGTAAGACAAGTCTGATATATTGATACAGAATGCTTGTTGAGGTGCTTTACAACATCAGACATTATCCATTTGCATATATCAGCTTCAGAGCAGGATTTGAGTGCACAGCAGCTTTCAAAGAAGCCTGACAGCTTGGTGCTTGTACTTATAAACTCTGCATCACGCTCTGCTAATTGAAGCTTTGTAATATATCTGATTTTCTTGTAATTCGGAAGGTCGGGAATTTGTTTTCTGAGCTCTTGCACCAATTCTTCTGAAATCTTAAAAGGTGGAATATCAGGCTCCGGAAAGAACCTGTAGTCCTGTGAATTCTCTTTGTCACGCAGTATTGTACTTTCACCCTTTATATCATTCCAGCGTC
>JAFQLH010000053.1 GCA_017396665.1 Oscillospiraceae bacterium | reverse complement strand
CATCGGTATAACCAACCAAAGAGAAACCACTATCTTGTGGGACAAGAATACGGGAAAGCCTGTTTATAATGCGATTGTGTGGCAATGCAGAAGAACGGCTGATTATGTTTCATCACTCAAGGAACAAGGCCTTAGTGATTTTATCCGCAACAAGACCGGTCTTATCCCCGACCCATATTTCTCAGCTACAAAAATCAAATGGATTCTTGATAATGTTGACGGTGTTCGTGAACGTGCGGAGAATGGTGAGATTCTGTTTGGTACTGTTGACTGTTATCTTATATGGAAGCTGACAGGCGGAAAGGTTCATGCAACTGATTGTACAAACGCTTCAAGGACAATGCTATACAACATCTTTGAAAACAAATGGGACAAAGAACTGCTTGAATTATTCAGTATCCCTGAATGCATCCTCCCTCAGGTAAAGATGTCCTCTGATGATTTTGGATATACAGAAGTATTCGGCAAGTGCATTCACATAACAGGAGTTGCGGGAGACCAGCAGGCAGCGTTGTTCGGTCAGTGTTGTTTTGAAAAGGGCGAGGGCAAAAACACCTACGGAACGGGTTGTTTCCTGCTTACTAACACAGGCGAGACTCCTGTACTTTCAAAGAACGGTCTTATAACTACAATCGCATGCGGAATAGATGGTAAAATTACATATGCACTTGAAGGCTCTGTGTTTGTTGCAGGTGCAGCAATCCAGTGGCTGAGAGATGAACTGAAGCTTATTGAAAAAGCATCAGAGACTGAAGAAATTGCCCTATCGATAAAGGATACAAACGGAGTGGTTGTAGTCCCCGCCTTCACAGGTCTTGGGGCACCGTACTGGAACCCATATGCAAGAGGACTCATAACAGGTTTATCAAGAGGCACGGGCAGAGCACACATTGTCAGAGCTACTCTTGAGTCACTGGCCTTCCAGAGCTATGATGTAATCGCTTCAATGGAAACTGATATGGATAATAAAATTACAACACTCAAGGTTGATGGCGGAGCCAGTGCGAACAACTTTCTTATGCAGTTTCAGTCTGATATTCTTAACGCAGAAGTTCTAAGACCCGCTTGCATTGAAACAACAGCCATGGGAGCCGCATTTCTTGCCGGACTCTACACAGGTGTCTGGAGCAGCAAGGAAGAGCTTAAAAATCTTATATCAATTGAAAGAAGATTTTCTCCATTGATTGATGATAACACAAGAAACAAAGCACTCGAGCGATGGTCTGCTGCAATAGAGCTCACAAGACGCTAGTTAATATAAATATAATTTATAAAGAAAATCTAAACAATATATTAAGTGGTGCTCTTAAACGATTTTATAGCACGTTTATTATATAATATGATAGGTTTGTTATATTGTCACAGAAATTTATATGATATAATTTTCGTACATAAGTGACAGGAGGTATCTTATAATGGAACTTAATAATATAAAGGGTATTACGTTTGCTCCTTTCGCACACAAGGGTGTCCTTAGCAAGAAGGATGCTTTCAAGAGCCTTGATGCTATCAAAGAAAGAACTGCTGCAAATTTCATAATGCTCGTTCCGTGTGGTCTTCAGGAGACAGCACAGTCTGAGATTATTCGTTATGACACAGAAGCTACAATGAGCGATACAGAGCTTATTACTATTATCAGATACGCTAAGAAGCTGGGCTTCAATGTTGGTTTAAAGCCAACTATCAACTGCAAGAACGGAGTTTACAGAGCTTATGTAAGCTTCTTTGATAATGAAGTACCAAATGAGCCTTGCTGGAGAAACTGGTTCAATTCGTACACAGAATTCCAGATGCACTATGCTGAAATCGCAAAGGCTGAAAACGTTGATATGTTTGTATGCGGCTCTGAAATGGTTATGGCTGAAAGCCGTGAAGATGACTGGCGCAGACTCATCAAGCAGCTCAGAAGAGTTTACAGCGGAATCCTTACATACAATACTGACAAGTACCAGGAAGACCACGTTACATGGTGGGATGCACTTGACTGTATTTCTTCAAGCGGTTACTACCCTATCGATGCGTGGGAGAAGGAACTTGACAGAATTGAAGCTATCGTAAAGAAGCACGATATGCCTTTCATTTTTGCTGAAACAGGTTGTATGTCATCATCCGGTTCTTCTACTCTTCCGCATGACTGGAGTATCAGAAGTGCTACAAATGTAAAGGAACAGGAAAGATGGTACGAAGCTATGTTCTTTGCTGTTAAAAAGAGACCTTGGATTGCAGGCGAAGTTCTTTGGTGCTGGTCTGCTACACCATACGCTCTTAAGAAGGCTGCTGTTGACTGGGGTTACGATATTATGGGTAAGCCTGCTGAGAATGTTGTCAACAGATACTTTGCAAAGTAATTACTCACTGAAACAAACCGCTTTTGTATAACAGAAGCGGTTTTTATTTTTACATGCAAAAACCACCGCAATAAACTGCGGTGGCTAAATTTTTATTGAGCTACTGTTTTTACAAGCTTTGTTCTTTTCTTTGATATTATGCCGAGGAACTCTTTAAATCTTGCCGCTCCGTCTGAAGCAATAATAAAATACAGCGGCAACATATTGAGCATATATCTCGAGCGTGTTTCCCATATAAGAAGGAACAGGAAAAGTCCAAGCTGCATAAGTCTTATCGCAGAAATTCTGTCTGTTTTCTTTCTTATGAATCCACCTATGAACGAGAACAGCATGAGCAGTATCATAGTTGCCTGGAACAGGAAGCACCATGTAAAATACACATAGGACTTTGAAAAGAAATCGGTGAATAAGTCCTGCTCGGCAAATGCGAACTGCACAGTTGACTGGTAGGTTCCGCCGTACCATGTATATTGAATCTTTTTGCCCAGATGCGCAAGGAAGCCACCGAATCCGTACTCTTCGATTCGTTCTTTGATTCTGAGAATATCCGCTTCCTTCTTTTCCTCGACACCATCTATACCAAAGGTGTAAAGGAAGTCTTCATCGTTATAACCGCCTCTGCCGTTAAGCCCCATCATAACCCAATGAACCATCGGAAAAGAATACTTCTCTATTGATTCATCATTGACAGCACCGACAGCCTTCATAGTTGAAGTAAGAGCATTTCCTACGAGAACAAAGCTTACTGCTGTTGCTACAACAAGAGCGAGTACTCTTTTATAGTTTATCTTGAAGGCAAAGTATATAAACAATGCAACGGCTATAATTCCGACATTACCCTTGATGTAATATCCGACTGAAGTACAAAGAGCCGCACCGAGTATATAAAGTGCCGTTGACCTCTTACCTGTCGACTTGACGGCACAAAGTGCAAAATACACAGCACCGAGAAGAATCGGCATACTTAATGTATCGGTATAGAAAACGCAGGAATACACATAAAGCACAGGACACAAGGTCATCATTGCTATACATACATTTCTTCTCTTCTGAGATTGAAACACAAGTCCGGTAATCTTATATAAAATAAAATAAGAAAGCTGCATCAGAAACACTGTTATCAGCGGCAACAGGTTTATGGATATTCCACCTGTAAGAAAAACAGAAATCTTATAGATAAGCGATTGCAGGAGAAATATTCCCCACTGATTTGAGTATCTTTCAAGGTAGTTATAGTGGAATATGTCAAGCCCATAATACAAGTCGTCATTTCCTTCTACAAAATTGCGGCAGATTTTATCAAGATGCGATGCATCTGTTCTCGGCATAAAGTTAATTCCTATAACAAGCACAAGCTGTACTGCAAGCATTATTAATGCGCAGGCTATATAAAGCTTTCTCGGCTCTGCGTCAAACAGCTTCTTAAGGTGCTTTTTATTTCTGAACGCACATAGAAATGTACATAGTGCAAAAACCGCAACAAGAGCCGCTATCTGTGCGATAAACGGGTATGTTTTATTCACAGAAAAGAAAAACACTATTGCTACGATAGAAAAGCATATCGCACCAAAAAGGTTTCCTAAGTTCAAAATCTTTTCTTTCATTATTATCCCCTATTGATTTTTTATTTAATTATATCACTAATTAATCTGTCAGGCAATAGCTTAAGGCGTTTTTCTTGCTTTTTTACAACACTTGTGATATAATACTTTGTAATTGTTATCAGAATACATAATCGAAAGGAACATTACTATGAGTGAAATAAGAGATTCTCAGCTTTGGGAAAGCGGTAAAAGAAAGATTGACTGGGTTATTTCAAATATGCCTTTACTTAACATGCTCGAAAGCAGATTCAGTGCCGAACAGCCTTTCAAGGGGCTAAAGGTAGCTTTGTCTGTTCACCTTGAAGCTAAGACTGCTTATCTTTGCAAGGTTCTTGCGGCAGGCGGTGCTGAAATGTACGTTACGGGAAGCAATCCACTCTCCACACAGGACGACGTTGCCGCTGCACTTGTACACGACGGACTTAACGTATACGCTTGGCACGGAGCTACTGCCGAAGAATACCACAGACATATTTCCGAGGTAATAAAGGTAGGTCCTAATATTATTATTGATGATGGCGGCGACCTTGTAAGCCTCATTCACAACGAGTACCCTGAGCTTATCCCAAATGTAATCGGCGGTTGTGAAGAAACAACAACAGGCATTATAAGACTTATTGCAATGGACAATGACAAGGCACTTCAGTTCCCTATGGTGCTTGTAAACAACGCTGACTGCAAGCATCTTTTTGACAACCGTTACGGAACAGGTCAGTCTGTATGGGACGGAATAAACAGAACAACAAACCTTATTGTCGCAGGAAAGACTGTTGTTGTTGCAGGCTACGGCTGGTGTGGAAAGGGCGTAGCAATGAGAGCCAAGGGTCTTGGTGCAAAGGTTATTGTTACTGAGATTGACCCTATAAAAGCAATTGAAGCTGTTATGGACGGATTCGAGGTTATGAAGATGGAGGAAGCTGCGAAGTACGGCGACTTCTTTGTTACTGTTACAGGCTGCAAGGATGTTATAACAGAAAAGTCCTTCTACAATATGAAGGACGGAGCAATTCTCTGTAATGCAGGACACTTCGACTGCGAGGTTGACGTTGCAGGTCTTGAAAAGATTGCTACTGACAAATGGCTTGCAAGAAACAACATTGACGGCTACAAGCTTTCAAACGGCAACAGCCTTTATGTTATCGGTGAAGGAAGACTTGTTAATCTCGCTGCAGGTGACGGACATCCGGCAGAGATTATGGATATGTCATTTGCAATTCAGGCACTTTCTGCGGCTTATCTTGTAAAAAACAAAGGCAATCTTGACAGTATGATTATCGACGTACCAAAGGAAGTTGATTCAGAGGTTGCTCACGCAAAGCTTCAGTTCCTTGGATACGAAATTGACACTCTTACTCCTGAACAGGAAGAATATTTAGGAAGCTGGAACGTATAAAATATAAATCCCGAAGATACACTCTTCGGGATTTTCTGTTATGTAGGTATACAAAGGCTAAGTGACTGAGGGTTTACACTTATGCTCACGCTATCTTCAAGGTAGTTTTCGCCGTCACAGTTATAGAGGGTCTTCCCTTCTTTAGATGAGAGCTTAATCTCTGTTACTTCAAACTTGTGGATTTCTTTAAATACAGAAGCCTTGCCCTGCTTATACGGACCAATAAGCTTTGCTATACGAGGAATAGTCACGGGGTCAACATACACAAGGTCTAAAATGCCGTCTGACATATTCGCTTCCGGTGCGGGACAGTATCCGCCGCCATAGTAGCTTGCGTTACAAAGTGCCATAAGTATTATGCTAAGCTCATCGTTGTCGAGAACCAGCTTATCATTCATATACGCTTTAATTCTGTAATCATACTTAAGCTTTCCGGGAAGGCACATCAGAACTGCCAGGTCGTAAGCTCTTTTTCCAAGAAACGAGAATTTTCTGAGAAGCTTATGTGCAACAGTTTCAACCTGAGTGTCAAAGCCCGTACTAAGCACATTGAGGCAGACATGCTCATTGGCAGTAATTGTGTCAATACGGGAAACATTATATTGCGGATTGGAATTTCCAAACCCGAACATTAACAACACTTTATCTACAGTAAAGCTTTTCCCGTAAATTTTCTTTGCAAAATCGTTTCCGCTTCCGCAAGGAATCAGCATCATAGGGGTATTGGAATTAACAAGGCCACCTGCCGCTTCAGAGGCAGTTCCGTCACCGCCAAATATAATGACAACTGCTTTATCATCATACTTATCAGCAATCTTTCTGCACAGCACCTTTGCGTGACCTTTATATTCAGTTGAAAGAACATATACCTTATCGCCGTTTTCTTTAAGTACTTTCCGAATCTGTGCAACATAGCGTCTTGAATTTCTCTTTCCGCTTGTCTTATTGTATATCAAAAAATACGTCATACTCCTCACCTGCTTTTCTTTATATATTGTAACCTGTATTAATGCATTTGTCAATTGACATACTGCTTATTTTCGCCTTGATAATTTTGTATATTCTAACGCCTTGTTGTTGTGCATTATGCTAATTTTACATATAATTATGCTAATGATTATATATACAATTGACAACAAAAGTATTTAGGAGTATAATATATACATAAACTACTAAGGAGCAACTCACTATGAAAAAGATTTACGAAATAGCTGTATGCATTCCAAGAATCGATGACCAGGTTCAAAGAGATATCGTAAACTCGTTTGTTCCTTCTCACGATTTTGACGATTGCAGATTTACAATTCTCACTACATACTCTGATATATACGGAAGTGAAGAAAGTATAGTTTCAGAAGCAACAATTTTTTCTCTTCTTGAGTATATGTATGCAGACCTTATTATCGTTTTCCCTGAAAGATTCTACGAGAGGCATGTTCTTAACAGAATTCTTGAGACTGCAAGACTCAGAAAGATTCCTGTAATATCAATAGGTGACATTCTTCAGAACACAGTAAGTATATCATTTGGCATTGTGAAATGCTTCAAGGATATTATCACCCATATAATTGAGCATCACGGCTGCAGAAGAATCAACTTTATTGCAGGCAGAAAAGAAGACGAAGAACACGATGAGCGTCTTAACATTTTCAAGGAAACAATCATACAGCATGATATTCCATTCGAGCCCGAGCGCATAGGCTTCGGTGAATACTGGGATACACCTACTGAGCAGGCTATGGAAAAATTCTTCAGTAGTGATTTACCGTTGCCGGAAGCTATTATATGTGCAAATGACGTAATGGCTATTACTGCAATTAACTTCCTCAGAGGCAAGGGCTACAAGGTTCCTGAAGACATCATTGTCACGGGCTTCGACGGGATAGACATGGAGAAGTATCACTCACCTCGTGTTACTACCGCAAGCATAGATGCATGTGAGCTTAATGCCATTTTGCACGATTACATTGAGAAAATATGCAGCGGAAATATCCTTCCTCTGCAGCGCACAATTGACTTTATTCCTAGGTTCAACGAGTCATGCGGTTGTGATAATCCTAATAATAACACAAGGCCGATTGTTACACTGTGGCGAGAGGTAAGCTTTGACAACAGCTTTAACGACCTTATCATTCAGATGATATCCAGCATTGACATCAAGGACACGATTAAAGATATCTTCTCTACTGTTTCAAAGTTTCTGTCCTATGTTTACTCAGACGACATCAGCGTTTGCATTTCTCAAAAGTATGTGGACAGCATTCTTGCAGGCAAGCTATCTAAATTTGATTGCTTCGGCGATGTTATGTACTCAGTAATTGAAAAACGTGACGGAAATGAAGCTACTGTATACGGTGAAAAGTCATTCCCGACATCAAGTCTTGTAGCGGATGACAAGAACAAATCGTCACATCTTATATACTATCCGCTTCACTACAAGGGCTCGCTGTTCGGTTATGTTGCGGCAAATACCGAGCTTAATCATATTGCTCTGCACCAGCTTCGCTCCTTCAGTATGAACATGGGCTATGTTCTTGAAAGAATAGCTTCACATAAACAGATGCAAATGATTAACGAGCGACTTGAGAAGGCGTATGTTTACGACAACATGACGGGACTTCTGAGCAGAAACGGTTATTATACAATATCGGGAGAAGTGATTGAGCCTCAGCTTAATCAGAACAAGAAGATTGTAATCATATCTATTGACCTTGATAATCTTAAGGAAATCAATGATAAATTCGGACATCACGCAGGAGATACGGCAATTAAAATTATCGCCAAGGCACTGAAGCAATATATCGGCGATGACGGAATTGCTGCCAGATTCGGCGGTGATGAATTTGTCGGAATCAAGCTGTTTGATGATTCTAGTGATAAGTTTGTTCACGAATTCACAGAAGGCTTCTCGTGTACAATAGCCGACATGGTCGAAGAAAGCGAACTTGAATATAACATTTCAGCAAGCTTTGGAATTGTATCACTTCTTACAAAGAACATGCCGTCACTTGAGGAAGGCATAAAGAGTGCCGACGTACTTATGTATGCTCAGAAGAGAGCAAAGCAAAACACAAGACGCAGATAAAAAACTAAAGACGTAATGCATATTGCATTACGTCTTTTTTGTTAAAATCAGTTCGCTACAAAGAAAAGTGCAACTGTATTAGGACCTGCGTGTGCCCCGATAACAGGACCGATATGGCTGATATTCTTGACCTTTACTCCGTAAGTGCTCTTTATATACTTTTTCATATCATCAAGCTCTTCAAGACAATCTGCGTGAGAAATAAAGACTGTTGTTTCCTCAGGATTGTTGCACTGCTCACCAATCTTTTCACAAAGAGCGATAAGAGACTTCTTTCTGCCTCTTGTTGTTGAAACCTTAACCAGCTTTCCTTCCTCATCAACTCTCATAATCGGCTTGATGCCAAGAACAGAGCCAACAAGTGCAACAGCAGGGCTTACTCTTCCGCCACGCTTGAGATAAACGAGGTCATCAACTGTAAACCAATGACGGATTCTTGTTCTCATCTGTGTCATATAAGCAGCAGTTTCTTCGAGGTCTGCGCCGCTGTTCTTCTTTTCAACAGCTAGGTAAACTGCAAGTCCCTGTCCTGCTGACGCACAGAGCGTGTCTACCACAATAACCTTTCTTCCAGGGTATTCAGCCATCAGCTCTTCCGCAGCAATTCTGGCTGAGTTTACTGTTGTGCTGAGTCCTGATGAGAAGCCAAGGTAAAGGATATCCTTTCCTTCCTTGAGGTCATCCTCGAAAGCCTCCTTGAATGTGTCCACGTTACAAGCAGAAGTTTTCGCAATTCTGCCGCTTTTCATTCTATCATAGAATTCCTTAGCACCAAGTTCATAGTTTGAGTATTCCTTATCCTCGTCATCAAACTTAAAAGTCAGGCAACGATATTTAACTCCCCATTCTGCAAGTGTTTCCTCCGAAAGGTCACAAGCAGAGTCAGTATGAATAACAAATTCGCTCATAGTATTAGCCTCCGAATAAAATTTAACTGTATTTATTATATCTTGTAGCACCTTTTGTTTCAAGCTACCATTCATTTTCCGAGGTATACTTATTAGATTTGCTCAGAAAAATCAGGAGAATCAGGCTCTACTACCGGTAGACAAGTGCGTATTATCGGCTTTTGTGGGCAAGAAAAATTCTACTGCTCTTGATTTTGCAAAAAATATATGTTATAATAGCTAAGTAGTAATTCAACATAGTGAATGTTATAATCATTATATTATAAGGAAAAATTTTATGACTGATTTAAAACCTATAATTGCAAAAAACATATCACAGCTCAGGCAAAGCCACAACATTACTCAGCTTGAGCTTGCTGAAAAACTGAATTATTCTGATAAGGCAATCTCAAAATGGGAGAGAGCCGAGTCTATTCCTGACATTACTGTTCTCAAGGAAATTGCTGATATGTTCGGTGTTACGCTCGATTATCTTGTTCAGGCTGAACACAAGGTTGCACCTTCTCAGACAATTTCAAAGGAAAGAAAAATCAAGAACAGAGCTTTTATCACCAGTATGTCAATTCTTCTCGTATGGCTTGTTATGACCTTTGCGTTTGTTGTAATTGATATGGCTGTTCCTGAAGCTCACGGTCACTGGCTGTGCTTTGTGTACGCAGTTCCCTGCTCCATGATAGTCTGGCTTGTGCTAAACTCTACATGGTTTAATTCACGCAGAAATTTTCTCATTATTTCGTTTCTGATGTGGTCTGTGCTTATATCAGCATTTCTCACGATGCTTGTACAGGGTCTGCATAACTGGCAGGTTTTCATCCTCGGAATCCCGGGACAGCTTATAATTTTTATGTGGTCAAGACTTAGATACAAGACAAACAAATAGCAAAAAGCCGTATGGATTATCATACGGCTTTTATATTATAGTGTCAACTGGTCGGGGTCGTCAATTTCCTTTGCAAAATGTCCGGCGGCAGGAATATTCTTAGCAATAAACTTTGAGAATTTCTTTGCTGTTTCCTCATCAACTACATACGCTTTCTCTACAACAGATTTTGCTTTTAGCGTCATAACTGAAACGCCGATTGTATCTCTCGCTGCCTTGGGTAGCAAGAGTGCAGAATTAAAGATAATCATTCTGCCGTTGCTTGTTTTCACAAGAACATTTTCATTCTCTGCGACAAACAACACAGACACGAGCTTTGACTTTGCCGAGTAGGCATTTGCGAGCTTCTTTCTGTTTGTTTTTGTTTCATAAGCATTAAGCGGAACCTTTGCAACCTTTCCGTTTTCAAACACGAACAAGAGATATCCGCTGTAATCAGTGGTAGGAATCATTGTTCTGAAGCTTTCACCGTCGTCAAACGAAAGCTTTGCAGGAATATAATCACCTAGTGCACTTGCCTTGCTGTCTTCAAAAGCTGAAGCCTTAGACTTATACACAGTTGCGTTATCGGTAAAGAAGAGAAGCTCTGTTTTATTTGTTGCTTCAAACTCCTGTGAAATCTCGTCGCCCTCCTTAACCTTCTGCACACCGCTCATTCTGAGTGACTGAGGAGTAATCTTCTTGAAGTATCCGCTTTCTGTCACAAAAAGCTTACACTGGTAGTCAGGTGTATCGTCTGCTTCTTCCTCGACATCCTCCTCGACAGAATAGATAAACTGTGTTTTTCTTTCCTGCCCGTACTTCTTGGAAACTTCCTTAAGCTCGTCGATTATAATAGCTTTGATACGTCTGTCGCTTCCTAAGATATCCTTCATATCGGCAATCTCGTCGATAAGGCTCTGGATTTCCTTTGTTCTGTTGAGGATATACTCACGGTTTAAGTGACGGAGTTTGATTTCAGCTACATATTCCGCCTGGATTTCGTCGATACCAAAGCCAATCATAAGGTTTGGAACAACGTCAGCTTCGTTTTCAGTTTCACGAACAATCTTTACTGCCTTGTCGATATCGAGAAGTATTTTCTCAAGACCGAGGAGCAAGTGGAGCTTGTCCTGCTTTTTCTTAAGGTCAAAATCAATTCTGCGCTTTACGCAGTTCATTCTGAACTTAACCCATTCTTTTACAATCTCATAGATACCCATTACCTTCGGGTATCCGTTTACGAGAATATTGAAGTTACAAGCATAGGTATCCTGCAGCGGAGTCATCCTGAAAAGCTTCTGCATGAGCTTTTCATGGTCTGTTCCTCTCTTCAGGTCGATAGAGATATGCAGACCGTTAATGTCGGTCTCATCTCTGATATACTGGATTTCCTTAATCTTTCCGAGCTTTACGAGTGAGACAATCTTTTCAATTATAACCTCGATTGTAGCTGTCGGCGGAATCTCGGTAATATCGATACAGTTTGCAGACTTGTCGTATGAATACTTTGCTCTGAATTTAAGTGAGCCCCTACCCGTCTGATACACCCTGTCGAGCTCTTCCTCATCATAGATAAAATATGAACCACCCGCGAAGTCAGGTCCCTTGAGTGTTTCGAGGGCATTATGGTCAGGGTTTCTCATGAGTGCGATAGTTGTTTCGCAGACCTCAGCGAGATTGAACGAGCAGACTGCTGATGCCATTGCAACACCGATTCCGACGTTTGCATTTACGAGGACCGATGGGAATGTAGCAGGAAACAGAGTAGGCTCCTGCATGGTGTTATCGTAATTAGGTACAAAATCGACTGTGTTCTTGTCGATATCCTTGAAAAGCTCATTACAGAT
>JAFQLH010000052.1 GCA_017396665.1 Oscillospiraceae bacterium | reverse complement strand
TCTTGCAATACTTGCCGTTCATTCGGGAGCAAGAGACGCAGAAACCTTTAATCCTGGCACATTTGTAGCCGACCTTAACGCAATCAATGCCTTTTCCAACGGAGCAATCGCACGCTGGACCTCAATCACAGAGGTAATCGAGGAAATCAAGTTTGTACAGAAGTACACCTTCACCTCAACCAATAACGCGGGCAAGGCAAAGGAAATGAAAAGCTTTATGGACCAGGGCTACTATATGGCTTGTAAGGTAGGCTGGCACTGGGTATTCATCGACAGCATCATCGGTGATACGGTATATATGATAGATCCCGCCAAGGACGAGGTTCTGCTGTTTGACGCTTATGCAGACAAGCCTCCCACAGAGCTGAGAGTCTTTACAGGAAAAAATCCGCCTGAAAATACCGAGCCAAATACAGCTCCCACAGAGACTGAAACTACCGAGACAGCCGTAACAACGATTCCCTATGAGCTTGGCGAGTACTATAATCCCAACAGCGGATATACCCCCATTTATACAGAAGCAGACACATCATCAGCTCCCTTAGAGTATCTTTACAAGGGACAGGTGGTTGATGTAACCGATACAGCTGAAGGCTTCGGAGTCATTCAGCTTGGAGCAGAAACAGGCTATGTTGATTTATCGGCACTGGAGTTCTGCGGAGCTCAGACAGCTCACGAAACAGGGGACATCAATAACGACGGCTCAGTAGACGGAACAGACCTGTCGCTTCTGAACGAGTATCTTTCGTCTTTAAACACACTTCCTGACGGAATATCCATACTGACAATCGCCGAAATCAATGCAGGCGATATAAACTGCGACGGCAGATCCGACAGCAGTGATATATTGAAATATCTCGCAGTAATATGCGATTAAGAAAGGAGAATTTTACTTTTGGAATGGACAGAAGTTAAAATCTATACATCAACGGAAGCCATAGACCTTGTGTGCGCAAAGCTTATGGATATAGGCATCAACGGCTTTTCAATCCTTGACGCAGAGGACTTCAACGAGTTTCTCGCAAATAAGGACGGCAAGTGGGACTATATCGACGAGGACCTTATGGGACTTACAGGCTGTGAAACCTGTATAACAGTATATCTCCCCGGAAACTCACAGGGCGCAGATATGCTTTTATCCGTAAGAACAATGCTTTCCGAGCTTAAAGCAACAGATATGGGCAATGCCTATGGCAGACTTGAAGCAGAGCTTTCAAATATCCGCGAAGAAGACTGGGCAAACAACTGGAAGCAGTACTTCAAGCCTATCAGAGTAGGGCAGAAGCTTGTTATCAAGCCCTCATGGGAAGAGCTTGACGATGCACAGGACAGAATAATCCTTGAGATTGATCCCGCGTCAAGCTTTGGTACAGGACAGCATCACACAACACGTCTTTGCCTTGAGCTTCTTGAAAAGTCAATGAAGGCAGGGGATACAATCCTTGACCTTGGTTGCGGAAGCGGAATACTTTCAATCGGAGCAATGCTTCTTGGAGCAGAAAGTGCAGTTGCGGTTGACATCGAAGAAAACTCAGCCACAACAGCAAAGGAAAACGCCGTAAAGAACAACATTCCCGACGATAAGTATACCACATACTGCGGAAATATTATCACAGACACAGCTCTTGCAGACAAAATCGACGGCAAATACAACATTATCGCAGCCAATATCGTAGCCGATGTACTCATAGCAATGAAGGAATTTTTCGCAAGATATCTTGCAGATGACGGAGTTCTCATTATATCGGGAATTATCGAGATACGAATGAATGAGGTAGTTGAAGCCGTAGAGTCAGCAGGATTTAAAATGACAGAATCAAATATCAGTGAAGGCTGGGCAGCAGTAAAGCTTGTCCGTAGCTGATAAGGATAAATAACAATAAATTTAAGGAGAATGATCACAAGTGGGAATTTTTAAGAAGAAGAATAAGGCTACAGAAGCTGCAGAAGAAAAAAAGGTAAATTTAAAACAGCTTGCTCTTGAAGCAGTAAATGAAAAACTGAACGGAACATTATACGATGACTGTATCATTATGCCCAAGGGTTACACAATTGACGTTCAGATAGGCAGAAACGAGGAAAGCAACGGAGTACGTCTTCTTGCAGTAATCTACATCATCAAGAACGATATGTTTGATGAGCCTATTATCGACCCCGTAGACGCTCAGGGCAGAACAGAGGAAGAAGCTGTAAAAATGGCAGCAGACATTTTCTTTGCAGGAATATGGCATCCTCTTTCACAGTCAATGATCAAGAAGAATCCTACACATATTTCTGTAGATTATCTTAACCAGCACTATGATTTTGATATGTACGCACAGTCTGTAGTAAGAATCGGCGTAAGCGAGGAAAAGACTCCTACAATGCTTCTCAACTACATCAGAGAGGATATTCCGAAGTATCTGGGTTCAAAGAAATACTACTGGATAAGAATATTCCTTGCAAAGATGAAGGAAAAAACAGTAATCGAGGTAAGAATAAACGGAACAGTATGTTCAAATCTTGCAGAAAAGTTCAAGGAATATGTCGAGAGCTGGGGCGATACAGACAGATTCCTCTGTGAAAAGCAGTACGGAGTATTCGTACAGCGTGAGGACGATATGTGTCCCTTCAACAAGGAGCTTGTTGTGAATGTAACAAAGAGAGCAATTGAGCTTCTTGAGAACTGCAACAGTCCCGAAGAGTACAAGGAAATCATAAAGGAAATCGAAGAGCTTGCTGGCGACAAGGCACTTGCAAGCGAAATCAGAATATTCGTACCTGAAATTCTTGCAAAGCTCACAATCGGCTACGGCGAGGGCGACAGCTTATTCCTTATGAAAGACGGCTCAAGCATAGAATTCAGAAAGACACAGCTTCGTTCATACTTTTACATTCAGCAGGTACTTCTTGAATATCTCAGCAAGCGTCCCGAACAGGAGCGTGTAATGAAGATAGTAGCAAACAGTGTAGCCTTCAGAGAAGTAAGAAAAGCACACGAAGCAGGCCACGAGCCAAAGGACCTTTACGTACCCGGAACATCATACAGCATCGGACTTGAAGATTACAAGGTATGGTAAAAAATAATTAAAGAAATATAATAAAAAAGCTTGACAAATGCGGATGTTTGTGGTAAAATACTATTGCCGCATGTTGTCAGGCTTTTTTAAGTGTGCAAACACGCCTGATGCAGCGAGTTTACAGAAAAGGCAGGTGCCACAAAAATGTACGCAGTTATCGAAACAGGCGGAAAGCAGTACCAGGTTAACGAGGGAGATATCATCTTTATCGAGAAGCTCGCAGTTGAAGCTGATGAGACAGTAACATTCGATAAGGTAGTAGCTCTCGGTACAGAGGACGGTCTTAAGATCGGAACACCTTACGTTGACGGTGCAGCAGTAGAAGCTAAGGTTCTGAAGAACGGCAAGGCTAAGAAGATCACTGTTTTCACTTACAAGCCTAAGAAGGGCGAGAAGAAGAAGCAGGGTCACAGACAGCCTTACACTCAGGTTAAGATTGAAGCAATCAAGGCTTAAGTCTTATGATTTTGGCAAAATTTCAAAAAACCCAGGGTACTCTTGATGGATTTGAAATTACCGGACATTCGGGTTATGCCGAAAGAGGAAGTGATGTTGTCTGTGCGGCAGTGTCTTCAGCAGTTCAGCTTACCTTGAATCTTTTAAACGATTTGGGAGCTGAGCCTGAAATCTTTATCGGCGATAACGTAATAAGGTGCAAAGCCGTGAGGACAAGCAATGTTTCAACCATCATTCTGAACGACCTGACAGAGCATTTCGAGTCAATCGTGGAGGAGTATCCCAAAACAATTAAAATCACAATTTCGGAGGTGTAAGTATGTTAAGAATTAGTATGCAGTTCTTCGCTCATAAGAAGGGTGTAGGTTCAACAAAGAACGGACGTGGCTCTGAGGCTAAGAGACTTGGCGTTAAGAGAGCAGACGGTCAGTTTGTAAAGGCAGGTAACATCCT
>JAFQLH010000051.1 GCA_017396665.1 Oscillospiraceae bacterium | reverse complement strand
TTGGATTTATTGCCTATCTCAATGATTTTCGTTTGGAGATTGCCGCACGGATGCTTATTTCAGCTGATGCCAATATTCTGGACGTTGGTTCTGCATGTGGATTTGAAAATCTGTCGTATTTCAACCGTTCCTTTAAGAAAAAATATGGAGTGACACCGGGCAAGTTCAGGAAAAAGTAATTGGGTAATGGTTCGCATAGATACAAAAACCGCTAAGAACATCTATTCTTAGCGGTTTCTCATTGGAGCTAGTGACCTGGCTCGAACAGGCGACCTGCTCATTACGAATGAGCTGCACTACCGACTGTGCTACACTAGCATTTTGTATTCAGTTTTGATTTTGCAAGGCTTGCTGTGTCCGTTTGTGATGTCGCTTTAACGACAACCCACGACCTGCGGTTTACGATACCGCTGCACTACCATTGTGCTACACCAGCATATATTTTTGCTTAATGCAACTCAATAATTATACATCTCAGGAGGCCATTTGTCAAGTAAATCCGTAGTAATGGAGCGTTTTTTCGCACGTAGATAAAAAAATTGAAAAAAGGTTTGAATTTCTTGTAAAGCTGTGTTATAATGTAGAGTAATGAGTCGAAAAGCTATCGCTTGATTTATAAATACAGAAACAACAAAACGAAAAACCAAAAAAGAAAGGGTAATGTTTATGAGCGAAAAGTATAACAAGTCAACGGGAAAAACCGTTTTAATAGTAATGCTTATCATTGAGCTTCTTGTCGTGCTTACGATATTTGTCCTGTCAATGTCCTTCAAGGACTCTGAGTCAGCACCAAGTATCTTCGGCTATACCTTCTATATCTCTGATGTGAAGGAAATGGATAGCGCCGTAGAGCAGGACTCGCTTGTCGTTACAAAGAACTGTACGGTAGATACATCACACGTCGGCTGTGTAATGCTCTGCGAGAATGTCGAAGGGTTCGATACATCTATATTCAGACTTCTCTCAGTTGAAGCAACAAACGATACACTTATATATACTATGTGTATGGATGATGTTAAAGACTATACACTTTCTGTTTCTGCAGAGTCGGTAATTGGTGAGTGTAAGTATTCCTATAAAACACTCGGTAAGCTTATCTTGTTTGTAACATCAAAAATAGGCGTGTTCGTGTGCGTTATAATCCCTGTGCTTATTCTTGCATTTATCGAGCTTGCACTCGGTTTTGTCAAGGAAATCAGAAGAAGAGAGCTCCAGAAAAAGCGTAAGCAGGTTAAGGAAGAGCAGGCTAGAGAACACAGCACAAAGCAGCGTAGAACCCGCTCTACCTCTGCTAAGGAGTTTGCCGAGGAGGATAAGCGCCTTAAGAATATGCATAAGCGTAAAAAGGGCGAGCTTCCAAACCTCTATCGTTCGGGTAGTTCCCAGTCAGCATCTGCTTCAAAGAAGAATAAGCAGAAAAAGACCGCTGACGATGTTGCGGCTGAAAAGCCAACAGTAAACGAAAAGCTCGAAAGTGTAATAAAGAGCGAAGCTGCAACCGATGAGCGTACAAGAGTTATCGAAAAGCCTCGTGTGGACGAAAGAACAAAAATCGTCGAACGACCTCTCGTGAATGATTCAACTGAATCTTATGCAAACGGCGACGAGGTCGTAAACGTGGGTGCAGAAAGCCAGCTCAGAGTAAGAGCTGCCGCAGAACAGAAGGCAAAGCTCAAGGAAAGTACAGCAGTGCAGGAGCCTGTTGCAACCGAAGAAAGAAAGCAGGAAATCAAGTCTGAGCTTGAGCAGGTGATAAGACCAGCCGCTTCAAAGCCAAGAGAAAGCGCAAAGGCTTCCCTCGAAGAGCTTATGCAGATGATTGACTCAGAACACGAGAAAATCAAAAACAGCGTAAAGTAAACATTAGAATCTAGCCGCCTCCGATATGCTACGGGGGCGGTTTTGTATATGAAGAAAATGCAACGATATTGACTGTTAGGGGAATATTGTACGCAAATAGTGAAAACTTTTGTGCAGATTACCGAAGATGAATAAAAATCATAAAATCGCTTGACATTTAGACAAAAAGAATGTATAATATATAACGTTGCGAATGGGAGCATAGCTCAGCTGGGAGAGCATCTGCCTTACAAGCAGAGGGTCATAGGTTCGAGCCCTATTGTTCCCACCATTCGGCCTGGTAGTTCAGCTGGTTAGAACGCCGCCCTGTCACGGCGGAGGTCGTGGGTTCGAGTCCCATCCAGGTCGCCATTCATCATTTATATGATGGATATGCCTCTGTAGCTCAGTAGGTAGAGCAGGGGACTGAAAATCCCCGTGTCGGTGGTTCGATTCCGCCCGGAGGCACCATATGCGGATTTAGCTCATCTGGTAGAGCGCCACCTTGCCAAGGTGGAGGTAGCGAGTTCGAGCCTCGTAATCCGCTCCAAAAGGCTTCGCTTAAAGCGAAGCCTTTTTTGTTTTGTAAATAAATACTTGCCAAATAGCTTTGTTTGTAGTATAATAAATTTAAATATAGGTTAAGGAAATTTGTTATAATGAAGAAGGTCGAAATATTTACCGACGGAGCCTGCTCCGGAAATCCCGGTCCTGGCGGTTGGGGTGCAATACTGCGTTACGGAAAGAATGTCAAAGAGCTCTCCGGTGGAGAAGCCCAGACTACCAATAACCGAATGGAGCTTACCGCCGTAATAAGTGCACTGTCTGCCCTCAAGGAACCCTGCGAGGTTGTCCTCACAAGCGACAGTAAATATATAATTGACGCCGTTACAAAAGGTTGGGCGGTCAGCTGGCGTTCAAGAGGCTGGAGAAGAGGTAAGAACGAAAAAGCTCTGAACCCTGACCTCTGGGAGCAGCTTCTGTTGCTTTTGGAAAAGCATAAGGTCGAGTTCGTGTGGGTCAAGGGCCACGCAGGACATCCCGAAAACGAACGCTGTGACGAGCTCGCAGTAATTCAGTCTAAAAAATATTCGGCAACTGCCGATTAAAGATAACAAAAAGAAAAGAGGGAACTATAATGCTCGATAATTTTGTTGATTTTCTTAAGAGAACTTTTACCTACGCCGAGGAAAGTAATGCCCAGACACCTCCAACGGTAAAAACAAATGCACAGCCTGCCTCCGCTGCTCAGCCAAAACAGCAGCCTGTAAGACAAGCAGTGCAGCAGCCTGCCCCGAAGCCAAGGGTTAACGTTACCGTAAAGGGTGAGTCTGACCCTCTTAAGAATGCCCAGCAGCAGACTGATAACTTCAATGCTATGAGACCAAAGCCCGGTGACAATCCTTTCAGAATGACTATCGATAAGGTTATGTTTGCTAAGGGCAGAGGTGTAGTTGTAATCGGTACTGTCGGAAAGGGAATCGTAAAAGCAGGTACAAATGCCCTTATCGTGCATGCCGCAAATAAAACAACTATCCGCACAAGAATCGTTGAGATAGGCAGAAATAATCAGCTCGTCAGCACCGCACCTGCAGGTTCGGCAGTAGGCCTTCTCCTCGAAGAAATCACAAGAGACGACGTCCACGCAGGCGACGTTATCGGAGAGATTGCGTAATACCGGATGATAAGCAATAATAGAATTTGTGTCGCAATGAGTGGCGGACTCGATAGCTCTGTCGCAGTAAAGCTCCTCTCGGATAAGGGGTATAGCGTTGGCGGTGCAATTATGAAGCTCTTTGATAACGAAAATGATATCAGGGATGCCGAGAATGTCGCAAGACTTTTAGGCGTGAGCTTTGATGTGATTGATTGCCGTGATGCGTTCAAGGAAAACGTAATAGACAGCTTCGTGAATTCCTACCTATCAGGCGAAACACCAAACCCCTGCGTTACCTGTAATGAATATGTCAAGTTCGGACAGTTCCATAAGTCTGCTATGTCACTCGGCTATGACAAGGTCGCAACAGGACACTATGTTATAAGCGAAGCCGACGCAAACGGCAGAATTCTCCTCAGAAAAGGCAAGGACGAATCAAAGGACCAGAGCTATGTCCTCTATGGACTTACACAAAGCCAGCTCTCAAAAAGCATCTTCCCGCTCGGTGAGATGAGTAAAGCCGATATCCGTCAGCTCGCAAGAGAGTATAACCTGCCTTGTGCAGACCGCCCCGAAAGTCAGGATATATGCTTTATCAAAAACGGAAACTATGCCGAGTATATCGAAAACTCAATCGGAAGAAAGCTGCCGAAGGGCGATATGAAGCTCACAAACGGCAAGGTCCTCGCTCAGCATAAAGGAATAATCCACTATACAGTTGGCCAGCGTAAAGGCCTTGGAGTCTCGTATACACAGCCACTGTTTGTTGTCGATAAAAACCCCGACGATAATTCGGTTGTCCTGGGTACAGCCGACGAGCTGTGGGGAAGCTCTCTTGTCGCAAGAAACGTAAACTTCATTCCTTTCGATAAGCTTGAGGGAAGCTTACACGTTACAGCAAGAACAAGATATCACCAGAAGGAAACAAAGGCGGTTATCTCAATGCTCGATAACGATAGAGTGCTCGTCGAGTTTGAAAGCCCGCAGCGTGCCATCAGTGCAGGCCAGT
This sequence comes from Oscillospiraceae bacterium, assembly GCA_017396665.1. GTDB lineage: Bacteria > Bacillota > Clostridia > Oscillospirales > Ruminococcaceae > UBA7477. The sequence continues at coordinate 9,560 of JAFQLH010000051.1, read as the reverse complement.
CTGTCGTGTTCTACGACGGCGACTATGTCGTAGGCGGCGGAATAATATGCAGATAAAATCAGCCCACAGGGAAATCCCTGCGGGCTTTTTGTTTGTGCCATAAAGTAGCTACATTCTGTATTCGATAATATCGCTTGCTGTCTTTCGTGGACGGGCAGAGGGAGTTTCGCCTGAATACCCTAAAGCGATTGCTCCGACAAGCTGATGCCCGGTGTCAAGAAAAGCCGTTAATTCAGGGTAGGCAAAACAGGTGTTTGCTATCCATAATGTTCCGATTCCGATTTCAGTCGATTTCAGCAGTATGTTTTCAATGGAAGCACCAATAGATAACGTGTCGCATATTTCAGTAATCCTGTCATCACAGTTGATTTCGATAAATGGAGAATTGCCGTTTGTGTTAAGAACAATTATTATAATCGGGGCCTCTCTCATTATACGCAATGTGTTCTTGCAGTCTGTGATGCCTCTTGATGAATTAGGAAGCATAGGCTCCAGTTCTTCTCTTGCAACACCCTTTTCCATGCAATTAAGCAAATCGTCTTTTTGCTTTCCGCCAAAAACGATGTATTTCCATGGCTGTCTGTTTTTTGCCGACGGAGCAACACGTCCCGCATCAAGAATCTGTTCGATAATCTCCTTTGGAACAGGTTTGTCTGAGAATTTTCTTATGCTTCTTCTGCTATATATGTAATCACTGTTCATAATTTAACCTCTCGTCTAATCGGATTTTACAGTGCTATTATACCACAATCATAATCATTTTTCAATATAAAAGCCGATTTTACGCCAACAGCCCCACAGGATGAATTTCGTTCTGAAGTGCCGTGTCAAACTCCGAGAAGGTCTTGTCCTCAAGAATAACAGCATGCTTTATCGAGGTGTAACCGAAGCGTTCTCTTATAGCGTCAAGACTCCTGTTAAGACGCTCTGTCCTCTCAAGCTTTCTTGCCGAAACATCAAGCCGAAGCTGTATGGGAGCAGTTTCCGATACAACATCAAAGCCGCAGATAGTAACCGAGCGTACAGGCTTTGCACCTCTCTCAAAATCGTGATTTTTAAAGAAAAGAGTCAAAGCTGCCCTCGCAATATCCACCGCATCACTCGTCGGCATGTCAAGTCTTGCCTGACGGGAGTAGGTGATAAGGTCCTTGTCACGAATAGAAATGCTCACACCCCTCGCCTTGATTTTGTGTTCTCTCAGCCTCATCGCAACGCTCTCCGCAAGCGTGAAAACTATCACCCTCACATCCTCATTGCTCACAAGGTCACGATAAGCAGTAGTGCCGTTTCCGACCGACTTTACCTCACGCTCTGTGCCTGCGTACATAACAGGGGAGTTGTCAAGCCCGTTTGCATATCTCCATAACATGATACCATTCTTTCCAAACCACTGAGTAAGAAAATCAATCCTCGTCTGTGCAAGCTCGCCAATCGTCTTCACCCCGTACCTTAAAAGCTTTGCCGTCGTCGAACGCCCGACAAATAAAAGGTCTGATACAGGCAAGCCCCATACCTTGTCTCTGAAATTCTCCTTTGTTATAAGCGTCACCGCATCAGGCTTTTTCATGTCTGAGCCAAGCTTTGCAAATATCTTGTTGAAGCTTACCCCGATTGAAACTGTTATGCCAAGCTCCTTTTTCATCCGCTCCCTTATCTCCTCGGCAAGTGCGTATACATCACCATTGTACCCCGACACATCAAGCCAGCATTCGTCAATCCCGAACGGCTCAACCCTGTCAGCGTAGCTCTCGTAAATCGCCCTCGCCCTCTTTGAGTATTCAAGGTATAAGGGAAAATTCGGCTTTAAAATAACAAGGTCAGGGCACTTGCCCTTCGCCTCCCACAGCGTCTCACCCGTCTTTATCCCGTAGGACTTAGCAAGCTGATTTTTCGCAAGTATAATGCCATGCCTCTGTTCAGGGTCTCCACCAACCGCAACCGCCTTGTCTTTAAGCTCAGGACGTAAGCTGCACTCAATGCTCGCATAGCAGTTGTTTATATCAACGTGAAATATCCATCTTTCCATCTCTCTACCTCGCAAACAAATGTTCTTTTTACAGTATACCACCTGAACACACCTTTGTCAAGAACATTTGTTCTATTTTGCGAGTGCAAAAAATACCGTAGGAATTCCTGCGGTATTTTGTCTGTATGTATTCTGTTAACGCTTCGGCATAGGACGCTTCTTTGCGGTGTAGTCAGAAACGGTTATCTTTATACCCGTAACCCCCGTCACCATCTTGTCTGAGAACTCGAAATCCTTGCCCGTCTGTGTCTTCATAAGATAGGTGAGAGCCTGCTTCTTGCCCTCAATATCTTCAATAAGCTCTGCAACGCCCTCACCCATAATAGAGGAGTAGCAGGTGCCGTGCTGACAAGCCGACGGTCCGTCAAAAGGAACAACGTCTGTGTCAATCTCAATAAACACATTCGGATTTACCCTTATAATGTCAAGCTTTCTGCCTGCCGTCGCACCGTGAAGATAAAGAGTAAGCTTTCCGTCTTCCATAGTGTAGCCGTAGTTCATAGGAACAACATACGGCATATTTCCGTCAATCATTCCAACGTGAACAATTCTTGCCCTGTCAAGAATGCCAATGATTTCGTCCATATCAGTAACTTCACGTTCACGTCTTGTAATTCCACGCTTCATAATTAAACCTCCGATTTTATTTCTTCTCCCCGTACGCATATCCGAAATGAATAGGCGGAGAGGTAACTGAAATGTATACAAACTCTGCGTCACCGTCATTTTTAAGCCCGTGAATGTCACCGTCAGCAAATCTCACAACGTCGCCCTCAGAGAATTCCTTTTCCATATTGTCAGCAAGAAGCAAAAGCCCCTTTCCCTTTGTCGCATACCATATCTGCTCGGAGCTTTCGTGCAAGTGCCTCGGCTGACAAGCGCCCGGCTCAAGATGAACCTCTGTTATTGTAACTCTCGTGCTCTGAGAATTGTCAGGATTGAGAAGCTGTCTTGATATAACTCCTGGGTTTGAAAGAGCTGTAATATCAGCAGAATTTATAAATTCCATTAATACGCCTCCTACTATCACTATAAATATTATACCAGCTTAAATATAAAAGTCAATCGGACAAATAAAAACTGCACCGTATTTCAGGTGCAGTTTTGTGTTTGAATTATGCCTTGTAGTCAGCGCCGTAGAATGCTCTGAGGTACATATCCTTCATTTCAGAAATGAGTGGGTAACGTGGATTTGCACCTGTGCACTGGTCGTCAAATGCCTGAACAGACATTTCATCAAGCTGGCTGAGGAAAGCTTCTTCAGTAGAGCAGTTTGTCTTTTCAAACCATTCCTTGATAGTAGAAGTGATTCCGATAGCTTCCTTGAGCTCGTCAATCTTCTTGAGAAGTCCCTCAAAGATTTCCATATCGCTGTTGCCTGTAACACCGATGTGTCTGCCGATTTCAGCGTATCTCTGAAGAGCGTGTGGGTAGCTGTACTGTGAGAAGGTTCCCATCTTTGTAGGAGCCTCGTCAATGTTGAACTTCATTATCTCGTTAAGAACAAGAGCGTTTGCAACACCGTGAGGAACATGGTGGAATGCACCGAGCTTGTGAGCGAGTGAGTGAGAAATTCCGAGGAATGCGTTTGCAAATGCCATACCTGCAAGTGTAGAAGCGTTTGCAATTCTGTCTCTTGCCTCAACGTTTGTACCGTCGTTGTAAGCAGTAGGGAGATACTTGAATACAAGGTCAATAGCCTTGAGTGCAAGACCGTCTGTGTAGTCGGTTGCCATGATAGAAGCGTAAGCCTCGATAGCGTGAGTGAGAACGTCAATACCTGAAGCAGATGTGAGCCCCTTAGGAGCAGTCATCATAAGGTCTGTGTCAACGATAGCCATTGTAGGCATAAGCTCGTAGTCAGCAAGCGGATACTTAGTTCCTGTCTGCTCGTCTGTGATAACAGCAAACGGAGTAACCTCAGAGCCTGTACCTGAAGATGTAGGAACAGCAATGAACATAGCCTTCTGACCAAGCTTAGGGAAGGTGTAAACCCTCTTTCTGATGTCCATAAATCTCATAGCCATATCCATGAAGTCAGCTTCCGGGTGTTCGTAAAGAACCCACATAATCTTAGCTGCGTCCATAGGAGAACCGCCGCCGATAGCAAGAATTGCATCCGGCTGGAAGGAGTTCATTATAGCAGCGCCTGCCTTAGCAGAAGCAAGTGTCGGGTCCGGGTCAATGTCAGCAAAGGTAGTGTGAGAGATTCCCATTTCGTCAAGTCTGTCTGTAACAGCCTTTGTAACGCCGAGCTGGTTGAGAACTCTGTCAGTAACGATGAATACCTTCTTCTTGCCGTAAACGTCTGAAAGCTCTCTGAGAGCAACAGGCAGACAGCCCTTCTTGAAGTATACCTTTTCAGGTGTTCTGAACCAAAGCATATTCTCTCTCCTCTCTGCAACAGTCTTTATATTGATAAGGTGCTTTACACCAACGTTTTCAGAAACCGAGTTACCGCCCCATGAACCACAGCCGAGTGTGAGGGAAGGAGCAAGGTCGAAGTTGTAAATATCACCGATACCACCGTGTGATGAAGGTGTGTTTACAAGAATTCTGCAGGTCTTCATTCTCTCAGAGAATGTCTTAACCTTGTCCCTGTCAGTAGCAATGTTTACATAAAGTGAAGATGTGTGTCCGATACCGCCGTCGTGAACGAGTCTGTCAGCCTTGTCGAGTGCGTCTTCAAAGCTATCAGCCTTGTACATAGCGAGAACAGGGGAGAGCTTTTCGTGAGCGAATTCTTCTTCAAGCTCAACCGATTCAACCTCACCGATGAGTATCTTTGTTCTTTCAGGAACTTCAACACCTGCAAGCTTTGCGATGGTGTAAGCAGACTGACCAACAATCTTAGCGTTGAGTGAGCCGTTGATGATGATAGTCTTTCTTACCTTTTCGCATTCGTCCTCGTTGAGAACGTAGCAGCCTCTGTATACGAATTCCTTCTTTACTTCTTCGTAAATGTCCTTGTGAACAATAACAGACTGCTCAGAAGCACAAATCATACCGTTGTCAAATGTCTTTGAGTGAATGATTGAAGAAACAGTAAGAAGAATGTCAGCGGACTTGTCAATAACAGCAGGAGTGTTGCCCGCACCAACGCCGATAGCAGGCTTACCGCTTGAGTAAGCAGCCTTAACCATGCCGGGACCGCCTGTTGCGAGAATTATGTCAGCCTCTCTCATAACAGCATTTGTGAGGTCGAGAGAAGGAACGTCAATCCAGCTGATGATTCCCTCAGGAGCACCTGCCTTGACAGCAGCGTCAAGAACAATCTTAGCAGCCTCAATTGTAGCCTTCTTAGCTCTTGGGTGAGGGGAGATAATGATTGCATTTCTTGTCTTAAGTGCAAGAAGTGTCTTGAATATAGCCGTGGAAGTAGGGTTTGTTGTAGGAATAACAGCAGCAATAACGCCGATAGGTTCAGCAACTCTTGCAGTACCGAAAGCCTCATCTCTGTCAATTATTCCACAGGTCTTGGTGTCCTTGTAAGCATTGTAGATGTATTCTGAAGCGTAGTTGTTCTTGATAACCTTGTCTTCAACAACACCCATGCCTGTCTCTTCGACAGCGAGCTGAGCGAGCGGAATTCTTGCCTTGTTAGCAGCAATAGCAGCAGCCTTGAAGATTGCGTCTACCTGTTCCTGAGAGTAGGTAGCAAACCTCGCCTGAGCCTTACGCATCTCGGAAAGACGTGACATAAGAGCGTCAACATTGTCAATGATTGCAGTAGTGTTTTCGCCAAGTGCCATAGTTTTAACCTCCAAAAGTATTTTATATTAATGAATAGTTTGCGCATATTATATGCTACTTTAATTATATCAATTCGTTATTTTTATGTCAATGTTTCCGATAACAATCTTTATAGAATTTTAAACCACTGCGTTATGAAAGTTGCACAAGGAAAACGTTATCGTTTTATGCCATTTGAATAAACAACTGTCCTTAATCAACAAAAGGCAAGAATATACTTTGTTTATTTGCACAACGAATTATCATAAAAAGACAAAGAAAAAGTATTGCTAAAACACGCATAAAATATAAACGAAATATTAACAATTGTAAACTTTGTGCATTATGATAGACAAAATGCATTTTCTGTGGTACAATATATACAACGATAACAATTGCAAAATATCTTGTTTACATTTTGTTTTCAATTGTAACGAAAGGAGTCTTATAAATGGAGTTTAAGAATTTTGTAGCATCAAAGCCGGAATATGAAATATATAAGGACGGCAATATGGCAGTAAAGATATATAAGGATGTAAAGCTCAAGGAGAAGTGCCTCTATGCAGCACTTACCCACGCAAGAGTTGAAACTACCCTTGTTAATTCCTTTGTAAATATCCCTACACTGCACGAGGTTTCTGTCATCGACGGAAAGTGGGCAATCACAATGGACTGGGTAGAAGGAAAGTCCTTGGGTCAGCTTATGAAGGAAAACCCTGATAAGCTCGAAACCTATATAAATCAGTTTATTGATATCCAGACCGAGCTTCACGCACAGTATATGCCGCTTCTCAGTAAGCTCAAGGATAAGATGGCAAGACAGATTAAGTCCTTAGGTCAGATTGACGAAATCAAGAAGTATGAGCTTCTTACCCGTCTTGACAGTATGCCAAAGCATATAAAGCTCTGTCACTACGACCTATCGCCTGATGACGTTATCATCAATGACGAGGGAACATACGTTATCAACTGGGGCTCTGCAAGACAGGGAAATGCCTCTGCCGACGTTGCAAAGACATATATGCTCCTCTGCCTCAACTACCCGCAGGCAGCCGAGATGTACCTCAATAAGTATTGTCTCAAGAGCGGAACAGCTAAGCAGTATGTGCAGAAGTGGATGCCGATAGTTGCCGCAGCTCAGCTTATCAAGAATATTCCTGAAGAAAAGGAACTCCTGATGCGCTGGATTGACGTAGTTGAATACGAATAAGAATAACAAAAAAGGCTCGCAGAATTAACTGCGGGCCTTAATTATTTATAGATTATTAAGTCTGTATGTCAGGGTAAGAAGGCTGTCACCGAGATGAACATTTTCAACAACGATGTTCTCGTGGTCAATGCTCAGGTCGTAGTGGCTGTAATTCCAGAACGCCTTTATGCCAAGCTTTACAAGCTGGTCAGCAATATCCTGAGTGCTTGTCTTTGGAATACAGAGAATTGCAAGTTTTGGCTTTTCAGCAGCACAGAAGCTCTGAAGCTCAAGCGGACTGCGGATAGCAAGCCCCGCAACTGAAGTTCCCACAAGCTTTTCGTCCGCGTCGAAAATTCCTATAAGCTTGCAGCCTCTTGTACTGAAATTTATGTGAGTTGCAATTGCCTTTCCCAGATTACCCGCACCGATAAGTATCGCACCGACTGTCTTGTCAACACCGAGAATCTTACCAATCTCCTCGTGCAGCCCCTCAACATTGTAGCCGTAGCCCTGTTGACCGAAACCGCCGAAGCAGTTTAAATCCTGGCGTATCTGAGAAGCAGTGAGCTTCATCCTTGAAGCAAGCTCCTGAGAGGAAATTCTCTCAACGCCTTCCTTGAGAAGAACGCCAAGAAAACGGTAGTATCTTGGAAGTCTCTTTATAACCGATGCAGAAATTGAACCTGACTTTGCCATTGAAATAATCCCTTCTTTACGTTACATAAGTTCCTTGAGTCTGAGATTGATTTCTTCAAGGAATTCTCTTGAATTTACCTTCTTCTTGTTCTCAAGATTTGAGAGCAGGTAAAGGTCGCCTGTCATAACGCCGTCTTCGATAGTAGCAATAGTAGCCTTTTCAAGCTTGTCAGCGAAGGCCATAAGCTCATCGTTTCCGTCAAGCTCGCCACGCTTTCTCAGAGCGCCCGACCAAGCAAAAATTGTAGCAACTGAGTTAGTTGATGTTTCTTCACCCTTGAGGTACTTGTAGTAGTGACGCTGAACAGTTCCGTGAGCAGCCTCGTACTCGTAGATTCCGTCAGGGGATACAAGTACGGAAGTCATCATAGCAAGGCTTCCGAAAGCAGTTGAAACCATGTCGCTCATTACGTCGCCGTCGTAGTTCTTGCAAGCCCAGATGTAGCCGCCTTCAGAACGGATAACTCTTGCAACAGCGTCATCAATAAGTGTGTAGAAGTATTCAATACCTGCCTTCTCGAACTTTTCCTTGTATTCAGCCTCAAAGATTTCATTAAAGATATCCTTGAAACGGTGGTCGTACTTCTTGGAGATTGTGTCCTTAGTAGCAAACCATACGTCCTGCTTTGTGGAAAGAGCGTAGTTGAAGCATGAACGAGCAAAGCCGTCAATACTCTTGTCAAGGTTGTGAAGGCCCTGGATGATACCGTCAGTGCCGTTGAAGGTGTGAATTACTTCTCTTGTCTCGTTGCCGTCCTTGTCAGTCATAACAAGCTCAGCCTTTGAGCCTTCAGGAACAACCATCTCAACGTTCTTGTATACGTCGCCGTAAGCGTGACGTGCAATAGTGATTGGCTTTGTCCAGCTGGGAATGTAAGGTGTGATACCCTTTACAAGAATAGGAGCTCTGAAAACTGTACCGTCAAGATAAGCTCTGATAGTGCCGTTAGGTGACTTCCACATCTGTGAAAGGTTGTACTCGGGCATTCTTGCAGCGTTAGGTGTGATAGTAGCACACTTTACAGCAACACCGTACTTCTTTGTAGCAGCAGCAGAGTCAACTGTAACCTGGTCCTTTGTCTTTTCACGCTCAGGAAGTCCGAGGTCGTAGTATTCTGTGTTAAGCTCAACATAAGGCTCTAAAAGTATCTCCTTAATCCACTTCCAGAGAATTCGGGTCATCTCGTCGCCGTCCATCTCAACAAGCGGCGTAGTCATTCTTATTTTAGCCATAGGATTTTACCTCCATTTTTTTATATGTCTTGTAGCCTGCTTATACTGACAGGAATATCATAATAACAAGTAAAAGCAAGCCATATGTAGCAAACGTAAACACAAGCATTATCAGGTCTTTTACAAGTGCTCTCTTAATCGGTATGTCATCAATAACGAAATATTTGATAAGCCCCGTAATAAAAGCAAAAAGCAGTCCGAGAATTAAGTATCCCGCAGTTCCAAGACCAAACATCTTCGCAAAAGCACAGCCTATCAGAACACCGAATATGTGAGGAAGGAATGCTATGATTCCTCTGAAGAACGCATTGTGCTTGAAGTTAAAAAAACCAAAGGGATGTGATTCGTCGTATTTTGTGTTTGCATATCTGATATCGGCAATCACTTCATTGAAAACATCCTGAAAACTAAAATTGTCCATCAGCTTTCACCAAAGTGTATTTGTTACTTGAGGTTTTCTCTTGTGTAGTCAAGAAGTCCGCCTGCAAGCATAATCTCCTTGTTTCTGCCTGAAAGCTCGCAGAGTACAGGGATGTCAATGCCCTTTGACTTGTTTGTGAGAGTAAGCTCGCAAACTCCGTCTTCAACTGACCTTCTTACACCCATAATTGCAATGTCATCGCCCTGACCAATCTTGTCGTAGTCAGCCTCGTTAACAAATGTGAGAGGGAGAATACCTGC
>JAFQLH010000050.1 GCA_017396665.1 Oscillospiraceae bacterium | reverse complement strand
CAAACCTTGCTATGCTCATTCCTCCGAAGTCCTATCTTGAAAAGGGCTACAAGGTATGGACAGTCGGCGATGACATCGCTTGGCTCAAGCAGGGTCCTGACGGCAGACTTTATGCTATCAACCCTGAAAACGGCTTCTTCGGTGTTGCTCCCGGTACAAACGAAAAGTCAAATCCTAACGCACTTCACACAGCTATGAGAGATACAATCTTCACAAACGTAGCTATCAACAACGACGACCAGACTGTTTGGTGGGAGAAGCTCGACAAGAACCCTCCTGTAAACGCAACAGAATGGAAGGGTGCTAAGGTTAACGGCCCTGAGTACATCGCTAACGGCGGTGCACTTGCTCACCCTAACTCAAGATTTACAGCTCCTGCAAGAAACTGCCCATGCATTTCTAAGGAATTCAACAATCCTGCAGGTGTTCCGATTTCAGCTATCATCTTCGGTGGCAGAAGAGCTTCTACAACTCCGCTCGTATATCAGTCATTCGACTGGACACACGGCACATACGTAGGCTCTGCTGTTTCTTCTGAAACAACTGCTGCTGCAACAGGTGCTGTTGGTGTTCTCCGTCACGACCCTATGGCTATGAAGCCATTCATCGGCTACAACGTAGGTGACTACTGGGCTCACTGGCTCGAAATGGGCGAAAAGCTCGGCGACAAGGCTCCTAAGATTTTCAACGTTAACTGGTTCAAGCAGGACGAAAACGGCAACTTCATCTGGCCTGGCTTCGGCGACAACATGAGAGTTCTCGACTGGATTATCAAGAGATGCGAGGGCACTATTGACGCTAAGGAAACCGCTATCGGTTATGTTCCTAACATGGGTGATATCAACGTTACAGGCATTGAAGACGAGGTTACTCCTGCAATTATGGAAAAGCTCCTCGACGTTGACACAGGTCTCTGGACAAAGGAAATCGCTGAAATGCGTAACTACTACAAGGAACTCGCTGACAAGGGCGCTAGAATCCCTGCTGCTCTCGAAGCACAGCTTGACGCTCTCGAAGCTAGACTTGCTAAGTAATTTATCTTAAGATAAACACTAACGCCTCCCTTTCGGGAGGCGTTTTTTGTGGGATGCTATTCTTCTGGATTTCGTTTGTTTATTTTCTTCTGCTTGGAGAATGCAATAAATCCTAAAATCAGAAGCGGAACAGAGAACATTGCATACATTGGGAAACATACTGTGCCTACACAGAAAAGTATCGCTCCGACAAGTGCTCCCCACGGTGCCTTCAAAAAGAAACCAAGCCAAGTAAATATAGCTCCAAGACCCATCATCACCATATGCGGCATTACAAGAGCGGTCGCAATTGCAGCTCCGGCTTCTTCCACAAGGTCATCGCTTTCTGCATTAGCACCATAGAAATACGAAATAATATAAATCGCATAAAGTGCTGCAAGTATCGCTGTAACAAATAATACTTTACTTCTTGTTTTGAACATACATTGACGCCCCTTTCTGTTTTTCTACATTATACCACACATATACTATTTCCGCAATATTAATGTATTACAATTGTATCACATATTAATTGTATCTTTTGCACAAAATATGTTGCATAATGGTATTGGGAGTGATTGAAATGTGGAAAATTCAAAAGGGATATGATTCGGTAAGTAAATCCTTCAGACTTCCTGTTGAGCTTGTTGACAAGCTTGAAAAGCTCGCATTCGACAACAATCTGTCGCTCAATCAGCTTGTTATACAGTGTCTTAATTATGCTGTTGATAATCTTGAATCTGAAGAAGTTGCTGACGAAAACTAAAAACTCCCCGACTGCTTACAAAAAGCTTTCGGGGAGTTATCTTTTTGATTTACGCTTCTAAGAGCTTTTGTGCTGAGGCAATCTTCACTGCGATACAGAAGACCTCTGCTGCGAGCCTGAGCTCTTCGATTGGCGGGAATGACGGAGCAATTCTGATATTGCTGTCCTTAGGGTCCTTTCCGTACGGGAAGGTTGCACCTGCACCTGTGAGCTCGACGCCTGCTTCCTTACAAAGCTGCACGATTTTCTTTGCACAGCCCTCCATAGCGTCAAAGCTTACGAAGTATCCGCCGTTTGGTCTTACCCACTTGCCTATACCGAGAGGCTTGATTTCGCTGTCGAGTGCATCACAGACCGCATTGAATCTTGGAGCCAAGAGCTCTGCGTGCTTTTTCATATGCTCTGTGAGTCCGTCAAAGTCCTTGAAGAATCTGACGTGGCGGAGCTGATTTATTTTATCATATCCGATAGTCTGTACTGTGATAAGCGACTTGATATACTCAATATTCTTTTCGCTTGCGCTCATTGCGGCAATTCCGCCGCCTGCAAAGGTTACCTTTGAGGTTGAGGCAAACATATATACTCTGTCCTCGTTTCCGCACTTCTTAGCTTCCTCAAGGAGATTTAGGAGTGTATCGTGGTTATCGCTCAAATGGTGGATACAGTACGCATTATCCCAGAAAATCCTGAAGTCGTCTGCTGCAGTTTTCATAGCTGCCATTCTCTTTACTACCTCGTCGGAATATGTAATTCCTGTTGGATTTGAGTACATCGGCACACACCAGATACCCTTTATTGAGCTATCCTCTGCAACGAGTCTTTCTACGATGTCCATATCAGGACCGTTTTCGTCGCAAGGAACATTTATCATTTCAAAGCCGAGCTTTTCTGTGATGAGGAAGTGTCTGTCATAGCCCGGAACGGGACACAGCCACTTAATCTTTCCGCAATCCTTCCAAGGCTTTGCACCGTTACCTGTACCGAAGAGCATTGCCTTAACGAGTGTATCATACATTATATTGAGGCTGGAGTTACCGAAGACGATAACCTCATTTTCACTTACATCAAAGATATCTGCAAAGAGCTTCTTTGCACTCTTTATACCGTCCAGTCCGCCGTAGTTTCTTGTATCTGTGCCGTCGAGGTCGTTGAGTGAGTCCTCACCTGTTAGACAGTCGAGCATACCATAGGAAAGTCTGAGCTGTTCGTCGCAAGGCTTACCTCTTGCCATATTAAGTGTAAGTCCTCTGCTTTTGAACTCGTTATACTTTTTTATCTCTTCATCAAGAAAGGCGGAAAGCTCCTGTCTTGTCATATCTTTAAGCTGCATTATGCTAAAACCTCCGCAAAGTATTTTCTTACGCCCTGCATACAGGCGTAAAGCTTCTATAATATAATATACTAACCGAAGGAATTTTGCAAGTCATTTTTATCAATCTTGCAAAAAATCACGCTTTTAACCTAAATACAGCTTCATTTTGCATTACAAATTAAGCGAAATGACAGTTTAAAAGATTTTTGCAACAAACGGGAGTGCTACAAGAGTTATTGCAAGGGCAAAGCCTGCTGATATTACGAGTGCGAGCAGGAGCTTGAATATCTTTGTCAGCGGCTTATCGATATAGTCATCCTTAACGCCCATATTAAGGACAAACGCTTTGAGTCCGCTTCTGCTTGGAGGACACTGCGAGAAGGTCATTTTATCCTGCAGGCTGAGTGCACAGTTGGTATTAGGGCAGTGGCACTCCCTGACCTCCTGCTGTATTTCGATTGCGTTATAATCAATATCAGAGAGGTCCTTTTCAAGTCTTGTCTTACATCTTGGGCAGACAAGTGCGTCAGGTCTTTTCATAACGTCATAGGCAAACATCAGAAAAGCATAGCCCCATTTTCTGTTGAGCGTTGCAACAAGATACCTTATATACATAAGTGCGACTGTGATATACATAGTAAGTCTGAGCTCCTTCACGCTGAGCTTTAAGTCCACCTTATCTGCTACAACAGGCAGAAGCTTATGGCACAAAAGAGCGATAACTGCGGCGGCTACCGTTGAAAGCACAATTCTCAGCAAAACGGGGGTGGTTGTTCTTTTATCGACGGGATAGTTCTTGAGTTCGTTAAAAAGCATTTTCTCATATCCTTTCTAAATTGTCTGTGTTATTACGCTATATTATATCACATTGCGACAAATTTGAAAAGTCTCTAAATTATAATTGCTTTTTTCGACAAAATGTAGTATAATAAATCTGTACCATTATTTTATTAGGAGGATTTCAAAATGCTTGAAAATCTTATTGAAGTACTTAAGGCAAACAAAAGAAAGCTCGTTTTCACAGAGGGCAGCGACCCAAGAATTCTTGAGGCTGCTTCAAAGCTCCACGCTGAAGGACTTTTAGCTCCTGTTCTTCTTGGCAACCCTGACGAAATTGCTGCTAAGGCTAACGAGTGCGGATTTGACATTAACGGAATCGAAATCATCAATCCTGAGACATACGCTGACTTTGACAAGATGGTTGACCTCATGGTTGAGCTTCGTAAGGGCAAGATGGACAGAGATACCTGCATCGCTTGTCTCAAGAAGTCAAACTACTTCGGAACAATGCTCGTAAAGATGGACCTTGCTGACGGTCTTCTCGGCGGTGCTACATACTCAACTGCTGACACAGTAAGACCTGCTCTTCAGATTATCAAGACAAAGCCGGGCAACAAGATTGTTTCTTCAAGCTTCATTATGTACAGAGAAGGCGAAAACGGCGAAGAAAAGTACGCTATGGGCGACTGTGCTATCAACCTCTTCCCTACTGATGATGAGCTCGTTGAAATAGCTGTTGAAACAGCAAAGACTGCTAAGGCATTCGGCATTGACCCTAAGGTTGCTATGCTTTCTTACTCAACTCTCGGCTCAGGCAAGGGCGAGAGTGTTGACAAGGTAAGAAGTGCTACGGAAAAGGCTAAGGCTGCGGCTCCTGACCTTGCTATCGACGGCGAGCTTCAGTTCGACGCTGCTTTCTCACCTGTAGTTGCTAAGACAAAGTGCCCGAACTCACCTGTTGCAGGTCAGGCTAACACATTCATTTTCCCTGACATCAACGCCGGCAACATCGGCTACAAGGTTGCTCAGAGATTCGGCGGATTTGACGCTTTCGGTCCAATTCTCCAGGGTCTTAACGCTCCTATCAACGACCTCTCAAGAGGCTGCAACGCTGATGAGGTTTACCAGATGGCTATCATCACAGCAGGTCTTAAGTAATTTAATACTGCATTTCTCACCGCTTCACTTTTGTGGGGCGGTGTTTTTTTATACAAATTGCCTCTACGGACAGAATTGTTTTGTGCAAGCATACAATTTGAGAATAATATTCTCAAATACTATTGACAATCTGAAGTTATCGGTGTATTATAATATCAAGAAATGAGAATACTATTCTCAATTGATTGCTTTGGAGGTAATGATATGAAAAAGACATACAGAATGGAGAATCTTGAATGTGCAAATTGTGCGGCAAAGATGGAGGATGCAATTTCAAAGCTTGAGGGGGTAAGCTCTATATCGGTAAGCTTTATTTCTCAAAGGCTCATTATTGATGCTGATGAAAAGCTTTTGCCGAAGATAATGAAAAAGGCTCAGAAGATAGTTTGCAAAATCGAGCCGGATTGTGAGATTGTATTATGAGAATTATAGCTTTGATACTTGGCATTTCGATGCTTCTGATATTCTTTATAAAGCTTTTGTCACAGCGGTCAAAAGGAATCAGGACAATTGTTATGGGCAAGGGCAAAAAGACAAGACCTAAGCTTTTTGAGATATTTCTCTCCTTCTCCATGATAGCGACAATTGTTCTGATACTGGTAAACATTATTCTTGACATTACTGCGTTGCCT
Organism: Oscillospiraceae bacterium; assembly: GCA_017396665.1. Taxonomy (GTDB): domain Bacteria; phylum Bacillota; class Clostridia; order Oscillospirales; family Ruminococcaceae; genus UBA7477. Next base: position 14,930 of record JAFQLH010000050.1, on the reverse strand, counting down.
TTTGGTGTAAGAACTACAGGCTCTGTGATGTGTCTTATAGCTGACGTGATACTTGCTGTTGCGGTAATATGCATGAGTGATAGCTGGCGTGCAGGTATTCCTGAAAACGAGGACACAAAGCTTATTACGGGCGGAATCTACCTGCTAAGCCGAAACCCTGCCTTCTTAGCATTTGACCTTATGTTTATCGGAATGCTTCTGATGTTTTTCAGCATACCGCTTGCGATAGTTGTTTGTATGACAATAGCAGGCTTACACCTTCAGATACTGAACGAGGAAAGCTTCCTTACACTGAAATTCGGTGACGAATACCTGAGCTACAAGGCTTCGGCCGGCAGATACTTTATTATTTAAGGGGAAATTCACTATGACAAGAAAGCAGAAAAAGAGCCTTTGCTCTATAATACTTTCCGCTGTACTTCTGGTTGTTGCAAAGCTTCTTGGCAATGTCGCTTATGTTACTGTTTCTCTCTACATTCTCGCTTATCTCATTGCGGGCTTTGACACGCTCAGAAAGGCTTTTCGCAACATTTTAAGAGGCAACGTTTTCGACGAGAACTTTCTTATGGCGATTGCTACAATCGGTGCGATTATCATAAAGGAATACACTGAGGGCGTTGCGGTAATGCTCTTTTACAGAGTCGGTGAGCTTTTCGAGAGCATAGCTGTGGGCAAGAGCAGAAAATCTATTTCTGAGCTTATGGACATACGACCTGACAGGGCGACTGTTATCAGAGACGGCGAGGAAACTGTTGTATCGCCTGACGAGGTAGAAGTCGGAGAGCTGATTGTAGTAGCACCGGGCGAGAAGGTTGCGATTGACGGAATAATTGTAGACGGCAGCTCGACACTTGACACGAGTGCGCTCACGGGAGAATCCCTGCCAAGGACTGCAGCTATCGGCGACAGGATTCAGAGCGGATTTATAAACCTAAGCGGTGTTATCACGATAAAGACAGAATGCACCTTTGAGACCTCAACTGCGGCAAAGATTTTAGAGCTTGTAGAAAACGCTTCGTCAAAGAAGACAAGGAGCGAGGCTTTTATAACACGCTTTGCGAGATACTACACACCTGCTGTTGTATTCTCAGCTCTGGCACTTGCGGTAATCCCGTCGATAGTTTTCGGGAATCCGCTTTCGTGGGTCAAGAGGGCGCTTATATTCCTTGTAATCTCCTGCCCTTGTGCACTTGTAATATCCGTACCGCTGACATTCTTCGGGGCTATTGGCTGTGCTTCAAAGAAGGGCATACTGATTAAGGGCTCATGCTACATTGAACAGCTTTCAAAGGCCGGGACTGTTGTATTTGACAAGACGGGTACTCTGACAAAGGGCAGCTTTTCCGTTACTGCAATTCACGAAAACGGCATCGGCAAGCAAAGACTTTTGGAGCTTGCGGCAATTTCAGAGAGCAGAAGCAGTCACCCTATTGCGTTATCTGTAATCAGGGCATACGGCAAGAAGCCTGACCAGTCGCAGATTTCAAGTATAAGCGAGGTTTCGGGACAGGGTATTATCGCACAGATTGGTGATGATAAGGTTTACTGCGGAAACTCAAAGCTTATGAACAGCATCGGGATTGATACACCTGAGTGTCACAGGCAGGGCACGGTTGTTCACGTTGCTGTAAACGGACAGTACGAAGGACACATCATTATTAACGATGAAATCAAGGAAGACGCAAAAGAGGCTATAACACTTCTTTCGCAGAGCGGTGTAAGACGCACTGTTATGCTCACAGGTGACTCAGAGGCTATTGCACAGAGGGTTGCCAAGGAGCTTTGCATTGATGAATACCATGCAGAGCTTTTGCCGACAGACAAGGCTTCGCTTCTTGAGAAGATTATAGAGGAGAAGGACAGCGACTCGACCGTTGTGTTTATCGGTGACGGAATAAACGACGCACCCGTTATATCGAGGGCTGACGTAGGAATTGCTATGGGTGCTCTTGGCAGTGATGCGGCAATTGAGGCGGCAGACGTTGTTCTTATGGACGACAAGCCGTCAAAGACTGCATTTGCGGTTAAGCTTTCAAAAAAGGCTATTTCGATTGCGAGGTGCAACATCATTTTCGCTTTATCGGTAAAGCTTCTGGTACTCATACTCGGCGCACTCGGATATGCGGGAATGTGGCTTGCGGTATTTGCAGACGTTGGTGTTTCGGTGATTGCGATATGCAACGCTATGAGGACGCTTCGCATAAAGGAATAACACAAAAATTCCACAGTACTGAAAAAACAGCACTGTGGAATTTATTTTGTACTATTTACCGCTTCTTAAGGCTTTGAAAAAATCCGAGAGGGCTTTTGAGCACTCCTCCTGCATAACCCCTCCGACAAGCTCGGGCTTATGGTTATACGGAAGCTCGAACATTTCTGTTACTGAACAGCAGGAGCCTGCTTTCTTGTCATACGCTCCGAACACAACTCTTTCGACTCTTGAGTTTATAATTGCACCGCAGCACATAGGACACGGCTCAAGCGTTACATAAAGCTCACAGTCGATAAGCCTCCAGCCACCGAGGTTTTTACTTGCCTCGTTTATAGCGATTATTTCAGCATGTGCAAGCGGGTTTTTATCCCCTTCTCTGAGGTTATACCCTTCCCCGACTATCTTTCCGTCACGCTTTCGCACGACGACGGCACCGACGGGGACCTCGCCTTTTTCTGCTGCCATTTGTGCAAGCTCCAAGGCTCTTTGCATATAGGCTTCATCACGGCTGAGCTCAGACATCTAAGTTTACCTCGTTAACGTCATCGGCAGATGGGATTATCATGCTTTCGAGCTCGTCGGCTGTCGGAAGCTCAGATTTTTCAGTTGTCGCATAGATTCGTGATATATCCGAGATATAGTCCTTTGTTTCTGTCGGGAGATTCTTTTTGCGAAGCTTGTTTCTTGTGCTTTCCTTGATAAGCTCGTACACAACTGAGCAGGTAGGAACAGCGAGGAGAAGTCCGATTGCCTGGAAGAGTCCGCCGCCGACAAAGAGTGCAACGAGCACCCAGAAGGTTGGGAGACCTGTAACTCCGCCGAGAATCTTAGGGCCTAAGATATTGCCGTCAAACTGCTGGAGAATGAATATGAATATTACAAACACGATGCACTTTGAAGGCTCTACGAACAGCACGAGTGCTGCACAAGGGATTGCTCCGATAAACGGACCGAAATATGGGATAACGTTTGTTATACCAACGATAACAGCGATAAGGACATAGTATGGTATATTGAGTATCCAGCATCCGAAGAAGCACATGATACCGATAATGAGAGAGTCAATAATCTTTCCTGTGAGGAAGTTGCCGAAGGTCTTACAGCACATTGTTGCAAGTCTGAACACCTTATTGCAGGTTGAACGCTTGAAGGTTGCGATGAACAGCTTCTTGAACTGTGCCTGGAGTGTTTCCTTACTTACGAGTATATAGATAGAAACGATAAAGCCGAGTGCAAAGTCCATAACTACGCCTACAAAGCTCATTGCGCCTGAGAGGAGGTCATCGACCATCGGCTGGACCTTGTCAATAAGGGAGTTGATATCCGATGTAAAGTTGTCGAGCTTTTCCTTGGCGATTGATTCAAGCTTCGGGTTGTCGCTTAAAAACCTTTCCGTCCAGTCGTACAGCTTGTTGTATATAAGCTTTGCGTTTTCTGTCATACTTGAGATACTGTCGGCAAACGCAGGAATTACTATATAGAGAAGTCCGCACAGCACAGCTACGAAGAATATTGCAGTTGAAGCAACTGAAATACCTCTTAAAAGCTTCGGGTGAGGCTTTTTTATAACATACTTCTTGAGGGATTTTTCAACGGTGTTCATAAGCGGGTTGAGCAAGAACGCAAGCGCCATTCCCCAGAACACAGGAGTCAGTATTCCCAGAACCTTTTTCACGATAGCGGATATCGCTGAAAACTTGAATATAGCGATTACCATAAGCATACTGATTGCTATGACGATTATGGCATATATCGCAATTGTATTATATTTCTTATTCGCATAGAATTTCATTTTTTGCACTCCCGCCTTCTATTTATACAGATACTTAAATTATACACCATATTCTCATAAAATGCTAGAGCAAATTGAACATTTAATAAAAAATTTATTTACTCCCCAAAACGAAAAAAGGTCTTTAAAATGCATACCGTTTGTGGTATAATATTTATATGGGTTTGTTACACTCTAAATTTTACACTACATACAAAACAGAGCTGCAGCTCAGAGAGGATACCACACAGATGAAAAACTACACACAGCTAAAGCAGATGGCTTTAGAAAAATATTTTGAAAGAATGAATGCAAGACAGCGTGAGGCTGTTTTTAAAATAAACGGGCCGCTTCTTATTCTTGCGGGTGCAGGAAGCGGAAAGACAACTGTGCTTGTAAACAGAATTGCGAACATGATATTCTTCGGTGACGCATACAATTCTGATTTTGTGCCTTCGGTTACAGATGATGAGCTTTTATTCCTTGAAAGATACGCAAGCGGAATCGAGACAGATTCCGAAAGGCTCAGGGGTATTGTTGCGGTTGACTGCATAAATCCGTGGAACATTCTTGCCATCACCTTTACAAACAAGGCGGCAGGCGAACTTAAGGAGCGTCTTTCCAACATGCTCGGCTCGTCGGGTGACGGAATAACTGCGGCTACCTTCCACTCCGCCTGCGTAAGAATTTTAAGACGTGAAGCTGCGGCACTCGGCTACGGCTCTTCGTTTACTATCTACGATGCTGACGACCAGAAGAGAATTGTCAAGGCTTGTCTTTCTGAGCTTGACATTTCGGACAAGCTGTTTCCTGTAAAGTCGGTGCTTGGTGTTATTTCAAAGTGCAAGGACAAGATGATTTCGCCTAAGGACTTTGAAGAAAGCACCTCGGGTGACTACCGCATGGGCACTTACGCTAAGGTTTACAGCCTTTATCAGAAGCGTCTTTCAGATGCGAATGCTATGGACTTTGATGACCTTATCTGCAAGACGGTTGAGCTTTTTGAAAAGAATCCTGACATTCTAAGACACTATCAGAATCTTTACAAATACATAGTTGTTGACGAATATCAGGACACAAATATGGTTCAGTACAAGCTTGTTTCGATGCTCAGTGCAAGGCATCACAATCTTTGCGTTGTTGGTGACGATGACCAGAGTATCTACAAATTCAGAGGTGCGACCATTGAAAACATTCTTCAGTTTGAGGGACAGTTTGAAAACTGCACAGTTATAAGGCTTGAGCAGAATTACCGTTCTACACAGAACATTCTGACCTGCGCAAACGAGCTTATCAAGAACAACAACGAGCGTAAGGGAAAGAATCTCTGGACATCGGCAGGAGACGGAGAAAAGGTTTCCGTATTCAAGGCTGACAGCGGACTTGCAGAGGCAAAGTTTGTTGCGGAGAAAATTCTGCAGAATATAGGAGAGGGCGGAAAATACTCTGACCACGCTGTTTTATACAGGACAAACTCGCAGTCAAACCAAATTGAACAGGCGCTTGTTGCAAGCGGTATTTCATACAAGGTATTCGGCGGAGTCAAGTTCTACGACAGAAAGGAAATAAGGGATATTCTCGCTTATCTCCACGTTATTTCAAATAATGCTGACCTTCTTAGGCTCAAGAGAATAATCAACGAGCCTAAGCGTGGCATTGGTGATGCTACTGTAACGGTTATCGAACAGATTTCGTCTGACCTCGGAGAGACTCCGATTCAGATTATGCGTGACGCTGAAAATCTTGCGCCGTTATCGAGAAAGGCAAAGCTTCTTGTACCGCTTGCGGAAATGTTTGACGAGCTTTCAGAGATTGCTCAGAACGAGCCTCTTGACAAGCTTCTTGACGAGGTTTTAGACAAGACAGGCTATCTGACCGCACTGCTTATGGCAGGTGACGAGGGTATGTCGAGGCTTGAAAACATAAACGAGCTTAAGTCAAATATGGTAAACTACTCAGAGCAGGCTGATGAACCTTCACTCAGCGGTTTCCTTGAAGAAATTGCGCTGTACACTGACATTGACTCGCTTGACGAGAACGGTGACTATGTTGCACTTATGACAATGCATGCGGCAAAGGGACTTGAGTTCCCTACTGTATTTGTTGTTGGTATGGAAGAAAACATCTTCCCGTCTGCGAGAAGCCTGGAGTCTGAGGCTGACATTGAGGAAGAGAGAAGACTCGCTTATGTTGCGATAACAAGAGCCAAGAAAAAGCTTTATCTGACACACGCAAGAGAGCGTCTTTTATACGGTAATGTAAGCTACAATCCATCGTCAAGATTTATTGCGGAGCTTCCTCGTGACAACATTGAGGTAACCTCACAGCGCAGCTCTGAGCCGAGGGCTTACACACAGAAGAAGACTATGGCTGTCAACAGCATGTCGCTTCAGAAGCAGCTTTCTTCAATCAAGAAGACTGCTGCGGCGGCTGCGGCAGTACCGACTGAAGTCTACAGCATAGGTGACAGGATTGAGCACAAGATATTCGGTCAGGGCACTGTTCTGAACGCTATTCCGACAGCCAGCGACACATCGCTTGAGGTTGCTTTTGACAAGGTCGGAACAAAGAAGATTATGGCTAAATTTGCGAAGATAAAAAAGCTTTAAGCTGAATATACTTAATTCCAGGAGGGGTAATAATATGTTTAATGAAATTGATATCACAAAGGAGCAGTTCAATCCTTTTGAGAAGATAGGAAAGCAGTGGTTTCTTGTAACTGCTGGAAACGAGGAAAAGGTCAACACCATGACGGCTTCATGGGGCTTTATGGGTGTTATGTGGAACAAGAACACGGCTGTTACAGTAATAAGACCGCAGAGATTCACAAAGAAGCTTGTTGATGAAAATGAATATTTCTCACTCTCGTTCTTACCTGAGGAGTACCGCTCAAGCTTAAAATACTGCGGTGCGAACAGCGGCTACAACGTTGAAGACAAGGTAGCACAGTCGGGCCTTACTACTGTTATGCTTGACGGCGTTCCTGCGTTTGAGGAGGCTGAAACAGTGCTTATCTGCAAGAAGCTTTTCTGCCAGCAGATTGAGGCTGATGCATTTGTTGACAAGTCGCTTTGTGACGCAAACTACGCATCGGGCGACTTCCACTACGCTTACATCGGCGAGATTGTAAAGGCTTACAAGAAGTAAGTTTTAAAATCTGAATACTTTGCGTCCTTTTGTCAATGCTTTTGTTACAGCATTACGAAAGGACGTTTTTTATGAGAAATCACATTATATCAGTTTCACTCGCTGTCGGTTTGTTTTTATCGGGACTGTTCCCCTTCCCTGCTTCTGTGGAATGCTTTCTGCCGGGGTTCATTGTTTCCCCTGCAATTACGTCAGAGCAGGAATGCGACGACGGCGGGATTGTTGTTTTGGAGGCTCAGGAGGTTGAATTTGATTTCTTTCTTATTGACCTTCTGAAAAAGCTGTTTTAGTACGTTTTATAGGACTATATAACCTTGCTAAACCTTCTTTTATATGTTATACTGATATAGATGGTACTATAAAAAGGGAGGGAGAATATGCTAAGGATTATTTCGGGCACAGACAGAAGCGACAAGACTGTGACACTTGCAGGACTTGTGAAGGACAGCCTTGACAGCGGCAGGCAGGTATACATACTGATTCCTGACCAGTTCTCGCTTGTTTATGACAGAAAGATTTATGATATACTCGGTGCACGTGACTTCAACAGGGTGAATGTGTTAGGACTTAGCAGACTTTCTCAGAAGCTTATTGAAAAATACGGCTCTGAGGGCGGACAATACTGCGACGACAACACAAGGCTCATTATGATGCACAGGGCAAGCAAGGCTCTTATACGCAGGGGCGGACTGAGATACTACAAGAAGACACTCGGCAGGGCTGAGTTTTTCAGTAATGCCTGCTCGCTTATTTCAGAGCTGAGGCAGGACTGCGTTACCCCACAGGACATGCTGTCGGCAGGCGAGCTTTTAAGCGGAACTGTATCGGACAAGCTTTACGACTTAGCTTCGCTTTACGCACTATATGAGGAGGAGCTTTCCTCTCACAAGCTCAAGGACACAAATTCTAAGATTACAGAGGCGGCGAGGATAATATCGCAAAACTCTGTTTTCGCTGACTGTGACGTATACATTGACAGCTTTTCGGGATTTTCTCACGACCAGCTTTATCTCCTTGAAGAGATATTTACGCAGGCCTGCGACATTACAGCTTGTCTTACAATAGGTGACGGAAGCAATCTTTCTGCTAATCTTACTCCGTTTGCTCTTACGCTGAGAACAAAGTCAGAGCTTACTGATATTGCACAAAAGACAGGGCACACGGTTTCAGAGCAAAAGGCTGAGGAAACGGACTTCGGAAAAAAAGCTATAAGACATCTTTCGGACAACATTTTCGCTTTCAGGGTTCCTGTTTCGCAGGACAGCGAAGGCGTAAAAATTGTTCACGCAAACGATGACTACTCACAGGCTCAGTATGTTTTTTCAGAGATTGCAAGGCTTGTGAGGGAGGAAAAGCTCAGCTACTCGGAGATTGCGATAATATCAAGAAATCTTGAGGACAGCCACTCACTTCTTGAGGATATGGCACAGAGGTATGATGTACCGCTTTTCTGCGACGTTCAGACGGGCGTTGCGCAATCTGCACCTGTGCTTTTCATAAACTCGGTATTTGAGAGCATCATCACCTCAAAGCCGAGCAGTAAGAATCTGCTTTGCTACATAAAATCGCCTCTTTCAAACATTGAGATGTGGGAGGCGGCACTCATTGAGGACTACGTTTTCAAGTGGTCTGTTGACGGTGACGTATGGCTGAGCGACTTTACGGCAAGCGATGCTCCGACAGAAAAGAAGAAGGCTGAGGAGCTTATCAAGATTAACGAGATAAGACGCAAGATTATTGAGCCTCTTGTCACCTTGCAAAAGGGCTGTGAGGACACAACTGCGGCACAGATTTCTCTTTCTCTGAACGAATTTCTGAGAAGCGTTGATATGAACGACAAGACCTTCTCTGACCTGCTCATAAGCTCACAGCAGAACGAGTCATCACTTGAGGCGATAAGAATATTCAAGCAGCTCTGGACAATGCTTTTGTCGGCGATTACCTCGATATACGAGGTGCTGGCTGATGAGCCTACCACACTCAAGGAATACTACGAGCTTTTAAAGTCGATGCTTTCGCAGATGAAGGTTTCTTCCCCGCCGCAGAAGCTCAGTGCTGTTATTGCGGCGAGTGCTGAACACACGAGAGTTTCAGGCATAAAGGCGGCATTTATCATTGGTGCAAACGACGGGGCTTTCCCTAAGACTATAAGAGACAGCGGTCTTTTCACAGACAGGGAGAAGGCTATGCTTGAGCGTGCCTCAATAACTATGGAGAGACGTCTTGAAAGCTCTGTACAGCGTGAGCGTTTCACCTGCTACTGTGCTATGACGGTGGCATCAGACAGGCTGTACATATGCTACACCTCTGCAAACAGCAAGGGCGAACAGCTAAGACCTTCTCAGCTTGTACACAGTGTGAACTCGTTATACAGAGATGACATTCTCATTCATGCTGATGATATGCCGATTGAGTTTTACTGTCCGACAAGGAAGGCGGCTTTCTACAAATACTCGGAGCTTTCGGACAAACGTCCTGAGCTTGCAAATGCCATAAAGGAAGCTATCGGCACTGACGAGCCGTACTCTGAAAAGTTTTCATACATCGAGAGCTTGTCAAATCTCAAGGAGCACAGTCTCAGTGAAAAGACAGCGGGTGACCTTTTCTGGCATGGCGCACTCAATCTTTCTGCAACAAAGCTTGACTCATTCTACCGCTGTCCGTTCTCATACTTCTGCAAGTACGGGCTGAAGATTTCCCCCACACGCAAGGTTGAGCTTAGTCCTCTGAGTACAGGCTCGATTGCGCATCTGTGTCTTGAAAAGACTATGAGCGTCAATGAAGACGGACAGACCAGATACAACAGCGAATTTACCTCGCTTACTGACGAGCAGATACAAAACACTGTTTCAAAGATTATTTCTGACTATGTTGACGAGAGCCTTGGCGGAGATTTTGCAAAGTCCTCGTCATTCAGACACACGTTAGGCAAGCTTTCGGAAAGCGTTACCAAGATAGTTTTAAACGTAAGGGAGGAGCTTTGCTCGACGGACTTTGTACCTGAGGCGTTTGAGTTTTCTCTTACTGACGAAGACGGAAACTCAATTCTTCCGCTCACTACTGAAAGCGGCAGGAGGATAGAGCTTCGTGGATTTATTGACAGGGTTGATTTTCTGAGAATTGACTCAATGTGCTATGTTAGGGTTGTTGACTACAAGACGGGCAGCAAGAGCTTCAGATACAGAGATATTTACAACGGCATAAACCAGCAGATGCTTATTTATCTGCTTGCGATTACTGAAACAGCAAACAGGCTTAATCCTTCTCTGTCGCTCATTCCTGCGGGTATTGTCTACATGAACGCTTACGAGGATATTACGGTATACTCGACACTTCAGGCGGCAAAATACACCCGTGACAACTCAATTGAGGGCAAGCTTTTAAAGAAAAAGCTCAAGGCATACAAGCGTAACGGCATTGTTACAAATGACCTTGAGATTGCAAAGAGTATGGATAAGAACGGCACAGGTGCGTTCTCTCCTGTAACAGTCAAGAAGGGTGACAAGGATAATCCTGAGGGCTCATTCGGTGACGGCTCTATTGATTTTGTTTTATCGGAAAGTGAGATAAAGAGGCTTTGTCAGTTCACAAGGGATTCTGTTGTTGGTATGGGAAACAGGCTCGAAAAGGGACTTATTCCTGCTATGCCAAAGAAGGACGGCGGCAGCTATTCAAGCTGTGACTGGTGTGATTATGCGTCAGTTTGCGGTATGTCTTACAGAGAGGATGCGCCTGACATTACGGCAGAGGATGACGACGAGCTTTTGAGACTTATAAGAGATACAGATAAGGAGGTGCAGGAATAATGGCTTCCAAGGTAAACTGGAACGATGGACAGATAAAAGCCATCGAGCAAAGAGGCAAGGGCATTGTTGTTCCTGCGGCTGCGGGAAGCGGAAAGACGGCTGTACTTGTAGAGAGAACTATAAGACAGCTTGCTGACAAGGACGCAAACATTCCTGCTGACAGACTTCTTGTTGTAACCTTTACTAAGGCGGCAGCGGCACAGCTAAGAGAAAAGCTGACAAACGCACTCGCTGAAAAAATAAAAGAAAACCCGACTAACGAGTGGCTTGCAAAACAGCAGACGCTTTTGCAGATGGCGAAGATTATGACAATCAACGCTTTCTCACTTGAGTTTGTCAAAAACAACTGCCACCTGCTCGGTCTTCAGAGCAACATTGACATTTTAGAGGACAACGAGGTAAAGCTCATTGAGGCGGATGCGGTTTCGCAGGCTATTGAGGAGCTTTACGCACAGAGTCCTGACGTTATTGATAAGTACATATCCCCCATCTGCTCAAATGACAGGGAGATTTCTGAAACTGTTCTCAGGCTTTATCACTTCCTGCGTTCTATTCCCTTCTCTGACATCTACATGCAAAGGAGCATTGACAGGCTTTTCAGCGAGAATGAGAGGGACAGATATCTTGACATCATAATGCACAAAGCAGGCTATGACCTCATAAGAGCAGAGCGAGTACTTGGCAAGGCAAAGATTATTGTTTCAAGGCTCAACATCGCTCACGGCATTGATGTGTCGCTTGTATCAGACAGCGGTCACATTGACAGGCTGAGAACTGCACTTGAGTCTTCCGACTGGGACAGCGTTGTCAAGGAGCTTCACGGGTACAAGTTCCCTTCTATCAAAAAGGGCGTTGGCGTAAGAGAAGAAAAGAAGTACAACGGGGCGACCTCTCAGCTTTCTGATGACAACATGCTTATCGGGAAAATTGCAAAGCTTCGTGAGGAATACAAGGGCATACTACAGGATGAGATTTTCTCTGCGATTTGTCTTACAAAGGAGCAGCACAGAGCACTTTTTGAGCAATCGGGCGAGATAATAAAGCATTTATGGAAACTTACCAAACGCACCTCTGAGATAATTTCAAAGGAAAAGGCTCACAGGGGCGGTCTTGATTTTGCTGACGTTGAGCTTATGACAGTTTCACTTCTCTGCAAGGAGGAAGACGGCAGGATTGTAAGGAGTGAGCTTTGCGAGGAGCTAGTTGAGAGAAAGGAATATGCGGCAATTCTTATTGACGAATATCAGGACACAAACAACCTTCAGGACCTTATTTTCAAGAGCATTTCAGACACAGAGGATATCTCGCTTGCGGGAAAGAATATGTTCATTGTAGGTGACATAAAGCAGGCTATTTACGGCTTCAGACAGACAAACCCAAAGCTTTTTGCAAAGTCGAGGGCTGACGCTTGTGACGAGGCTAATGAAAATCAGCTTTGCGAGATTGCGCTCAAGAAGAACTACCGAAGCAGGCGTGAGATAGTTGACTTTACAAACTTTATGTTTGAAAGGCTGATGTCCAGAGAGGTTGGCGGAGTTGACTACACAGGCACAGAAAGGCTGAGCTTTGGTGCGCCTTATGACAAGGAAATGAGACCTGCACAGCTTCTGAAGTTTGAAGAAAATGAGCATATTGCGGTTGCTATGAAGATTCGCTCGATGCTCGACAGCGGTGCGCAGGTTTACGACAACGGCAGCTACAGAAGCTGCATACCGTCGGATTTCTGCGTACTGACAAGGACAAAGGGGCAGAATTTCCTTTATGCAGCGGCGTTCAACTCAGTTGGGCTTAATATTTCCTGTTCGGAGATTATGGGATATTTAAGCTCCAGAGAGATTGCACTTATGATAAATCTTCTCAAGGTGCTTGACAACCCTATGAATGACATGGCACTTTTATCGGTGCTTATGTCCCCTCTTTTCATGTTTTCGGCTGATGAGGTTGCGACAATCAAGTCAAAGCAGAAATGGAACAACAGGCTTTATCAGCTTCTTTTAGAGGCTTCAAAGGGCGAATATGAGCTTGATAAAACGCTTACCTACAAATGCACACGCACCTGCGAACAGATTAAGCTTTTCAGATATTTTGCGGCGACCTTATCAATTGAAAAGCTGATAAGGCGACTTTACAACGAGACTGACTTCTACATTCTGTCCTGCACCTTTTCAAGTGCTTCACAGAGCCAGGCAAACCTCAGGCTTCTGCTTGACATGGCATTATCTTATGACGCAAACTCCTTCGGCGGACTTGCGGGGTTTATAAGGTACATAGACAGCATTATTGAAAATAACGAGGACTTCACACAGGCGTCGGTTGTGACAGAAAAGAGCAATGCGGTCAATCTGATGACGATGCACAAATCAAAGGGACTAGAGTTTACGTTTGTGTTCCTTTGCAACTTAAAATCCAAGTTCAACAAGAAGGACCTTTCAAAGAAGCTTCTGCTTGACCTTGATTACGGCATTGGCATAAAGACAATTGACAAGAGGCTTTATGCTGAGCAGACGACCGCTTCGCACACAGTTATTGAGCAACAGCTACGTCGTTCGCTTGTCAGCGAGGAGCTGAGACTTTTATACGTTGCGATAACGAGAGCCAAGGAGCAACTGTTCATTATGCTTCCGTCTGAGATTTCGACGACTCAACAGAAGCGGATATCCGACATACTGCTGAGCGCTTCAAACAGTGGTATTCTGTCATCTGACAGCGTAGCTATGGCAGACAACATGCTTGACTGGGTGCTTGCCTCGATGGCATTTCACAAAGATGGAGAGGCACTTTTATCGGGCTACGGCATTGAGTACACGATAAATTCAACTAGCTTAGGTGATTGCTCGGTTGAAATCAAGGACACTGAGAGTGCGTCATATTTACCTAAGAAGCAGACTGTACAGGGTGCGGTTGCAGACCCTAAGGTTATTAAAGCACTTATTGATGGCTTTGAGAAAAAGCCTTTTGATGACGGGCTCAGCGGTTTTGCGAAGATATCCGTATCAGAGGTTGTACACGGAAACGATGGCGGTCTTACCTTCTTCCCGCAGATTCCGAAGCTTTCTGAGGAGACAGCGAACTTCTCAGCTGCGAGAAAGGGCACTTTGACGCACAGGTTTATGGAGGTTTGCGACTTTGACTCGGCAAGTCTGAGTGTTGATGCAGAGCTTTCGAGGCTTATACTGCTCGGACATTTCAGCGAGGCTGAGGCAAGGGGCATATATGTAGACGCACTCAAGAAGTTCTTTGCCGGCACGTTCGCAAAGCGGATGCTTTCGTCGGGCAACATTCTACGTGAAAAGCAGTTCCTTGTAAAGCTATCAGACCTTAAGCTTTCGCAGGAAATTTTCGGCGAGGTTGCAGATTCTCAGGGCATGGTTCAGGGTATTGCTGACTGCATTTTTGAGGAAGACGACGGCTATGTTCTTGTTGACTACAAGACAGACAGGGTTTCAGAGCTGACAGAGCTGACTGCACGTTACTCCCTTCAGCTACTCTTATACAAGGCGGCGTTCAGCCTTATTCTTGACAAGCCGATAAAGAGCTCATACATATACTCATTCTATCTTTCGCAGGGCATTGAAGTTAAGTTTTAAAATTCAGGCAATAAAAAAGCAGTACGAAAATCTCGTACTGCTTTTTATTTTCAGCGTTAAGCTTAATTAACTAAAATTAGTTGATAGAAACAACAACGCCGGAACCAACTGTTCTACCACCCTCACGGATAGCGAAACGGAGTCCTTCTTCGATAGCGATTGGCTGAATGAGCTCAACGTCCATTTCAACGTTATCGCCAGGCATACACATTTCCTTATCAGCTGGAAGTGTGATAACGCCAGTTACGTCAGTTGTTCTGAAGTAGAACTGTGGTCTGTAGTTGTTGAAGAATGGAGTATGACGTCCGCCTTCTTCCTTCTTAAGAACGTAAACCTGACCCTTGAACTTTGTGAGTGGCTGGATGGAGCCTGGCTTACAGAGAACCTGACCTCTTTCGATTTCTGTT
>JAFQLH010000049.1 GCA_017396665.1 Oscillospiraceae bacterium | reverse complement strand
GTAAACAAGATTATCACACCTGTTTAAGTACCATTAAGATTTACACTACTCTCAAACCGTAAAAGATACTCAGCCCACAAAAAACCTGTTTAAGTACCATTAAGATTTACACTACTCTCAAACTCTTCAAGTGCGTTAGGCTTAACCGTCAAAGTTTAAGTACCATTAAGATTTACACTACTCTCAAACAATGACTATGAAGAAATAAAAGAAAGATTGGTTTAAGTACCATTAAGATTTACACTACTCTCAAACTTTCAAAACGGTCTGTCTGCTTACCGAAAAGTTTAAGTACCATTAAGATTTACACTACTCTCAAACCTCAAATTTTGAGAGAAAACGTCCTACAAAACGCCGCACAAATCTTATGATACGATTTAATTATACCTGAAGCCAACTCAAAAATCAATAGCGTCTCTAAAGTTGGCACAGGTCATTATCTATTATCGTTTTGATTTCGTAATCAGTGCTCTCCGAATCCTTGGATTCTATAAGAAGTAATTTAAATCCCCTATAGTTCACATCCTTGAAAAAAGAATTGAGTGTTCTTTCATCCATACAGCTTTTCATATTCACTATCACAAATAGTTTCTTATTTAAAAACTGCTCGGATAATTCCATATAGGTTATTATCTTTTCGCCAAGAGTCATACTTTCTTCATCGACAACAAGGTTCACAGCTTTAAACAACGGTGTTATTTCATTAAGCTCATCAAAGCTCATATCCCATCTGAAATCAGATATAAGCTCGGATACTTCGCTGTTTATCCTTGAATACAGCTCCATTATCTGATAAGAGGTGTCGTGTGTTGCGATTTCAGAGAGCTCTCTGTATATACCGTTTTGAAATCTTTTTTCATTCAAATTGATACTGAACAGGTCTGTTATCACGTCAACTGTTCTTGAAAAGCTCACAGTTTCCAGACCCTCTGACAACATGAACGAGCCGTCATCTCCCATTGACTGGGCAATCATTTCCGATATTACAGAATAAAAATACCGGGGATTTTCAATCACTAAGGTGTTTACGGATTTATCCGACCAATCAAGCGGCTCGTTTAAATTAAAGTTACCTAATTTCATAATACAATCAATCTCTCATCGCTATTGACAACATCACCGTGGTAGTCTCCTAACAGAAACTCCATTTTTGAAAATTGTTTTTCTGTGACGGTCAGTATTTGTATCAAGCCTTCCGATGGCTTATTCTTTCTAAGGTCAGAAATCACACGTTCAAGAACGCCCGAATTCAAAGCAAGACGACAATACACAGACTCCTGCATCATCATAAAACCTCTCTTTATGAGATATTTTCGAAACCGGGCATACTCACGTCGGTTTTGAGTTGTTTCTGTCGGAAGGTCAAAAAACAAGAGTATCCTCATATATCTATAGCTCATATGTCGGAAATTTCAGCTCTGACACGTCCTGCTCATTCAATGCGTTAAACACACTATGGGCATACAATCTCAATGCATTATTCATATACTGCTTGTTCCCCTCAAAGCTTACATACTGATTCAACAGATTGACAAGCTCCAGCTTTTCCTGTTGTTCAAATTTCTGAGGCTTCAGCTCCAGAACCTTTCTGTCCACAAACGGGCGGAAGGGCTCCATCAGGTCGCAGGAAAGATTGAATCTGTTGAACATATTATCATGATGTATTCCAATTTGTGTAATATATCCTGCCGCTACCACTTCCCTGTTGAACGATGACAGCAGCAGACTGTATCCATAATTCAAGGCGGCATTTGTCACATTCTCGTCTGAGCGTGAAAACTCCTTCCCGAAAAGTGTATTGAAATAAACTTTTGCGGCATGGCCCTCTCTATTGGTTATGTCATTTGCCTGCACATCAGATGCATATGATGACAGCAGAGCAAGCTCATCTATCGCATCATCAGGCAGGACAGCACGTTGTCCGTTGATTTTGGCTCTTATTATTTCCCGCCAGACATCCCCCTTTATGCTGTCACTCCACTTTACCTGAAGGCGCACTTTGGCTGATGTATCATGCGAGCCGTAATAACCGCAGGTTTCGAGCAAGGGATTCTTCTTTTCATCACAGAATATGACCTTGATTTTATTCTTCATCATTTCCGCCAGCAGATATGCTGTCAGAGACACGGCGGTTGACCCGATTATAAGAGTAGATATTTCGCTCAGGTGTATTCTTGAGGTTTTGTTCTCTGTTCTGACGACGAGATAATCCATCTTATAATCGAGCTTCGCCTTGCTTTCAATTACAACTATACGCCAGCTCATCAGTCTTTTAACAGGTCGATTTTGTACTCGTACAAGCCGGTCGGAGACTGATTTATAAGGTATGCTGAACTCAAAGAGGATATATTCTTGGTTTTGCTAATTTTAGTTCCATTATATCCTGACTGATATTGATTACAACGAAATCCTTTCAAAGCGTTGCTGATTGATACGCACTGTTCATACAAGGTGTAGCTACCAATTTCAAATTTCTTTTTTTCGTTTTCAAGCGTTTCCCTGATACCCTTGATACAATATTTATAATCCTTCACCTTATCAAGCTTATCAAGCAGGCAATCCATAAGATAGATATTATCCTCCACTGTTATGCCGTCGTACTTTGTAGGCTCCTTCTTATCATTCTGCTTTGACATACGCTGGAGATACTTTGTTGTATTTCTGATGACTGTGACGGCACGTGAATCAAGGACAAGCTGACACATATGGCTGTATATAATTGTCGTACCCATTCTACCCTTTATGTTGTGTCTTACTCCGTCAAGCTCAAGAACAGAATCCATATGTATCTTAGACACTATGACTCTTGGGTCTTTGAATCCTTTGCTCTCAAAGAAGGCAGTGTTATCCCTTTCATATTCTGTTTTATCGCAGATGAATATCGGTTCAAGGGAGCGGACACGCTTTTTCTTTTCAGTATGCTCGACAAGCGCAAAATATGCGGCAAAAATATTGCCATAACTGCCGTAGTCTTCTGTGTTTCTGCCCTTCTTGACAGGTATTACTTTATTACCGTCCTGTCCCTTCTTGAGTATTGTCAGGTTGAATAGTTTTCCGTGCTCTTCTCTTGGCATACGGGTATAGAGAATATTATTCTTACCCATTGTCTTCCTTACAGTCAGTATTGTGCCTTGTGTCTTATCCTTTGATTCCGGAATCCAGGCTCCTTTAACAGGCCATGATAACATAGCTTCGGTATTGAGAGAGTATTCCTCATTGTGGATATTCTTGAAAAACTCAGCGGTAAACTTTGTATCATACAGGTTTCCTACGACGATATTGAGATAAGCATCCTTTGCGTGATGCAAATCATTAAGGTCACGGCACTTGATAAACTCTGTATACGGGTCTTTGCTACGATATGCATAGTACTTACGGAAATCCGAGACGTTTCCTGCTTTGGAGTACACAATTTTGCTGTCCGGACAACGCTTCCCGAGTATTGTGGCAAGAGCCTTGGTAGATTGTCTTGTTTCTACAATCTGTCTGTTTATGAACGCAGAAAGCTCATCTGTAGTAAGCGGCTCTGAGCGTACAAGTCTTGAGTACTTAGTATCGTTTATCATTTTCTTATTCTTGAGAACAAGCCACTTGTCACGCATCTTATCACGGATATCCTGATTTATAGGGTATTCGTTTGTTTTTTCCCTATTGAGTTCAGCTTTAACAAGAACTCTGTTACTAAGGCTGTCGTCCTTTATTCTTGAACGTGGGAAGATGTGGTCTATATCCCACTTGTTTTCGTCCTGAAGCTCATCAAGAGGGATAAATTCATCCGAATACATACATCTGCCGAACTGAGTATAGTACAGATACAGCTTGTCCTGTCTGAGCTTGCTGTCTTCTATGTTTTCGAGATTATTATACAGCTCCTTAAACCTCTCAATTCCGTCCTCTCCACATACTTCAAGCAGCTTTGCACTATCCTCCTCGCATGCTTTGTACAGCTCTATAAGCTGCTCTTTTCTTGATTTGGTTTGTTCCTTATCATTTGTACCATCAACGTCCCTAGCCATTTCGATGAATATCTTCTCCGGTGCAGCCTTCTTTATACCGATGATTTCGTCTACAATTTTCATTGCCTGACGAATACTTCTTCTTACCTTCGGAGAAATATACATACTATCGAGAATATCTGATATTTTATCCTGGCTGCCATACTTATTTTCACGGTATTCCTTTGCAGCCTTTTCAAATCCGTAGTTATACAGCACCTGGTTAAGATTTTCGCTGTTTTCACGCATTACGTCAATCACAGACATAACCTCACCTGTTTCGGTGTTGAGATTACCCATTATATCGCAAAGGAGCGTTTTTGACAGACTGCCCCAGCCGGAGAACTTCAGTGATGACAGATACTTTACGTCTTCGTCGGAGGCATCCGGCATCTTCTCTTTTATCCACTTCTTAAGGAGCTTTTTATCCTGTGCAAACAGGACAATGCTTTTAATGAGCTCTTCTATCAATTCGCTTGAATAACCTTTTTCGATTGTTCTTCTGAGCTTATGATAGGACTGCAGTGATGTTGTAAGTGTATCAGCAACACCTGTTATCTCGTCATCCTTGGTTATTTCTCCTAGGTTAACGAGATGCGTATGTATAGCTTTCTTAGTAACCTTCTTTGAGCTTTTCACAAAGAGGTCGTTGTATATTATATCCTTTATTCTTTTGGAAATTGGCTTTCCGTTAATCTTGATTACATTGATTTCGCTTAGCACGGTATACTCTCTGTACAGAAGTGAGTCAAGCGGCAGGGCGTCATCGCCTGTATATGTACATTTTCCGGTCATACGAAGTATAAACTCTTTAGCTGTCTCTTCGCAGTTTACAACCCTGTCGAAATTCCAAGGTGTTATCTTCTCGTTGCTTCTTACAATCCAGTACTTTTTTGACGAATTATTAAGCGGTCCTACATAGTAAGGGATTTTGAAGTCAAAAAGAGATATGATTTTGTCCTTGACACTCAGTCCGTCTGCATCCTTAGAATTCAGAAACGGCAGATATGCAGACGCATTCTCGAGTATTTTAACCAGCTCCTTTTTGTGAAGAGAGCTTGGTATAGCACCGTTATCTGTTGTTCGAAGCTTTGGTGCGAATTTACCCTCGGTTATTTTGTCATAGATGGCCGGTATTTCAGACTTGTACTCCTGCAGCTCCTTCTTGAGAAAGTCCTTGAGGTTTTCTGCTGTACAATTGCTTTCCTGACCTTCATACCCTACGTATGCAGCATAGTTATTAAGTCCCTTGGTTCTTTCGCTGAAAATTCTCTTGTACAGGTCAATTCTGCCTTTACTCTTGAGAAATTCCTTAAGTGCTTTGATATCCTTTTGGTGCTCCTCGTACTTGCTTACCATATAATCGGAGATATAGTTGCTTGAGCCCATTATCTCCTCAAGCTTTATCTGGTCATACACGCTTTTAGCTGCTGCGATTACTGATAGCTGTTTGTCGTTGAGGTCTTTGAATTTATCGTCGCCTTCAACGTCTGCTGTTACTTTAAAGCTTCCCTTGAGTGTATCATCGCCATACAAGCTCTTCAATTCAACACTTGCGCCGATAATAAGCTTTGCAAAAGCTTCGATTTGTTTCTTAAGCTCTTTTTCTTCTGTTAGTTCATCAAGAGCAACGCTGATTAGACTTACTATTCCCTTTATTCTTTCTGCCTGTTTCATTGTTTTGTCAGACACTATACTATGGACTTCTGAAACGTCAGACACCGAGCAATCAACGTCCAGATTATCACGGATTGCTATAAGATATTCGTCCAGCACCTCTGCAAAGCTTCTGTTTTCTTCTGCGTTTTCACCTACTTCAAAGAGGAAATGTCCACGGCTCTTTAAAATATGGTGAACACCCAGATACACACATCTTACATCGTGAGGTTTCTCGGACTTTACAAGCTCCTGACGCAGATGATACATTGTCTTGTATTCTTTTGCAAAATCCTTGTCCGTATAATCCGGGTCTGCAAATAGCGAATACTTTGTTCCTGTAGTTTTATCCGCATTTATAAGATAGCTTTCCTTCATTCTCTTATCAAAATCGGGGTCTATCTTGTCCAGCTCTTCTTTAAAAAGCAGATACAATGTATCGAGCCTTTGCTTTCTTCTGTTGAGGCGTCTTCGGCTTGTTCGGCTTATCCTTCTTTCTTCCGCCGTTTGTCCTTCGTCAAACAGACGCACTCCCCACATTGAATTGCCCTTGAATCTCAAAAGATTGTATTCCTTATCCGTTGCTGCCCAGCCCACAGAATTTGTTCCCACGTCAAGTGCGATATAATATGGTGCTGTCTGCATATAGCTTTTCATAATAATTTCTCCTTTCGGTCAAAATGCTAATCATTCAAAAAACATTGGCATTTTATTTTTCCAAAACATTCTTGTTAAAATTATATAATGATTTTCAACAAATGTCAATGCCTTTCGGCAAAGACGGACAAATTTGTCCGTCTTTCATTAAATTTCATTTTAATGGTTGACAATAGCCAAAAAATGTGTTATCTTTAAAGTGTCTTAAGTACCATTAAGATTTACACTACAAAGTTCAAATAAGCTTTCAGCGAAATCATCGCAATGCGAATGCACAGTGTGTGCTCAGTAAGACCTCATTACGAGGTCTTTTTTATTTCTCATAAAAGCAAAAGCAGTACCCCGAAGCGTCACGGGATACTGCTTTTTTATTGGAAGGTTTGTATGTTATGCAATAAATGATTATCTGAAAAGCGTACACATACCGCTTTCACGGTAATACTTTATAAGCCTTTCGATTTCTTCTCTTGTACAGCTAAGCTGTTGTGCGAGGCAATCTATACACAGAAACTCATCTGCTCCACGATACACGAGCTTTTTATATATTGCTCTGTCGTCGTCAAGCAGCTTTGCACCACAATCGAAACAATTATTGTAGTCAGCCATCAGAGCTTTACCACCTTTGCTCTGAACATCATACAGTCATGCGACTCAATCTGCACACAGAGTCGCTCAGAGAATGTACCTACTGTACTATGTGTATAGCAGTCATAGATTTCAAGGCCTCTGCCTGAGGCTGTCGGGAGTCCTATATCGTAAAACTGCAGTGACATTTCATTTTTCTTATCGCCGAAGTTGAACATACCGATTGCGTAATCTCCGCCACTGAGCGGCTTTATGAGTGCGAAGACATTTTCGGGGTTATTCCACTGTCTTATACAATACGGACCACGGC
This sequence comes from Oscillospiraceae bacterium, assembly GCA_017396665.1. GTDB lineage: Bacteria > Bacillota > Clostridia > Oscillospirales > Ruminococcaceae > UBA7477. The sequence continues at coordinate 20,656 of JAFQLH010000049.1, read as the reverse complement.
ACTCGATATCTTGGTTGATTGCTATGACATCCTTATTTGTGAGGATTTCCTTTGTTTCGCTTGACATATTTCTTATATCACAGCCTATCATGAGCGGTGAATTCATAATTGCCCAGAGAGCGAAATGAGTTTTATACTCTGTATCGGTACAACCGCCCACTACGTCTGCTATCCACTCGTTATCGCTGTTTCCGTGCATACCAACAACGAGCATATCCATATCGTTATGGCAATATACCGAGCCGTAGCCCTGCTTTCCTATCTGTGAGGTTGCGAGTCTTTTTACCGACTCCCAGTTATCCTGTATATCCCCTGTTGAGCGGAAAAGCTGTGCTCCTGACTCTCTTATCCATTCGTGGACATTATCGTTACCCCAGTTACAAGCAGAGAAAACTATATCTCTGCCACAGTTTCTCAGTGCCATTCCCATACGCTTATAGAGGTTTGCGCCGTCTGCTGCGACAGGCTTATAGCAATAGTCATACTTGAGGTAATCGACGCCCCACTGCGCAAAGGTTTCTGCGTCCTCAAACTCGTGCTCGAAGCTTCCCGGATAGCCTGCACAGGTATGTGTTCCGGCACAGGAATAGATACCGAACTTGAGTCCTTTTGAGTGGACATAGTCAGCAACGGGCTTTATTCCGTCGGGGAACTTATTCTTATCAGGGACAAGTCTGCCGTTCACACGCTGTTTTTCGCTCCAACAGTCATCTATTACGATATACTCGTAGCCTGCATCCTTGAGTCCTGATGAAGCCATACAGTCTGCTGATGACATAATAAGCTCGGCGTTTATATTCCAGCTGAATGTATTCCACGAGTTCCAGCCCATTGGCGGTGTATGACTAAGAGGTTTATTCATATGTATCAAATCCTTTCATCCTTATATAAATATTGTAGCATCAGCTATAAGAAACTTCAATAATAAATTTAGAACATCGCTAAACATCAATATGTTAAAATTGCAAAATCTCAGAGTAAAACATGCGAATTATCGGTATATATTATTTGTTCGTATGTTAAAAACTCAAAAATTTATTGACAACAACGAACGGTATGGTTTATACTTGTACTGAGGTGATAAGAATGCCTATAAATCAGAACATTTATCCGTACAATGCACAGGTGGGACAGCTCCCGATATACCTGACAGGCATTGGCGGTAGCGAATATCAGAATCACATACGCAGGTCAGAGGGCTACACCTGGTATCAGATTCTTTACAGTGCAAACGGAACAGGCTGTCTGAAATACGACAACGTGACAGTTACACTAGGACCGGGACAATACTTTTATCTGCCCAAAAACTATCCTCACGAATACTACCCTACCTCGCAGAGCTGGGATGTACGCTGGGTGGCTTTTGACGGATATGCCTGCAAGCAGATTGTTTCATTGCTTGGGATGGAAAAGCCCGTTATTGTAAAGCCAAGTGATGACAGTGCACTTCAGAAGATATACAAGAGGATGTTTGTATCACAAAAGAGTGACAAGGTATACTGTGACCTTAGCTGTTCGGGGCTTGTATATCAATACATGCTTGAGCTTCACAGGAGAGCTTTTGACAAAAACAGCTACGGTGGAAGTGACAGGAGTGACATACTTCTGCCTGTACTCAACTACATTGATGACAACTTTGACAGGGATTTTCCGCTCACCGAGCTTGCGAGGCTTATCAAGATTACTCCGCAGCACCTTTGCAGGATATTCAAAGAAACGATGCACATGAAGCCGAGTGAATATCTGACAAAACGCAGGCTGAGCGAGGCAAAGGAGCTTCTCAAGCACACTGACATGTCGGTTTCTGACATATGCAGACTATCGGGTTTTTCCGATGCGTCATATTTCAGCACGGTGTTCAAACGGCACGAGGGAACGTCTCCGCTTGTATACAGGAAGCGAAGCCGTGAGGGGCTTACGGAATAGGGCTTGTGTATTTGACTAAGGGGGATATTCCTGGTATAATTAAAGGGATTTATTTCACACAAAAGGGGTATAAAAATGCTTGAAAATATTGTTTCAAAGATAAGTGATGCGCTTTACAGCTACATACTTATCATACTGCTTGTAGCGGTTGGTATTTATTTTACGGTAAGGTCAAGGTTTGCGCCGTTCCGTCTTTTCAAGGAGCAGGTTAAGGCTGTTACTGAAAAGCCTGCTGAAGAAGGCAGTGTTTCGTCGTTTCAAGCTCTTATGGTATCGACGGCATCGAGAGTTGGCACAGGAAACATAGTCGGTGTATCGACTGCGCTTTGTCTTGGTGGATTCGGCTCGGTTTTCTGGATGTGGCTTATTGCTATAATAGGAAGTGCATCGGCATTTGTAGAAAGCACACTTGCGCAGATTTACAAAAAGCGTGGACCTGAGGGTAGCTACGGTGGTCCTGCGTACTACATTGAAGCGGCACTTCATTCAAGACCGCTGGCACTTATTTTCTCGGTATTTCTGATACTGACCTACGGCTTTGGCTTCAACATGCTGGCATCTTATAATCTTCAATCTACCTTTTCGGCGTATGACTTTTACAGTGAAAAGAGTTCCCCTGTTATAATAGGGCTCATACTTGCAGTGGTTGTTTGCTACTGCCTTATAGGTGGAGGAAAGAGAGTTATCAAGACGACAAGCTTCCTTGTGCCGATTATGGGTGTTGCGTACATACTTGTGGCATTTATTATTGTTGCGATAAACATAACCTCACTCCCGGCAGTTTTCAAGGAAATTTTCAAGGGTGCTTTTGACTTTAAGGCTATCTTCGGAGGCTTTGGCGGTTCTTGTGTAATGTACGGAATAAAGCGTGGACTTTTCAGCAACGAGGCGGGCGTTGGCTCTGCTCCTAATGCGTCGGCATCTGCTGAGATTTCACATCCTGCAAAGCAGGGACTTGTACAGGTTCTTTCGGTATTCATTGACACCATTCTTGTATGCTCCGCTACTGCATTTATGTGCATGTGTTCAGGTGTTGAGCCGACTGAGAAGCTTTCGGGTGCACCATATGTACAGCAATCGCTGAAGGCTGTACTTGGTTCTTTCGGACCTGTATTCATCACGGTTGCTATGATTCTGTTTGCGTTCACAACACTTCTTGGCAATCTGTATTACGTTGACAAGTGTCTTGCATACATTCTCAAAAAGGTACCGGGCAAGCGTTTTATGAGTGTTTATCACATAATTGCATCTGCTGTTATTTTCCTCGGAGCAATTATGAGTGCTGACCTTTTGTGGAATGTTGCTGACATATTCATGGGCGGTATGGCACTTATCAATATACCTGTAATTTTGTTTTTGAGCAAATATGCTTTCAGGGCACTCAAGGACTACGAAAAGCAGCGTCGTGAAGGCAAGGAGCCGACATTCAAGGCGAGCGACATTGGGCTTCCTCACAAGGTTGACTACTGGCAATAGAATACATATAAAAGCTCACAGGCAAAAATCCACCTGTGAGCTTTTTATATCAAGGTCAGAGATTGTTCTCAAAGAAGGCTTTCATTTCGCTTTCTGCTCTTTCCTCGTCCTTGCCGTTTACTGTGACTGTTATTCTGTCGCCGCACTTTATTCCCATACCCATAACGCTTATGAGCTTTGTGGCATTGACAGTTGTATCATCAGAAGACAGCAGTATTTCGCTTTCAAATTCCTTTGCCTTTTTTGCGAGCATTCCTGCAGGTCTTGCGTGGATACCAAGCTCGTCCTTGATTGTATATTCAAAGCTTTTCATATTTTCGTTCCCTTTACTTTATTCTTCCGCAGAGCTTTGTTAGCTCCGCCATTTTTTCTTTAAGGCTTTCGGAGAAAAAGCCCTTAGGCATTCTTGTCTGCCAGTTCCCTGCACAGGTTGAGGGGGTATTTATTCTGTCTTTACTGCAAATCCAGTCCTGCATTGGTATGATACAAAGCGTAGCCTTGCTTCTCATTGCAAGTCCTGCCAGCACGACGCTTAAATTTTCGGGTGGTGTAAAATAGTCGCAGAGATATCTTCGCAGGGCTTGTCTTTCCTCCTCGGTGATTTCGCTGAGCCATGCGGTAGTTGGCGGATTATCGTGGGTTGCGGTATAGCTGACGCAGTTTTTCTGATACTTATGCGGGATATGGTCGCAAAAGCCTGATGAATCTCTTGAATCGAAGGCAAACTGCAGGACCTTCATTCCAAGAAAGCCACACTCTCTCACGAGCTTTTTTACGGAAGGGGTTATAAATCCCAAATCCTCGGCTATGATAAGCCGTTTTTTCATAATTGGCATAAGCTTATTAAAGAGGTCTTTACCCGGCCCTTTTTCCCACTCGCCGTTTACGGCGTTCTTGCTTCCGTATGGGATACTGTAGTACTCGTCGAAGCCTCTGAAGTGGTCTATTCTCAGTGCATCAAAAAGCTCAAGACTTTTTTCGATTCTTTTCTTCCACCACTTATAGTCGCTGTGCTTGTTCTCCTTCCAGTCATAAAGAGGGTTGCCCCAGAGCTGACCGTTTTCAGAAAAGCTATCGGGCGGACAGCCTGCGACATTTCTCGGAATGAGGTTTTCGTCGACATCGAACAGCTCCTTGCTTGTCCACAAATCGACGCTGTCGGGAGAAACGTATATCGGCAGGTCGCCTATAATCTGAACGCCCTTAGAATTTGCATAAGCTTTAAGGCTATCCCACTGGTTATAGAAGCAAAACTGCAGAAACTTATGAAAGCTTATTCTTTCTGATAGACTTGCTTTATACTTATCGAGGGCATCCTTTTTGCGAAGCCTTATATCCTTATCCCACTCTGCGAGGGGCTTTCCGCCATAGGCTTCCTTGAGTGACATAAAGAGCGAATAGTCACACAACCAGCTTTTTTCCTTGTCGCAAAAGGCTTCAAAGTCCTTGCTATGCTTCTCTTTAAATCTTTCAAATGCCTTATGGAGAAGCTTTTGGCGGTATGCAAACAGCTTCGGGTAATCTATTCTCAGAGGGTTACTTCCAAAGTCGAAGCTATCGCACTCGTCTTTGGTGAGAAGGTTTTGTTCTATGAGCTTTTCGGGACTTATGAAATAGGGATTTCCTGCAAAGCTTGAAAACGACTGATATGGTGAATCGCCGTAGCCTGTCGGTCCTATCGGCAACACCTGCCAATAGGACTGCCCTGCTTCTTTAAGGTCATTTACGAAGGTATAGGCACATTTTCCGAGGTCGCCTATGCCATATCCGGACGGTAGGCTGAACACAGGCAAAAGCACTCCGCTTTGTCTTTTCATAACATCTATCCCCTCTCAGATTTGTACGATTACTCCGCAATGGTCTGACACTACGGGGTAAAAATGTCCGCTGAAGATTACTCTTGAGCTTTTTACTGCCACCTTTTCGCTGCACCAAATCTGGTCTATACGCAGTCTTTTAAGCTCCTCATTTTCCCAGCCGTCGATATGCTTTCTTACTGTTATTCCGCTATCGTGGTTTTTTGCCATCAAAAACGAGTCATGAAAGCCGCTTTTTGTGACAAGGTCATAGCCCTCGAATTTCACTTGTGCGGGGTTATTGAAGTCGCCCATAAGCCATGTCTTTTTCCTTTTGCTGACCTCGTGGAGAGTTTTCTCCCACTGGTCAAAAAACGGTTCTGCCTTGTCGTTCCACCAGCCGTAATGCACCGAATAGAACCATTCCTCGCCGTCGGTTGTGACGCCGAGGATTTTTCTTGTTTTCCAGTTTTCAAAGTCGTCTGCTCTGCTGACCAAAACAGGACTCACGTTTTGTATCGGATTCCTTGTCATAACGGCAATTCCCTCGTCGAGCTTTCCGTAGCCGAGCTTTATGGGGAGCCAGCTCCAATGATATTTTATACCCTCATCTGCAAGAAGTTTTATTACACGCAGGACAAAGTTATCCTCTTTGATTATTGTTTTACTATCAGAGGAAACGAACTCTGCGAGGGCATTTTTATCGGCAGGCTGTGAAGCCGAGGTCTGGCTTACCTCCTGAAGTGCGACAACGTCGGGGAGCTGTTGTGCGACTGCTTTTGCAAAATGCAAAAGCTTTTTATCACTATCCTGTTCAAGAAAGCTATGGGCATTGAGAGTCAGCAGTTTTATTGAAATCACCTCTTAGAGAATATCGTTGATATCGGATTTGATTACGTCGGCTTTAGGTCCATAGACCGCCTGTACTCCGTTTCCCTTTTTGAGAAGTCCGAGGGCACCGTTCTTTTTCCACTCGTCTATATCGGCAACGAGAGACGGGTTCCTGACTGTTACTCTGAGTCTTGTCATACAGGCATCGACAAGCTCGATATTATCTCTGCCACCGAGCAGGGCGATTATACTTTCTGTTTGTTCTGACCCTGTTTTTCCGCTACTGCTGTCGCTGTCTGTTTCCTCGCCCGAGGTATAGTTTCCGAGCCTGCCGGGTGTTGCGTAGGAAAACCTTCCTATCATATAATACGCTACAAGGTAGCCTATGAGGAAGAACACGGCACAGCTTATGACAAAGTTAATGATATCGCCTGTAAGTCCCGCACTCACTGACATTGGTATTCTTGTTGCAAGCTCTAAGTTGCCAAATGAATGGAGTCTTAGATTTATTACACCAGACAATGCAAAGGCACAGCCCTGGAGGAGTGAATAGACGATATAGAGAGGGATTGCACAGAACATAAACATAAACTCAATCGGCTCTGTTACACATGTCAGGAACACCGCAAGTGCTGTTGAAACAAACATCGAGCGGTAGCTTCGTCTTTTATCTCTGTCTACTCTTCTATACATAGCGAGTGCGACACCCAGAAGGAGTCCTGTTGCACCTATCATCTGACCGACCTTGAAGCGAGCCGGAGTTATCTGTGTCAGAAGCTGATTATAGGCTGTCATATCGCCGTTTTTCTTGAAGGCGATAAGGTCTGTTATCCAGGCGAGCCAGAGAGGGTCTTGCCCGAAAACGACGCTTCCTGCGTTTGCACCTGTTGAGATAATATAGCTGCCGCCGAAGGAGGTATAGTTCATCGGGATTGTGAGCATATGGTGGAGTCCGAACGGCAGGAGGAGTCTTTCCAAGGTTCCGTAGATAAACGGAGCGAGCACGGGCGAGCTTTGGGAGGAATTTGCTATCCATATGCCGAAGGAGTTTATTCCTGACTGGATAATCGGCCAGATGACGCACATAACGAGTGACACAATTACAGACCAGAATATCACGACAAGCGGTACAAAACGTTTTCCGCCAAAAAACGAGAGAGCTTCGGGGAGTCTGCGGAAGTTGTAAAACTTATTATAGATAATCGCTCCGAGGAAGCCTGAGATAATTCCGACGAACACGCCCATATTGAGAGCGGGTGCTCCGAGCACAGAGGTAAAGTAGCTTGTCACCTGCATTTCTTTACCAAGGAGTGATGTTACTGTTGCGGTATCGTCAAGAAGCATATCACCTGTTACACCAAACACTGAGCCTGTGATATTATTTATCAGAATGAAGGCTATCAGTGCGGCAAACGCTCCGCCTGCTTTTTCCTTTGCCCACGAGCCGCCTATTGCGACGGCGAAGAGGATATGGAGGTTTGTTATGATTGCCCAGCCTATATTCTCTGTTACTGAGCCTATGCTTGAAATTATTCCGATATCTGCACCTGCCATACCTATGAGCTTTCCTATGGAAATCATAAGACCTGCTGCGGGCATTACTGCGATAACGACCATAAGCACCTTTCCGAGCTTTTGGAGAAAATCGAAGGCGGTTGACCTGTTCTTTGTCTGCTTGCTCTTAAAAAGGGGTGCTCCTGCTTTTACAGAGCCTTCGACGGGCAAAAGGTTCTTTCCGCTCGGATTGTCTGTTATGATGACGGGTGTTGTAAGGTCGATGTTCTTTTCTTTAAAAAGCTTAAGGTCGATTTTACAGAGCTTGTCGCCCTTCTTCACTTTGTCACCGACCTTCACCGTTGGGGTAAAGCCCTCGCCCTTCAAGGCTACTGTTTCAAGTCCGAAGTGTACGAGCACCTGTGTTTTATCCTCAGCTTCTACCGAATAGGCATGGTTGGTTGAGGATACTGAAGTAACTACTCCGTCGATTGGTGACAGAAGCTCTGCAGGCTCGTCGGGGATAATGGCACAGCCGTCGCCGAGGACTCTTTGCGAGAACACCTCGTCATTAACCTCGTCGAGAGGCACTACCCGTCCGCTGAGCGGCGAGCATATATCAAGTTTTTTCTTTTCTCTGGACATTTTGTTCTCCTGTTAATTTAGTTTCCATACATCTGCGTTATACTCTTTTATTGTTCTGTCTGACGAGAAGTAGCCTGCGTTTGCGATATTGACAAGCATTTTCTGAGACCAGCTTTGCCCCTCGAAATAATCGGCATAGGCTTTTTCTCTTGTTTTCATATACTCGTCAAAATCGGGAAAGGTCATAAACCAGTCCTTCGTCAGAAGCTCGTTTTTAAGTCTTCTGAGGCGGTTCCTGTCGCCGATTGCGAGCATTTTTTCACTTGTGATAAAATTGACTGCGTCACGGAGCTTTTTATTCTCATCATAATACTTTTGTGGCTGATAGCTTTTATCCTTATAGCGATTGACTACTGTTTCGCTGTCGTCACCGAATATATAGATGTTCTCCCTGCCTACCAGCTCGGCAATCTCTACGTTCGCTCCGTCGAGTGTTCCGATAGTGATAGCACCGCTGAGCATAAGCTTCATATTGCCTGTTCCGCTTGCTTCCTTTGAGGCAAGTGAAATCTGCTGTGATATATCGCAGGCGGGTATAAGCTTCTGAGCCCAGCTTACGTTATAGTTTTCCACCATAACTACTCTGAGATATCGGCTCACGGCTTCATCGCCGTTTACAAGCTGTGACAGGCAGAGAATGAGGTGGATAATATCCTGGGCTATTGTATAGGCAGGGGCGGCTTTTCCGCCGAAGATTACGCAGACGGGTGTTTTAGGAATTTTGCCTGAGAGGATATCGAGATACATTGAAATTACGCTCAGTGCATTGAGCTGTTGTCTTTTATACTCGTGCAGACGTTTTATCTGGATATCGAACAGGAAAGCTTCGGGCAGGTGTATCCCCTGCTTTTTGAAGAGATACTGCGAGAGCTTTTGCTTATTCTCCTGCTTTATACTGACAAGCTGTGAGAGGACCTTTTCATCATTTATATACTTCAAAAGCACCTTGAGGCTTTCTGCGTTTTCAAGATACGAGCTACCGACAAGTGACTCTATGAGCTTTGCAAGGCGTGGGTTTGAAAGACAAAGCCAGCGTCTGAAGCTTATTCCGTTTGTTTTGTTGTGGAACTTATGAGGATAGAGCTTTGAAAATTCAGACAGCTCGGTGGTTTTCAAAAGCTCGGTATGGAGCTTTGCGACACCGTTTACTGCAAAGCATACATGCAAATCGATATTCGCCATATGCACCATGTCGTTACTATCTATAATAAAGGTTTTCTCATCGCAGCACTTTCGTCTTACTCTGCTGTCGAGGATTTCGATATACGGCAAAAGCTTCGGGGCTGCTTTCTTTATCATAGAGATATGCCATTTCTCCAAAGCTTCGGCAAGTATTGTATGGTTTGTATAGGCACAGGTTTTACTCACTGTGTTTATTGCATCGTCAAGGTCTGTTCCCTTTTCGCACAGAAGTCTTATAAGCTCCGGAATAATCATAGTCGGGTGGGTATCATTTATCTGCACTACGGCATACTCGTGCAGGTCAGAGAGCTTACAGCCTCTTTTAACGCAGTCGTCTATGATATACTGTGCGGCGGCGCTTGTCATAAAATACTGCTGGTAGACTCTGAGCAGTCTGCCGTTTTCGTCGCTGTCGTCGGGGTACAAAAAGAGTGTCAGGTTTTGAGAAATATCCTGCTTGTCAAATTCAATGCCGTCAGCTACAATTTTTTCGTCAATACTTTCAAGGTCAAAGAGGGTGAGCTTATTCTTATAATTGCTATCCCCTATAACATCAATCTGATACTGTCTTGCCATAAGCATTTTTCCGCCTATTTCAACGGGATATGTCGTATCTGTTTTAGCGAGGAAGCTTTTATCGGAAAGCCATTTATCGGGCTTTGCGGTCTGGGCATTATTTTCAAACACCTGCCTGAAAAGTCCGAAGTGATATAAAAGTCCGACGCCCTCGGCATTAAGCTTTAATGCTGCGGCTGAGTCCATAAAACAGGCGGCGAGGCGTCCGAGTCCGCCGTTACAGAGAGACGGCTCGTTTTCAAGCTCCTCGATATCTGCTATATCCTTTCCGTTTTCGCAAAGCTCCTTTGCCACACTTTCGTACAGGCCTAAGTTTACAAGCGCACTGCCGAGAAGCCTTCCTATCAGAAATTCTGCTGACAGGTAATAAAGCTTCTTTTTTGTGGGTTTACTCTTTGTATTCTTTGTTTTTTGATTTATGAGAAACGCAAGGGCATAATATATCTGCTCGTTTGTTGCGGTCTTTATTGTGACATTGTATTTTTCCTGCAGGATATATGAAAGCTCCATAGAGGCACTCCTTTTTTATCTTTATTGCTTCTAGTATATCCGCATATTCTGATTTTAACCAAGAAATACTGCCGCACACATAATCGGCACGGCAGTCTTCTTAAAGCTATTTGTTTTCGTCTTTTTGTTTCTGATATTTTTCCCTTGTTGCAAGTCCGCCTCTTATATGACGCTGGGCTTTGTTTTCAGAAAGAAGCTTCCTGACCTTTTTATAAAGCTTAGGGTCAGTTTTTTCAAGACGCTGTGAAACGTCCTTATGTACTGTACTTTTGCTTATTCCAAACTGCTTTGCGCAGGCTCTTACTGTTGCCTTGTTTTTCACCATATACTCGCCCAGCAACACTGAGCGTTCCTTGTCTGTCGGGGTCATTGTATCACTCCCATCACGTTTTTTAAAATTATATGCTCAAGCTTTCGCATTCATTCAGCAAAAATCCTTCTCACTACAATTTTCGCTGAATAATAACACGCTTGTCTTAATATAGTTAGATAAAAACTGCGTTAAAATGAGGGATTGATTTGAGAAAACAGGGCTTTGTTCTTGCAAGCGTCATACTTATGGCAACCGTATTCATAACCAAGGTTTTGGGGATTATATACCGCATTCCGCTGACTCACATACTTGGTGGAATGGGCATGGCATATTTCTCGTCGAGCCACTCTGTATTCATGCCCGTTTATGCGATTTCGGTTTCGGGTATTCCGCCTGCTGTTGCAAAGCTCACGGCGGGCTACTGTGCTGTCGGGAACTACCGTGATGCAAGAAAGCTAAGGCAGGTTGCACACAGCTTTTTTCTAATTGTCGGGCTTTCCTTCACTGCATTTCTGATACTGTTTTCGGGGCCTGTATGCACACACGTTATTGGTGAGCCGGGCTCAAGGCTTTCTGTTGCGGCTATTGCACCCTGCGTTGTAATCGGGGCATTGACGGCTGTTGAGAGGGGCTACTGCGAGGGTATGCAGAACATGCTTCCGACGGCTGTTTCGGAGATAATCGAGGCGGTTATGAAGCTTGCTCTGGGACTTTTGCTCGCACAGCTTACAGCTATGAAGGCACAGGCAGATTTTGAACAGGGCTCTGCAGTATTCGGAACACTTTGTCAAACTTATGAGGAAGCGAGGAGCGTAGCTCTTCCATACATTGCGGCGGCTTCGACACTTGGAGTTACTCTTTCAAACTTATTCGGGCTGATTTACATAAAGCTTCATTCGAGGCTTTCGGGTGACGGCATCTCAAAAGAGATGCTGATTAAGGCTCAGACTGACAAACGACGCCGGTATCTTTTGCGTGAGCTTCTGGCGCTTGCTGTACCCTTTGCGGTAGCGTCTGTTATTTCGACGATTTCGGGACTTATTGACCTTATGACGATAAACCGCTGTCTTGACAGGGCGGCAGAGGCTTCTCCGGAATACTTTTCAGAGCGGTTCGGCGGCATTTCAGAGACACTCGCTGACGGGGAACGTTTATCGAGCTTTATATACGGTTCATACAGCGGACTTGCACTTACTGTATTCGGGATAGTTCCCTCTCTTACAGCGATGCTTGGAAGGAGTATTCTGCCGCTTGTTTCATCTTCATTTGCGACAAGCGACAAAAAGAAGCTGTCGCAGAGTGTAAGAGCGGTTGTGATGCTTTCTCTTTTTGCGGCAATTCCCTGCGGACTTGGAATTTCAGTTTTCTCAGAGGAGATTCTTTTATTCTTATTCTCAGGACGAACAGACGAGATTATGGTTTCGCAGAGGGCACTTTCAGTTCTTGGGCTTGCGACAATTCCGCTTGCTGTGACGACACCGCTGTTTTCTGTATTCCAGGCACTTGGCAGGCAGTTTTCTCCTATCGGGATAACCCTGCTTGGCTGTTTTGTAAAGCTCATTATGAATCTTCTGCTTGTAAGCATACCACAGCTTAACATTGTTGGTGCGGGGATATCGACGCTTATCTGCTACATAGTTATGGCGGCGGTTTCTCTTATACTACTGAGAAGGGATTGCGGCAAGGGACACATTTCAAACAGGCAGACTACAAGCATTTTTCTTTCTGCGATTCTTTGTATTGAAGGGGCTTATCTTTTGTACTCTGTGCTCTCAAATTGCCTATCTATGCGGATTTCGTTTGTTGTTTCGGTCTTGTTTTCTGTCAATATATACATATATTCATTGGATATATTGAGCGTTTTGCCGAAATCTAGGCTCAAAAGCTACTTTTCTCGTTAAATCTATTGAAATTTAAATAGATTTGTATTATTATATAAAAGTACCTCGCCGATGGCTCAAATGCCCTATTTATCGGCATTCTATGAGCTTTAGGAGTATATTCTATGGAACAGTTTACATTCAAGGACAGATACAATGTTGACGACCTGCGTCTTATTGTAAAGGCACTCAGAAGCGAGAACGGTTGTCCTTGGGATAAGGTTCAGACTCACAAGACTCTCCGCAAGGATTTTATTGAGGAGGTCTACGAGGCAGTTGAGGCTATTGACTGTGAGAGTCCGGAAATGCTCAGAGAGGAGCTAGGTGATGTTCTTCTTCAGGTTGTTTTCCACGCTGACATTGAGGCTGACGAAGGAAGATTTGACCTTGACGATGTAGCTGACGAGGTTTGCAAGAAGCTTGTTACAAGGCATCCGCACGTTTTCGGAGAGCTGAAGCTCGAAACTGCTGACGAGGTTCTGGAAAGCTGGGACAGCATCAAGAAGGAAACAAAGCAGCAGACCTACACAGACACACTTAACGCTGTACCGAAGGTGTTCCCTTCTCTTATGAGGGCACAGAAGCTCGGAAAGAGAGCTTCGAGGGCAGGTATGGATTTTGCTGATGCAGATGCGGCTTTCAGGTCACTTGAGAGCGAGGTCAGTGAAGCAAAGCAGGCACTTTCGGGCGGTGATACTCAGCAGATTGCTCACGAGCTTGGAGATATTCTTTTCTCCTGTGTCAACGTAATCAGACACTCGGGGCTTGATGCGGAAGAGGTTCTTTCACAGTGCTGTGAGAGATTTATTCAGCGTTTTTCAGACGTTGAAGACATGGTAAGGCAAGATGGGATGGATATGAAATCCCTGAGCATAGATAAGCTTGACTCCTACTGGGAGAAGGCAAAGTAAATAACGATGGGATTCCCATTTATAAAAAAATTGGAGGTTTTTAAAATGACAAAGGCAGAACTCGTAAACATCATTGCAGACAAGGGTGGCTATTCCAAGAAGGATGCAGAAAAGGCTCTTGCTACAGTAACAGCAGCTATCACAGACGCACTCGTTGCAGGCGATAAGGTTTCACTCGTTGGCTTCGGCACATTCGAAACAAGAGAAAGAAAGCCAAAGACAGGTATCAACCCACTTACAAAGGCTACTATTGAAATCCCTGCTAAGAAGGTTCCTGCATTCAAGGCTGGTAAGGCTCTCAAGGACGCAGTTGCTAAGTAATTTACAAAGACGATTAGGACCTGACACGATATGCGTCAGGTTCTTTTTATGAAAAGGAGCTTATATTTTATGCGACTTGACAAGTATCTCAAGGTTTCAAGAATCATCAAGCGACGCACTGTTGCTAATGAGGCTTGCGACGCTCAGAAGGTTATTGTAAACGGAAAGCCTGCGAGGGCTTCTTACGATGTTAAAATCGGTGACGTTATTGAAATCACTCTCGGTCAGAGACCTGTTAAGGTCAAGGTGCTTTCTCTCAACGAATACGCAAACAAGGAGACCGCTTGCGATAACTACGAAATTCTTGCATAAAGCACTGACGCTTTGCCACACCTGTCTGCTGTGGCGGGGCGTTATTTTTCATTAAAAAGTGTACGTCTGTGGAATACAAGCGTATTTCACAAGTAAACAAAGAAACAACCATCAAAATTCTGTTGTTTTCACCATTGACGGAATTTACTTATTGGAGTATAATTGATATGCTGATAAAAAACTCTTGGAATTGAGGTAAAGATATTATGATTAAGGTTGTAAAATTCGGTGGAAGCTCACTTGCAAGTGCTGAGCAGTTTATGAAGGTTGCAAGCATCATCAAGGCTGACGAGGCAAGAAGATATGTTGTTCCTTCTGCACCGGGCAAGCGTTTTTCCGATGACACTAAAGTAACTGACATGCTTTATTCCTGCTATGACCTTGCCGCAAAGGGAAAGGCTTTTGACGAGGAATTTGAGCAGATTAAGAAGAGATACTACGAGATTATCGAGGGACTTGGTATGACACTCTCCCTTGAAGATGAATTTGCGACAATCAGGGCTTGCTTTATCGGTAAGGCAGGTAGAGACTACGCTGCTTCCCGTGGTGAATACTTAAACGGTATTGTTCTTGCAAACTACCTGGGCTATGATTTCATCGATTCTGCTGATGTTATTTTCTTTGATGACTCAGGAAAGTTTGATTCAAAGAGAACCTACGAGGTGCTTTCCGAGCGTCTTGAAAACTCTGAGAGGGCTGTTGTTCCAGGCTTCTACGGTTCTATGCCTAACGACACAATCAAGACTTTCTCAAGAGGCGGCTCTGACGTAACAGGCTCAATCGTTGCTGCTTCATGCAATGCTGACATTTACGAGAACTGGACTGACGTTTCAGGCTTCCTTATTGCTGACCCTAGAATTATTGACAATCCTGAACCAATCAAGGTTATAACATACAAGGAGCTTCGTGAGCTTGCATACATGGGTGCTACTGTTCTTCACGAGGATGCTATCTTCCCTGTAAGAAAGGCAGGCATTCCTATAAACATCAAGAACACAAACCGTCCTGATGACCACGGCACAATGATTGTTGAGAGCACTTCACAGCGTCCTGAATACACAATCACAGGTATTGCAGGCAAGAAGGGCTTTACATCCATCAGCATTGAAAAGGACATGATGAACTCAGAGCTTGGCTTCGGAAGAAAGGTTCTTGAGGTGTTCGAAAAGAACGGAATCAACTTCGAGCACATGCCTTCAGGTATTGACACTATGACTGTTATCGTTCACCAGGAGGAATTCGAGAAGGCTGAGCAGGAGGTTCTTGCAGGTATCCACAGAAACTGCAAGCCTGACAGCATCGTTATCGAGACAGGTCTCGCTCTCATCGCTATCGTTGGTCGTGGTATGCGTGCCACAAGAGGTACTGCAGGCAGAATCTTCTCCGCACTCGCTCACGCCAGAGTCAACGTTAACATGATTGACCAGGGCTCCAGCGAGCTTAACATCATCGTCGGCGTCAGCGAAGAGGACTTCGATACCGCTATGAAGAGTATCTACGATATCTTCGTTACCCAGAAGCTCTCATAATAAACACCTAAAAGTATTATTCACATAGAGATTTATGAGTCTCTATTGAGGAAAACCCTTTTGAAAGGTCGGTTTTCCTCAAACTCCTTTCCTAAAACTTTTATTATAAATTTCAGCCCCATAGGGTGTACATTACTATACAGAGAATCTAAAGCTGTTCTCTTTTGGTGCATACCCTATGGGGCTGAAATTATGTTAGAAGTCTTTGGAAGGGGGCTCGGGGGATAACCTTTCTTCAGAAAGGTTTCCACCGATAAACACATATAAAATCTTTATACGAATACTACTCTTAAGCTATTTCTGATATGATACAAAAAAGCTCTCACGAAATGTGAGAGCTTTTTGATTACTTGATAAGAGCCTTGAGTGATTCTTCAATCTTAGCCATCTTTTCCTGCGCCTTAGCGAGCTTTGTTTTTTCTGCTTCTATAAGCTGTGCAGGGGCTTTTGCGAGGAAGCCTTCGTTTGAGAGCTTCTTTGAGAGGAAGTCGATATCCTTCTGTGCGACAGCCTTTTCCTTATTAAGACGTGCAGTTTCCTTTTCAACATCAACGATATCAGACAGTGGGATAAAGATTCTTGCGCTGTCTGTAACAACAGTTACGCTGTCAGGGATATCGAAGCTTTCTGCGATTTCAACCTCTGATGCAGAAGCGAGTCTTTCGAAGAACATCTTTCCTGCTTCAAATGTCTGAGCGTCCTTTGTTTCGACAAAGAGCTTTGCCTTAACAGAAGGAGGTACATTCATACCGCTTCTTGTATTACGGATAGCCTTGATAGCAGCGATAATCTTCTCGAACTCTGTTTCCTCACTTGCAAAGCAGAGAGCTTCGTCAAAGGTTGGGAACTCAGAGAGCATAATTGCAGAGCCGTCGTCAACGAGTGTCTGCCAGATTTCTTCTGTGATAAACGGCATAAATGGGTGGAGGAGCTTGAGCATACCCTTCATTACCCAAACGAGAACTGCCTGAGCAGTCTGAGCTGTTTCGCCGCCTGCAGTAATTCTCGGCTTAGTAAGCTCGATATACCAGTCACAGTAAACATCCCAGATAAAGTCATAGAGCTTTGCAACTGCAACGCCGAGGTCGAAATTATCGAGGTTGTCGTTGATTTCCTTAGCGAGTGTATTGAACTTTGAAACAATCCACTTATCCTCTGCTCTGAGGTTTTCAGGGAGTTTACCAGCCTTGAAGCCTTCAGGGAGATTCATCATAATGAATCTCGAAGCATTCCAAAGCTTGTTTGCGAAGTTTCTTGAAGCCTTAACCTTTTCGTCGCTGTAACGCATATCGTTACCCGGAGCGTTACCTGTTGCGAGCATAAATCTGAGTGCGTCTGCACCGTTTTCTGCGATAACTTCGAGTGGGTCGATACCGTTGCCGAGTGACTTGGACATCTTTCTGCCCTGCGAGTCACGAACGAGGCCGTGGATTAAAACAGTATCGAACGGAACCTTGCCCATATTCTCGAGTCCAGAGAACATCATTCTGATTACCCAGAAGAAGATGATATCGTAGCCTGTTACGAGTGTATTTGTTGGGTAGAAGTACTTTAAGTCTTCTGCGTTTTCGTCAGGCCAGCCGAGTGTTGAGAACGGCCAGAGTGCAGATGAGAACCAAGTATCGAGCGTATCAGGGTCCTGACGCATTGGCTTGCCGCACTTCGGACAAACTGCGCTATCTTCCTTAGTAACAATCATTTCGCCGCAATCGTCACAATAGAATGCAGGAATCTGATGTCCCCACCAAATCTGTCTTGAAATACACCAGTCCTTGATATTTTCAAGCCAGTGGAAATAAATCTTATCAAAACGTTCAGGAACGAACTTTGTATCGCCATTCTTAACAGCGTCGATTGCAGGGCCTGCGAGCTCTTCCATCTTAACGAACCACTGTGTAGAAACCTTTGGCTCAACAGTTGTTGAACAGCGGTAGCAGGTACCTACGTTATGTGCATGCTCCTCAATCTTAACGAGGAATCCGCCCTTTTCGAGGTCTTCGACAATCTTCTTTCTTGCCTCGTATCTGTCCATACCTGCGTATGCCGGGTAGTCATCGATAATCTTTGCGTCGTCTGTCATAACGTTGATGATTGGCAGGTTGTGACGCTTACCTACTTCAAAGTCGTTAGGGTCGTGAGCAGGAGTAATCTTTACTACACCTGTACCGAACTCGATATCTACATAGTCGTCTGCAACGACAGGAATTTCTCTGCCTACGAGTGGGAGTGTGAGAGTCTTTCCAACGATATCCTTATATCTTTCGTCCTTAGGATTTACTGCAACAGCGGTATCTCCGAGGAGTGTTTCAGGTCTTGTTGTAGCAAGCTCTACAAAGCCTGAGCCGTCAGTAAGCGGATATCTGAGGTGCCAGAAGTGGCCTGCCTGGTCTTCGTATGTTACCTCTGCATCAGAGAGAGAAGTCTTACAATGAGGACACCAGTTGATGATTCTTTCGCCACGGTAGATAAGACCCTTTTCGTAATACTTAACGAATACTTCCTTAACTGCCTTTGAGCAGCCTTCGTCCATTGTGAAGCGTTCTCTGTCCCAGTCACAGCTTGAGCCGAGCTTCTTGAGCTGTTCTACGATTCTTCCGCCGTACTGCTCCTTCCACTTCCATGCTCTTTCCATAAAGCCGTCACGGCCGAGGTCTTCCTTTGTAACGCCTTCCTTACGCATTGCCTCAACAATCTTAGCTTCTGTTGCGATAGCTGCGTGGTCTGTACCCGGAAGCCAGAGTGCACTGTAACCGCTCATTCTCTTCCAGCGGATAAGGATATCCTGGAGAGTTTCATCGAGTGCGTGGCCCATATGGAGCTGACCTGTTATATTCGGTGGCGGAATAACGATTGTATAAGGCTTCTTCTTTGAATCAACCTCTGCGTGAAACATTTTTCCGTCCATCCAGTATTTATAAATCTTATCCTCTACTTCACTTGGATTGTAGAGCTTTGGTAATTCCTTTTTCATTTTCATTTCCTCCAAAAATATATTTTACTCACTTGAAAATCCATAGAGCGTCAGACTCGCACGCCGGACTTTATTTTTGAATAGAAATGCTGATAGATGGTATACATAAACCGTCTTCCTTTCTAGCTAACAGCTTTTATAATTATCTCATATTTAAGCGAAAAAGTCAACTTCAAAAATGCACAATACCCGACGCTCTTTGACCCTCTTAATAGGCAAGTTGCTTTAATATTATGATAAAAACAACAATTCTACTATTGTAATCGCAGATAAACTGTGGTAAAATAGCTTTGACGGCAAAAAGCTTGCCTACATAACCGAAAGGCTGGATGATTTTAATGAACAGTATTTTAAAGAAGGCTATGGCTTCTATAATGGCGATTGCCATAACAGCTTCGCTGCTCTGCTCCTGCAGCTCTGACGACAGCTCCTCAAAGGCACAGTCACAGGCAGATTCAGATTCTTCAGGTGCTTCTGATGTTGCGACAGACGTTACAGGCGGAAAGGTTGTAATTGCTGAGGTAATGCCAAGAAACAAGGACACGATAGATGACGAAGACGGAGAGTCGGGCGACTACATACTTTTATACAACGGTGGAAGTGCGGTTTCGCTGTCGGGCTACTATCTGTCTGACGACAAGGACACACCGAAGATGTGGCAGTTCCCTGACGTAACTATTGAACAGGAGAGCTATCTGCTTGTCTTTGCTGACAGCACAAACAAGCAGGGCGGCGAATACCTTCACACAAACTTCTCGATAGGTGCTGACGGAGAGAAAATCTTCCTCACCTACCCTGACTCTACCACGCAGGAGCTTTATGTACCTGCTATGCCGCAGGATGTAGCTTACGGGCTTGTATTTGACGGTGACGAGGCAGGCAGCTATCACTACTTCAAGAGCGGCAGCCCGAAGGGAAAGAACACCTCTGAGCATTCTGAAAATCTTTCAGACATTGTTGAGGCAGAGGTTGCAAATGTAGTTCTCAGCGAATTTATGACTCAGAACAAGACCTTCACTGACAACTACGGCGAGAGCTCTGACTGGATTGAGCTTTACAACGCATCCGACAAGGAAATAGACCTTTCCGGCTACACAATCACAGACAGCTACTCAAATCCTAACAAGTGGACTGTTCCGCAGAATGTTAAAATCGGTGCCGGTGAATACCTTATAATCTGGTTTGACGGACTTGATGAATACAAGGACGGCAACATTCACGGCTCCTTCAAGCTCAGCGATGATGATGACGGCATTATGATGACTGACACACAGGGCTTCACTGTTTTCAAGGTTGATATGATGCCTGCTCAGGAAAACGCTTCCTACGGTCTTAAGGATGACGGAGAGTATGCTTATTTCACTCTCCCGACACCAAACGAAAAGAATCAGTAACCCACCTTACAAAGAAACAACTCCGGAGAAGAAAACGGCTTCTCCGGAGTTTATTTTATACTAAGTCCGACAAATTGGGATTTGTCATTTTATAATACACCAAACAGCTAATGGTACATAGCAGCTCACTAATACGAGTCTTTGCCAAAGACCGCCGTATCGCAAAATCGTATTCGCAAACTTTTCTTTCTCTCCCATAATGAAAAAGCAGAAGAACACGAAAGCCACAATAAAGCTCACAAGCGAGATAGCTCCCATAATTATATTTGTCGATTGAAACTGCAGTATTGCCAAGAGTAACGGTACAACGAGTAATGTCATAAAACCAATAGCAGAAGCTCCACCGTGAATTTTAGTAATAACATCTTCGTCCTGCCTGCTTTCGTTTAACGGACATAACCCAGATATGATTTCACATCCAATGCCGTATATTGCAAGCAATACCCATATTGCTATCATCAAGCCACTACTGTTTTCTTGATACAACGCATACGGAGCAATACAGAAAACGACACCCGAGAGTATGCACCACACATTGTAAATCCACTTCACAGGACTTTGCCGTGAGCCCAGTACCGAGAGTGCCATT
>JAFQLH010000001.1 GCA_017396665.1 Oscillospiraceae bacterium | reverse complement strand
CGACAGAGGAGTACCTCTCGGACTTAGGTGTCAGTTCCGAAAGCGTATTGAATGAGCTGAACAGCGGAAGGCTTACGGGATTCACCACAGGTGAATACGGCGGACTTTATAAGTTCAAGCTTACGGATCTTGACGGTATTGTTCCCTTTGACGATGGAGGATATGACATTTATCTTAAGACCTCCGACGACGAGTCGACTATCAAGATATCGTACCCGCCCTCCGAGGCGGGAGAGTGGAATGCTTTTTCGATCTATAGCGGAATAGAGAGAAGATCTATTCACGGACTTCACTTTATTCATAAGAATTGGATCGCCACCAAGCGCTCTTGTGTTTTCAATGATGTGGTTTCGGACAAGATGTATAAGCTTTACGATGTCGGAAATGAGATAGTATGTATTTACTACAGCAAGCAGAATTATTCCGGATTTGTACTCTACGATCTGTCCTCTGCGGAGACACTGTATGTTTACGATAACGAGGTCACAGAGCTTCTCAAGAGCCATGGAATAGATCTTGACGACTATGCCGGAAGCAGGTATCTTGATATAAATGTTGAAAGTGTTACATCCTATATGGTGGTATGCTCCTATGATTTCGGCATAATTTTCGATAACGGCGACCTGCGAAATGATGTATCGCTCAAAGGAAGATTTGCCGCATCCGTATATACGGGTGAAACGGTATTTTATCCCGGAAGCGAGGCGGTCAAGCTTTCGGAGGTTAATTTCCTTGCCTCGGGTCTGGACAGAGCGGAAGGAGTGGAAGGACTTGAAAGATTAGCTGAAGAAACGGCACAATCACTTTCGCTCGGTGAGATCACTTATAATTCTTATACTGATGAAAATGGCGGAATCCATGAGTACGTTGCAGGTGGAGTCACCTTTGCGTACGAAGAGGTGAAGTTGTCGGCAGATAAAAGAGAGACAGCCCTTTCTTTGACGGTGGCTGAGAATATCGAGCAGCTCCTGCCTCACGGTATAAAGCTCGGCGACAATCCGGATGATGTCCTGTCCGCTTACGGATACGATGTCAAAGCATCGGATGTATCATCTTTGACCTATATTGACGGTACTGTTCTTGATGAAACAAGGGCTTATATAAGCTTTGACGAGGGCGGTTACTACCTTGTTTGGGAAAAGGTGACCGAAACGGAATGCCGTAGGATAATGCTCGGATTCAACGAAACGGATAAAGAGGAAGAATATCCTCTCTCATATGTTCAGTATCTGTTGATAAGATTTTAAGTATCAATATTTTCAACCGCCGGGTCTTGGTCTGAAACCGAGATCGCGGCGGTTTGAATGCATAACGGAGGTTGTTTTATGAACAGACTGCTTGATAAAATGCAAAGAAGATTCGGAAGATTCCGTATAGAGAATCTTATGTTTTATATCGTTCTCACAATGGGTGCGGTATTTATCATTGATTACTGCATGATGTTTTCTCCCGTGAATTTTTCATTGAGCAGTTATCTTTACTTTGACAGAAATGCGATCCTTTCCGGACAGATATGGCGTGTTATAACATTTATTTTTATGCCTGTGGGATCGAATGTACTGTTCTTCATGTTTTCTCTGTATTTCTATTGGCTTATCGGAAGTGCACTGGAAAGCGAATGGGGAATATTCAAGTTTAATGTATTCTATCTGTTCGGTGTTATAGGCAGTATCATCTTCGGATTTATTACGGGATATGCCACAAATTACTATTTGAATCTTTCTCTTTTCCTTGCCTTTGCCATGCTTTATCCCGATCATACCATATCGCTTTTTATGATAATTCCCGTCAAGATAAAGTATATTGCGATTCTTGACTGTGTGTATCTGGGATATCTTTTCATTATCGGATCGTGGCAGAATAAGGCAGCGCTTGTGATAGCGTTGGTGAATCTTATCATCTTTTTCGGTGACAATTTTATCGACAGCATCAGGAATGCAAAACGCAGATATGAATTCAGAAAAAGTCTTCGCGGAAGAAAATAATAAAATTACCGATAAAATGGGAAAAGAGTGTTTAAAAAGTCGCAAATTAATGATATAATATATACGGACAAAAAATATCATAATACACGGCGTATTACGGAAAGGAAAAAAATAATGGCAGCTAAAAAGCAGAACGATTATCCGAAGGCTTTCAATAACATGTTCAGAGAATATGATATCAGAGGACGTGTTAACAATGAGGAATTGAATCCGGATAATGTTTACAGAATAGTCAAGGCTTACGCCAAATACCTTAGGAAAAGAAACATAACGAAGTGCGTTGTCGGATACGATAACAGATCCTGCTCGGAGGCTTTCTCCGAAGCGGCGATCAAGGCGCTTACCGAATGCGGTGAAGATGTTATCTTTATAGGACTTACCATCACTCCCGCAACATACTTTGCTCAGTATCATTACGGATGCGAAGGCGCTGTAATGATAACGGCAAGCCACAATCCGGACGGTTGGTCAGGATTTAAGTTTGCCAAGGGTTATTCGGAAACATTGGAGCCCGATGATATAGTCGAGGTCTTCAATCTTCTCGTCACTCCCGATGAAAAAGTGCCTTTGGGAAGCGTAAAAAATGATAATATAAGAGATATTTACATTGACAATATAGTGTCAAAGATCAAAATGGGCGAAAACAAGCCGAAGATCGTTCTCGACGCGGGCAACGGCGGAGCGGGCGTATTCGTATATGAGGTCTTCCAGAGATTGGGATGCCTCACATTCCAGCTCAATTGCGATCCCGATATGTCATATCCTCATTACTTCCCCAATCCTTCGGATATGAAGGTGAGAGAGAAGGTAAGAGAGACTGTGCTCAATCCCTATATCAAGGCAGATCTCGGTCTTTCCTTTGACGGCGACGGTGACAGATTGGGCGTTATAGACAATAACGGCAACAATATATGGAGCGATATAGTTCTTGCAGTCCTTGTAAAACAGCTTCTTGAAAAGAAGAAGGGTGCTACAGTGGTATACGATGTGAAGTGCTCGCAGACTCTCGAAGAGGTAATAAAGGATAACGGCGGAGTTCCCTGCATGTGGAAGACGGGCCACTCCTATATCAAGGCAAAAATGCATGAATTGAAGGCTGATCTTGCAGGTGAGAGAAGCGGTCATATCTTCGTGGGCGGAGATGACTATTATTCCTTTGATGACGCAGTATTTGTCGGTGCAAAGCTTGTTGAATATATCTCCAACAGCGAGTGCACGCTTTCCGAAACCATAGCTTCCTTCCCGAAATATGTTA
Source organism: Oscillospiraceae bacterium (assembly GCA_017396665.1). GTDB lineage: Bacteria > Bacillota > Clostridia > Oscillospirales > Ruminococcaceae > UBA7477. The sequence goes on along the minus strand of JAFQLH010000001.1, from coordinate 11,407 downwards.
CATCTCCCGAGATCAAGGCATATTGCCCCGATGAGCTGAAATATGGTGCAGTGGAAAGAATAGTTGCGGAAATGAAGGAGCGCTTCCCCGGAAAGGTATGTGATATAAACGGTGCAAGAGTATCCTTTGATGATGGCTGGGGCTTGGTAAGAGCTTCATCCAATATGCCCGAAATGGTACTCATATTCGAGGGAAAGACAGAAAAGGCACTTAATGATATAAAAGCAATATTCAAAGAAGTGCTTTCAAAATACGATGAGATATCTCCCGATTGGGAGAACGGCTGAACCGTAAGCTTACAAAAAAAGCTTTCGGGAAGAACCATTTTTGCGAAAAAGGCTGAAAGTTTTGAATTTTTTTGAAAAAATTCAAAAAAATTCTTCATTCCTCTTTACTTTTTTCGCATTTAGTGGTATCATTATAATGTTAAACGTCTTTTAAGTGTCATTGTGTTTTTGTTGATAAATAAGAAAAATACGGACGCTGAAAAACAAGGAGGATTTATTATGTCTACCAGAAAAAAAATATCTATGGACGGTAATACCGCTGCCGCGCATGTAAGCTATGCGTTTACAGAGGTTGCTGCCATATACCCCATAACACCTTCCAGTGTTATGGCTGAGCTCACCGATGCATGGTCTGCAACGGGTCTCAAAAACATTTTCGGAGAAAACGTAAGAGTTACTGAAATGCAGTCCGAGGCAGGCGCAGCCGGAACAGTTCACGGAAGCCTTGCAGCCGGTGCTCTCACAACTACCTACACAGCTTCTCAGGGTCTTCTTCTCATGATCCCCAACATGTACAAGATAGCCGGCGAGCTGCTCCCCAACGTTATTCACGTTTCCGCACGTTGCGTTGCTTCCCACGCATTGAACATTTTCGGCGACCATTCCGACGTTTACGCTTGCCGTCAGACAGGCTACGCTATGCTCGCTAACACCAATCCTCAGGAAGTTATGGACCTCGGAGCAGTTGCTCACCTTTCCACAATAAAGGGAAGAGTTCCTTTCCTCAATTTCTTCGACGGCTTCAGAACATCTCACGAAATTCAGAAGATTGAAACATGGGACAAGGCTGACGTAGCTGAAATGGTAGATATGGACGCTATCGAAGCATTCAGAAAGAGAGCTATCAACCCAGAGCACCCAGTACTCCGTGGTACAGCTCAGAACCCTGATATCTTCTTCCAGGCAAGAGAAGCTTGCAACAACTACTACAACGAAATTCCTGCAATCGTAGAGGAATACATGGATAAGGTTAATGCTAAGATTGGCACTAACTACAAGCTCTTCAACTACTACGGTGCTCCTGATGCTACACATATCATCATCGCAATGGGCTCTGTATGTGATACAATTGAAGAAACAATCGACTACCTCAACGCTAACGAAGGCACAAAGCTCGGTCTCGTTAAGGTTAGACTTTACAGACCGTTCGTTGCTGAAAAGCTCGTAGAAGCTATCCCTGATACAGTAACTCAGATTTCTGTTCTCGACAGAACTAAGGAACCCGGTTCACTCGGCGAGCCACTCTACCTCGACGTAGTTGCAGCTCTCAAGGGCACAAAGTTCAACAACATCACAATCGCTTCCGGTAGATACGGCCTCGGTTCTAAGGATACAACTCCTGACCAGATTAAGGCAGTATTCTGGAATGCTGATTTCAAGGATACCTATAAGCCAAGATTCACAATCGGTATCAATGACGACGTTACAAATCTCTCACTCGAATCTGAAGGCAAGCTCGACTCTGCTCCTGCCGGTACAACAGCTTGTAAGTTCTGGGGCCTCGGTGCTGACGGTACTGTTGGTGCTAACAAGAACTCCATCAAGATTATCGGTGACCACACAGACCTCTTCGCTCAGGCATACTTCTCCTATGACTCAAAGAAGTCAGGCGGCGTAACTGTTTCTCACCTCAGATTCGGTAAGACACCTATCAAGTCTACTTACCTCATCAACCAGGCTGACTTCGTAGCTTGCCATAACGAAAGCTACATCTCAAAGTACAACATGGTTAACGATGTAAAGCCGGGCGGAACATTCCTCCTCAACTGCCAGTGGGATGACAAGGAGCTCGAGAAGCACCTCCCAGGCCAGGTTAAGAGATACATCGCTCAGAACGGCATCAAGTTCTACACAATCAACGGCGTTAAGATTGGTAAGGAAATCGGCCTTGGCAACAGAATCAATACTGTTTTACAGTCTGCATTCTTCAAGCTCGCTAACATCATTCCAATCGAAGATGCTGTTAAGTATATGAAGGACGCTGCTACTGCTTCTTACTCAAAGAAGGGTGAAGCAATCGTTAAGATGAACCACGACGCTATCGACGCCGGTTACCAGCAGATTCACGAAGTAAAGGTTCCTGCTGCTTGGAAGAAGTGCAAGGATACTGTTATGGGTGCTGCTGCTGTAAAGGCTACAAACAAGACACTCGAAAAGTTCGTTAACGATATCCTTATTCCATGCAACGCTCAGGAAGGCGACAAGCTCCCTGTTTCTACATTCGTTGATATGGCTGACGGTACATTCCCACAGGGCTCTGCTGCATTCGAAAAGAGAGGAATCGCAGTTGACGTACCTGCATGGAACGGCGAGAACTGTATCCAGTGTAACTTCTGTTCATATGTATGTCCACACGCTGTTATCCGTCCTGTAGTTATGACAGACGCTGAGCTCAAGAAGGCTCCAAAGCTCGCTCAGGAAAAGGCTGTTGCTATGACAGGTATGCCTGGCTACAACTTCGTAATGACAATGTCTGCTCTTGACTGTACAGGATGCGGCTCCTGCGTAAACGTTTGTCCTGGTAAGAAGGGCAACAAGGCTCTCAATATGATGCCTCTCGAAACTCAGCTCGCTGAGCAGGAAGTATTCAACTACGGCCTCACACTCGCAGAAAAGCCTGAAGTATTCGAAAAGTTCAAGGCTACAACAGTTAAGGGCTCACAGTTCAAGCAGCCACTCCTCGAGTTCTCAGGCGCTTGTGCAGGTTGTGGTGAAACACCATACGCTAAGCTCGTAACACAGCTCTTCGGCGACAGAATGTATATCGCAAACGCAACAGGTTGTTCTTCAATCTGGGGTGGCTCTGCTCCTTCAACTCCTTACACAACAAATAAGGCAGGCAAGGGTCCGGCTTGGGCTAACTCACTCTTCGAAGATAACGCTGAATACGGCTACGGTATGTTCCTCGCTCAGAATACAATCAGACAGAGAACAATCGCTAAGCTCTTAGAGCTCGAAAAGACAACTAAGAAGGCTGACCTTAAGGAAGCTATCGAGGGCTACCTCTCAACTGTTAACGACGGTAAGGCTAACTCTCCTGCAACAGATAAGCTCATCGCTTCTCTCAAGAAGAGCAAGACTAAGGCTGCTGACGAAATCCTCAAGGATGCTGACTTCCTCAGAAAGAAGTATATGTGGGTATTCGGCGGCGACGGTTGGGCTTACGATATCGGCTTCAGCGGTCTCGACCACGTTATCGCTTCAGGCGAAGACGTAAACATCTTCGTATTCGATACAGAAGTTTACTCAAATACAGGCGGACAGTCCTCTAAGTCTACTCCAACAGGTGCAATCGCTCAGTTTGCTGCTGCTGGTAAGGAAGTTAAGAAGAAGGACCTCGCTGGTATCGCTATGAGCTACGGCTACGTTTACGTTGCTCACATCGCTATGGGTGCTGACTACAACCAGTGTATCAAGGCTATCGAAGAGGCTGAAAGCTACAACGGTCCATCCCTCATCATCGCTTACGCTCCATGTATCAACCATGGTATCAAGGGCGGTATGAGCCTCGCTCAGACAGAAGAGAAGAAGGCTGTACAGGCTGGCTACTGGCACCTGTTCAGATTCGACCCACGTCTCAAGGCTCAGGGTAAGAATCCGTTCACTCTCGATTCTAAGGCTCCAACAGCAGAATATAAGGACTTCATCATGGGCGAAGTTCGTTACAACGCACTTGCTCGTCAGAATCCTGAAAGAGCTGAAAAGCTCTTCGCTAACGCTGCTAAGAACGCTGCTGACAGATACGACTACCTCGTACGTTACAGCAAGCTCTACGCTGAAGAAGATAAGTAATTCTTATCATATAAAGGACAACGCATACATTCGTGTATGCGTTGTTTTTTGTTGTGCAATAATATAAAGAAAACGAAGATTTCCTTGGTGCTTTCGTACATAAATCTGCTTGACTTTTCGGGCAAAACGCTGTATAATGTTGAAAGTGAAACTGTTTACTTTGAAACAATATTTTGAGGAGGTGCAAAGGTTTGCAAAGAGAAATTCTCAGAGATTTAAGAGCTATCGGATGCAGTATAAAGAAGCATTTTGACAACTCTCAGATTAAAAAGGAGTTTGAAAGAGTTTCAGGGACGCATGGCTGGGTAATACTGTTCCTTGCGGAGAACGAGGGAAAGGATATATACCAGAGGGACCTCGAAAAACAGTTCGGCATAAGCCGCTCAACTACCTCTAAAATGCTTGCTCATATGGAGCAGGAAGGACTTGTCGGCAGAGAAAAGGTAGCAAGCGACGACAGACTTAAAAAGATTGTTCTGACAGCGAAGTCAAAGGAGCTTGCACTTAAAGCGGGCGAGGACCGTATGATGGCGGTGCGAAAGCTGACAAAGGGCTTCACCGAGGAAGAGCTTGAAAATCTGAGCGACTATCTCGGTCGAATGAGAGACAATATGAAAAATTAACCCCGGAAGGAAAAACCTATGATTAAGACTTTAGCGAAATGTGTAAGAGAATATAAGCTTCCGGCTATTCTCACAGTGCTGTTTATCGCAGGCGAAGCTATAATAGAAGCGATTATTCCTTTTGTTACAGCAAAGCTCGTAAACGGTATAGAGGACGGCAGGGAGATTTCTTATGTTCTGAAAATGGGCGGAATACTCGTAGCACTCGCTCTTGTATCGCTCGCCTGCGGCGGAATTGCCGCATTTACCTGTGCAAAGGCATCAGCCGGCTTTGCAAAGAATTTAAGACACGATATGTTCGGCAAGGTGCAGTCGTATGCGTTCGGTAATATCGACAAGTTCTCTTCTTCGTCGCTCGTTACCCGTATGACAACCGATATCACAAACGTCCAGATGTCGTTTATGATGATTACAAGAATCGCAATAAGAGCACCGCTCCTGCTGATATTCAGTATCATTATGGCATTCATTATGGGCGGCTCACTCGCAACAACCTTTGTTATCGTTGTCCCGTTTTTGACCTGCGGACTTCTGCTTGTAGCAAAGTTTGCAATGCCTGCATTCAGAAGAGTCTTCAAGAAGTACGACAGACTCAACGAATCAATTGAAGAAAACGTAAGAGCTATGAGAGTTGTAAAGGGCTTCTCAAGGGAAAGGTATGAGGAGGACAAATTTACAAAGGCGTCCGAAAGCATACAGAAGGACTTTACAAGAGCTGAAAGAATTGTTGCTCTCAATACTCCTATCATGCAGATTTGCATCTACTTCAATATGGCTTTTGTGCTTATAATCGGCTCAAAGCTGATTATTTCAAACTTCGGCACAACTATCAACGTAGGCCAGCTCCAGGCAATGCTTACCTACGGTATGCAGATTCTTATGCAGCTTATGATGCTGTCAATGATTTATGTAATGCTCACAATGTCAGCAGAGTCAGCAAAGCGTATCTGCGAGGTTCTCAATGAGGTTCCTATGCTCGACAATCCGGAAAATCCGGTTATGAGCGTAAAGGACGGCTCTATCGAGTTTACAGACGTAAGCTTCAAGTATTCCGAAAAGGCAAAGAAGTTTGCCCTTTCAGATATCGACCTTAAAATCCCGTCGGGTGCAACAGTCGGAATTATCGGCTCAACAGGTTCAAGTAAATCAACGCTTGTTCAGCTTATTCCACGACTCTACGACACAACTCAGGGCAAGCTTACTGTCGGCGGCGTCGATGTAAGAAAGTATGACATCGAAACACTCAGAAACTCTGTTGCTATGGTGCTCCAGAAGAATCTCCTTTTCTCAGGAACTATCAAGGAGAATCTGCGCTGGGGTAACGAAAACGCAACCGATGAGGAGCTTATCGAGGCTTGTAAGCTTTCCCAGGCGCACGAGTTTGTTATGGGCTTTGAGAACGGCTATGATACAATGATTGAGCAGGGCGGTACAAACGTATCCGGCGGACAGAAGCAGAGACTCTGTATCGCAAGAGCGCTTCTTAAAAAGCCTAAGATACTTATTCTCGACGACTCTACAAGTGCGGTAGATACAAAGACAGATGCACTTATCAGAGCAGGCTTTAAGAAGTATATCCCTGACACAACAAAAATCATTATCGCACAGCGTATCTCCTCTGTTATGGACGCTGATATGATAATCGTTATGAACAACGGCACAATCGAAGCTGTCGGCACACATGACGAGCTTATGAAAAACAGCGAAATCTATCTGGAGGTATATACCCAGCAGACTTACGGAGGAGGTGACGCAGATGAAGCCGAATAACGCAAGACCAAAGGGCGTTCCCGCAGGTATGCCGATGGGCAATCCGTTCAAAACACTCAAAAGAGTCCTGGGAATGCTGTTTCACTTCTACCCTGTGCTTCTGCCGGTGACAATTTTCTGTATACTGTTCTCGGCTGTGGCTTCCTCTGTTCCGGCGCTGTTCTTCCAGAGCGTTATTGAGGAGATAAGAAACTGGGTTGATTCGGGCGACTGGTCAGCCGCAAGCAAAGAGATTATCCCGATGGTGCTCGTGCTTATCGGACTTTATGTCCTTTCGATTATCTCAATTACTATCTACACTCAGCTTATGGCATATATGACTCAGGGCTTCCTGAGCAAAATGAGATGCACAATGTTCGGCGGAATGCAGAAGCTTCCTATCAAGTATTTTGATACACACAAGCACGGCGACATTATGTCTCACTACACAAACGATATCGACACTCTCCGTCAGCTCGTTTCTCAGTCGCTCCCGTCACTTATACAGGCAGGCACAATAGTGCTCTGCGTTTTCTGCATAATGCTTTATTTCAGCGTGTGGCTGACACTCATCGTGCTTACAGGCGTTTCGGTAATGCTGTTTGTTGCGGCAAAATTCGGAGGCGGCTCGGCAAAGTTCTTTATCCGTCAGCAGCAGTCTGTGGGTAAAACAGAGGGCTATATCCAGGAAATGATGAACGGTCAGAAGGTCGTTAAGGTTTTCTGCCACGAGGATAAGGCTAAGGAAGAGTTCGATAGAATCAACGACGCTCTATACGAGGACAGCTACAAGGCACACGCATATGCAAACTGCCTGGGCCCTATCAATATGAATATCGGTAACATTCTCTATGTTCTCCTTGCAACAGTCGGCGGTCTCTTTATTCTGGGCAATGTCAGCAACCTGAGCATTTCGGGAATGGCGTTTGATGTAAGTATCGTAGTACCGTTCTTATCTATGACAAAGCAGTTTTCGGGCAACATCAACCAGGTTTCACAGCAGATAAACTCGGTTGTAATGGCATCGGCAGGTGCACAGAGAATATTCTCGCTTATGGATGAAAAGCCTGAGGATGACAACGGCTATGTTACACTTGTAAACGCAACAACTGACGAAAACGGCAACATCACTGAGTCAAAGGAGCGTACTCACAAGTGGGCATGGAAGCATCCTCACGGCGACGGAACTATAACCTATACTGAGCTTCTCGGCGACGTGACGCTTGACGATGTTGACTTTGCATATGAGGAGGGCAAGAATGTCCTGCATAACGTTACTGTCTACGCAAAGCCGGGACAGAAGGTCGCTTTCGTTGGCGCAACAGGTGCAGGAAAAACTACCATCACAAACCTCATAAACCGCTTCTACGATATCGCAGACGGAAAAATCCGCTACGACGGTATCAATATCAACAAGATTAAGAAGGACGACCTGCGCCGTTCACTCGGCATAGTTCTCCAGGAAACAAACCTCTTTACAGGCTCTGTAATGGAGAACATCCGCTACGGCAGACTTGACACTACCGACGAGGAGTGCAAGGCTGCGGCAATACTTGCAGGTGCAGACGACTTTATCTCAAGACTTCCGGAGGGCTATGAAACTGAGCTTACAAACAACGGCTCAAATCTCTCCCAGGGCCAGCGTCAGCTTATAGCTATCGCACGTGCAGCAGTAGCAGACCCGCCTGTTATGATTCTCGACGAGGCAACCTCTTCAATCGACACAAGAACAGAGTCAATCGTTCAGAGGGGTATGGATGCTCTTATGAAGGGAAGAACGGTGTTCGTTATCGCCCACAGACTTTCTACAGTCAAGAACTCTGACGTTATTATGGTTCTCGACCACGGAAGAATTATCGAGCGTGGCAGCCATGATGACCTCATCGCACAGAAGGGAACCTACTACCAGCTCTATACAGGTTCGTTTGAGCTTGAATAAAAAAGCTAATGTTATATTTAAGTCCCATAGGGAATTATCCCTGTGGGACTTTGCGTTGACAAGAAATATTACAGGTGGTATAATAACTACCTAAACCAGCTCAGGGAGGTAACAAAATGGGTGAGGATATTACAATTGCCTGCGGTGACGGTATAGTGAATATGCGTGTCGGGGCAATTATTATTAAAGATGATAAGATTCTTATGACAGGAGCAGAAGATATTGACTACTTCTATTCTGTCGGCGGAAGAATAAAGCATGGCGAAACAGCAGGCGAGGCGGTTGAAAGAGAGGTCTTTGAGGAAACGGGCGTAAGGCTCAAAGCCGAAAGACTCGCCATAGTTCACGAGAATTATTTCTACGGTGATACAAACAAGACAAAAGACAAGCTCGTATACGAGGTCGCATTCTTTTATATTATGGAAGTGCCTGATGATTTTGAGCCTGTCTGCAACAGCCACAACTCCGACGGAAGCGGAGAGTTTCTGCGGTGGATTGAGCTTGACAGCGGCGTTAAAAGATATCCCGATTTTTATAACGACAAGCTCCCGCAGCTTCTTTCAGAGAAGAGCGTAATCCACCTTGTAACCGATGAACGCAAGAGAGACGCTTGACCGCCGAGCGGGCGGTGGAACACCACAAAAAAAGCCCCCGATAACGGGGGCTTTTCTGTTTGCTTATTTAAGTCTTACTTTGTTTTTTACCTGGAAGTTGTGGTCGTTTGAACAAAGTATCATAATTCCTTCGATTATACCGAGAAAAGTAGGGATACCTGTTGCACAGAGAATAAGGTAAATGATACCCTGCGGAATCTTTCCCAGATAAAAATGGTGGATACCGAAGGTTCCCAACAGGATAGCCAGAATACCTGCACAAGCCTTGTCCTTGATAGGCCAGGAAGGGTCGATGCCGTCGTTCATCATCTGCATAGTCTGCATATTCTGATGATACTGCATCGGCTGCTGGTATATAGGAGGCGGAGTAAAGATAGGTGCCTGCTGAACAGGTGGCTTTTCCACCTCGAAAAGATTTCCGCAATATTCACAGCTTGTTGCTCCGTGTGTCCTTGGAGCACCGCACTGAGGACAGATGTTACCTGCCATTGAAAATCAAGTCCTTTCGTGAATTAGTCGTTCTTGTTCTTTGCGCCGTGAAGCCCGATTGGAAGAACGATAACAGAGTAAAGAAACAGTATAATAAGGCTTACGAGAATGTATGTGAGAAGTGAAATAGTCTTGATTGTGACAAGAGTAAATATGAGCTGAATAATCGTATATACAACTGTCATAGTAACAATTGATGCGAAGGTAGCCGTACCTGTTACCTTCTTGACAACAGAACCGAGTCCGCACACAACTGCAACAGCGAGCAGGCTGATTGCCTCAAACACAAGTGCAGCAGCACCTGCGTCGTAGTCGAGGATATCAACGATTCCGATGAGTATGAATATTACGATGCCTATGAAGAAAAGCGAGAGGAAAGCAGAAATAACTGTACCTGAAGCGCTGCCGCTTCTGTTTGGATTCTTCATATTATTCGCCTACCTTTCTTCCGCACTCGTTGCAGAACTTAGCACCTGCACGGAGCTCTGCACCGCACTGGCACTTTGGCTGTGAGAACGGCTGTCCGCATTCGTTACAGAACTTTGAGCCTGCAGGGTTTTCGTTGCCGCAGCTCGGGCACTTGACAACGTTCTTGTTAACCTTCATAAGACTGCCGCAGGAGTTACAGAACTTAGAGCCCTCCGGGTTTGCCGCATGGCAGGAAGGACAGTAAGCTGACTGAGCAGCAGGAGTAGTAGCAATTTCAGGCATACCCTGTGCAAGAGCAGCGCCTGCGCCAAGTCCTACACCGCCTGCGACCATTGCGCCTGCGAGTCCGCCGCCTTCGTTGTTAGCAGCACCCTCGTACACATCGAAGGAACGCTTAACAGCGTATCTTGAGTCGCCCATAATGTCAAAGGCGGCCTTGTCTTCGAGGATTGTGTTAATCTTTTCGAAGTCTTCCTCAGGGAAGTTAATCGACTTGATGTAGAAGTTGATAACTGTAAAGCCGAACTTTTCAAATTCAGGAGCAAGTGTCTTTTCAAGCTCTGCTGAAATCTCGTCGAGATGAGGAGTGATTTCAAGAGCAGAAATCTTGTCGTTGATGATGATGTCAGCGATGTCAGACTTAACCTTGCTTACGAGGATACCTCTGTAGAAGTCGAGAACCTTGTCATACTTGACAACATCGCTGGGGTTCATTGAACCGATGATGTTTGTGATAAAGTCCTTGCAGTTTGAAATTTTAAGTCCCATCTGACCGAAGGCTCTGATTCTGAGTCTTACGAGGTACTTAGGGTCGATAAGCTGAACAGGGTCTGAGGTTCCCCAGAGGATGTCGAGCTTTGTAACTGTATTTATGTAGTAAATTTCAGCCGTGAAAGGTGTCTTTCCGCCAAAGGGAATGTTTACAAAGGTGCTCAGTATAGGAAGGTTACCTGTGCTGAGAGTGTAAGTTCCTGGTGCGAAGATGTCGCATACCTTACCGCCCTTTACGAAAACAGCGACCTGTCCTTCGCCGACGATAAGCTGTGTGCCTGCAACAAGCTTTTCGGACGGGTGCTTGTATATAACCCAGTCTCTTGAAGCAATGCCGTCAAATTTTACTCTGTCTATAATAGCCAATTTGCATACCCCCTGATAATCATATACAATAAGTATATCACTTTAAATGGAGAATGTCAAGCTGATTTACCAGCAAGCCACACGCATGACCGAATTGTGCCTCGGACAAGTTTGCTGAAAAGGAAAGTTTACATCTCGGCACGTTAAAAAATAAGTGGTGCTTTTGTGGAATGTTCTTGCGAAAACTATTCGGATTTCAGACTACGCCCAGTCCCACAAAAGCAAAGAACGATTACTGACAAAGTTCGGGGTGAAGACAGCAAACTTTGTGGATTTCCGCAGGAAATCCGAAGCCCGTCCAAACAAAGCTATGATTGTCACTAACCTTCGGGGTGAAGACAGCAAACT
>JAFQLH010000048.1 GCA_017396665.1 Oscillospiraceae bacterium | reverse complement strand
GTTGAGGATTGTATCCATCATACCAGGCATTGATGCTCTAGCACCTGAACGAACGGAAACGAGGAGTGGATTATCCTTATCGCCGAACTTCTTGCCAACTCTTTCTTCCATCTTTGTGATGTTTTCCATGATTTCAGCCATGATTTCAGGGTTAATCTGACGGCCGTCCTCATAGTACTGTGTGCAAGCTTCAGTAGAAACTGTGAAGCCCTGTGGTACAGGGAGACCGAGGCTTGTCATTTCAGCAAGGTTTGCACCCTTACCGCCGAGAAGCTCTCTCATGCTTGCATTACCTTCATTAAACTGGTAAACATACTTCTTACCCATTGGTAACTTACCTCCAAAATTTTGAATTTTCCGTGGTCTTGAAACCTGCGTAACAACGCAAACGGACACACTATTATTATAACAGATTACTCCTCAGATTTCTATAGTTAATTACGCTATGTCACGAAAATTTTTAGACAGTTGGGAAGCCCTTTTTATGTGCAACCTGCACAATAAAGGGCTACATTTAACAAAACAACCGCCACGCCCACATTTAAAGGGCATGGCGGAGTATAATCTACTTGTCTTCAAGTGCGAGCTTTGCAAACTTTTCGTTTCTTTTCTGAAGCTTTGTATCGGCGTAGCCTTCCTTGATAACGGTAGCACCTCTCTCGATTGCGAGGGCACCGTCGGGAACGTCGCCTGTGATTGTGGAGCCTGCGGCGGTATATGCGCCCTTGCCGACCTTTACAGGTGCGACGAGGTTGGTATTACAGCCTATGAATGCGTTGTCGCCGATAACCGTTCTGAACTTGTTTTCGCCGTCGTAGTTTACTGTTACACAGCCGCAGCCGAAGTTGACATTTGCACCGACGTCACTATCTCCGACATAGGTGAGGTGAGCGACTGCGGTTCTCTCACCGATTGTAGCGTTCTTGATTTCGACAAAGTCGCCGATATGGGCACTCTTTTTGACAACCGAGTCAGGTCTGAGCTGAACCCAAGGTCCGATAGTTGCCTTATCCTCTACGACAGCCTTGTTTGCCTGAACGTTGTTGAGGATAACGTTATCTCCGACAACTGTGTCAGTGAGAATTGTGTTCGGACCTATGACACTTCCCTCACCCACAGAGGTTTTGCCGAAAAGCTGGCTTCCGCTTTTTATGTGTGTACCGCCGCCGATTGTGACATCCTTGCCGATGATAACACCGTCGAGGCAGGTAAATTCCACGCCGTTGTCGAGGTGGCGGTTTATAATCTTCATTCTTGCGATATCGTTGAGCTTTAAAAGACCTGCTCTGTCATTTGCACCGAGTGAAACGTCAGGATTTTCAGAGCTGTACGCCTGCGCCTTTCTTCCCTTTTTAAGAAGCAGCTCGATGCAGTCAGTGAGGTAGTATTCGCCCTGTGCGTTGTTAGGGGTAAGCTCAGAGAGCACAGACAGGAGCGCCTTTGTTTCGAACCAATAGCAGCCCGAATTGATTTCATTTATTTTAAGCTGTTCGGGTGTGCAGTCCTTGTGCTCTACGATACCCGAAATGCCGTTTTCTGTTCTGATAATTCTGCCATAGCCTGTCGGGTTTCCGATAACGGAAGTAACAACCGTAACAGCGCAGTTATCCTGCTTATGGAGCTTTAATGCACCCTCGATTGTATCTTTGTCTATAAACGGAGCGTCACCGCACAGAACGAGGGTATTGCCGTCGATATTCTTGTTCAGAAAGTCTGTTGCCTGCATAACTGCGTGGCCTGTGCCGAGTCTTTCCGCCTGGAGAACTGTTTCATATCTTCCGCAGAGGTAGTCGTCAATCTGCTGCGCCTCGTAGCCCTTTACAACACAAATCTGCGACAGTCCTGCGTTTTCACACGCACCTATTACCCATTCAAGCATCGGGCTTCCGAGCACCTCAAGCAAAACCTTCGGCTTTGTTGTTTTCATTCTTTTGCCCTGTCCGCCCGCAAGTATCAAAACGTTATCTGCCATACTGATTGTCTCCTTTTATCTATCGCTTTATAAAAGCATATTTTCTATTTTTCATTATAATACCAACGGCATACAAAGTCAAGCACACGGGCATTATAAAACCTCGCCTGAATACTTTCAGACGAGGCTGCAATTGTTTGTGATGTGTTTGTTTGAGTTTATTTTTTGCAATCTCCTGTCGGAGCTGATGCACCGAATATTACTCCGTCCGACCGTGCCGACGTACTATCCTTCGTTTTGCAAAAAGTATAGGGAGGCACAATCCGGTCAAGCGTGTGGCAGTCCGCCTCACAGTTTGATATTAGCTACACTGTGTATTGGCGGACTCACAGAATTACTTGCGTAATTCTGCGAATTTTAACTATATCCAACTGTGCCGTAGCCAGCCACATAGTTTGTTAGCCATCGTATTTTGTTTTGGCTGATGCACCGAATATTACTCTGCCCGACCGTGCCGACGTACTATCCTTCGTTTCGCAAAAAGTATAGGGAGGCACAATCCGGTCAAGCGTGTGGCTTGTTATTTATTCTTATTATAGAGAATGATAAGGCCCTTGAGGAGAAGGTCGTCATCGACGATTATTTCCCTCTTGCAGAACGGAGTTATAGTAGAAGCAAGTCCGCCTGTTGCGACAACTGTGAGCTTCTTGCCGTACTCCTCTTCTATTCTGTCGCAGATGCCGTCGATTGACGCTGCTGTACTGTAAATTATACCGCTTGTCATACAATCAACTGTATTTGCGCCGATAACCTTCTTTGGTGCTTCGAGGCTTATCTTAGGGAGCTGAGAAGTATTTGTTGCAAGAGAATTGAGCGAAACCATAACGCCGGGGATAATCATACCGCCGATATAGTTCTTGTTATCGTCGATAACCGAGGCTGTTGTAGCTGTTCCCATATCGAGAATAATTGCAGGGACAGGATACTCATTTATTGCCGCAACCGCACCTACAACGAGGTCAGCGCCGAGCTCTCTGGGGTCGTCAATCTTGATTCCCAGACCTGTTTTGATTCCGGGGCCTACGACCTTGATGCTCTTGCCGACGAGCTTCATTACGGCGCTCTTGATTGCCTGTGTAACAGACGGCACTACCGATGAGATAATTCCACCCTCAACGTCCTGAGGCTTTATGTTATAAATATCGAGAACAGTCTTGAAGGAGATAACATACTCTAAGACTGTTGCTGTTCTGTCGATTGAGAGTCTTTCAGTAAAAAGTACCCTGTCTTCCTCACAGCAGCCGATAACTATATTTGTGTTTCCAACATCAATTGCTAAAATCATATCTTTACTCCGATTACTTTACCTTCTTGACAGTACGAATGATTCTTTCGATTGCGGTGCTCAGAAGCACGTTTACGCCAAGCTCAACGAGGAAGTTGAGTCCGACGAGTCCGAGTATCATATACACAGCCGCATTTTCATAGCCTGCACCTGCTGCCCACTCCTTCATTGTGTCCAAGAAGAACACTGTACAGCCGAGCAGGAACACGCCTGTGTTAGTAACTGCGCAGGCAACTGCGGCACATATTACCGCAACAAATCTGTTTTTGTTTTCGATAAGCTTGTACACTAAAGCTGATACAAGGCCTGCGAGCATACCCTTTGCGAGAACGGTAATTACAGTTCCCGGAACGCTTATCGCCATAAATGCTGCCGAGTCGGTATACAGTACAACCGCACCGAACACAAGTCCCAGCCAAGCGCCCGTCATAACTCCATACAGTGCCGCACCGACTACTATTGGTACTAAAACGAGGGTGATACTGAATTGTCCGAATTTGATTCCTATTGCCATCGACTGTAAAACAACCACGATAGCGGTAAGGATACCTGTTCCGACGAGCTTGTAGATGTCAAGCTTTTTTGATGTCTGTGTCATATTAAATTTTCCTCCTTGTTATTATTCCCGCCATTAAATCGGGATACAATACAATTGCAAAATCATTATAACACCCCTTTATGATAATTGCAAGAATTCTATTAAAATTTCATCATTACAAACAAAAATCACCCTCCGCAGAGTCTGCAGAGAGTGATTATGCAGTTAAAACTTCATTACTTTTCCCCGCTCTGATTTCTCGAAAGAGCAAGTCCGATGCTGTTTATAAGCCCTATCAGCACACCGCTTATGAGGTAGAACAGCCACACTCTCATACGGAGCTTCACTGCAAGCACCATCATCACAAGCACCACGACGAGCGTGAGCAGGAACTGGATGCTGAGCCTTTGCTTTATGAGTGTGTCATACACCTTCTGTGACATTTTTACGGGCTTTTTAAAAAGCTTTGCTGTGCGTTCTCCGCTCTTGTCAACGATGTGGTACAAAAGCGTAACGAGAACAAACGGCAGGAGAAAGTATAAAAGTGCAGGTTTTACAAGCTCCACAATTAGAGAACTCTTACGCCTACAACGCCGTCGATTGCACGGATAGCGTCAGCGTCAGCCTCGCCGTTTACGTCGAGCATTGTGTAAGCCCATTCCTTCTTGGACTTGTTAACCATATTTTCGATGTTAGCGCCCTTGTCAGAAACAGCAGCTGTAATCTGAGAAATGAGTGCAGGAACGTTCTTGTGGAGAACACAAACGAGTGCGTCGCCTGTCTTAGCGAGCTCAGCGTTAGGGAAGTTTACAGAATTTCTGATTGTACCTAACTCGATGTAGTCCATAAGCTCGTCAGCAGCCATTACAGCACAGTTGTCCTCAGATTCCTCTGTGGAAGCACCGAGGTGAGGGATAGCAACGATATTGTCAACTCCGAGAACATCGTCGCTTGGGAAGTCAACAACGTATCTTGCAACCTTGCCGCTGTTTACTGCTTCAACGATATCAGCACCGTTTACAAGCTCGCCTCTAGCGAAATTGAGAATTCTTACGCCGTCCTTGCAGAGAGCGAGAGTATCCTTGTTGATAGTGTTCTTTGTATCAGCATTGTATGGAAGGTGGAGTGAGATATAGTCAGAATTTGCGTAGATTTCGTTAATGTTAGCAGTAACCTTAACCTGTGGCTTGAGTGAGAGAGCAGCGCCAACAGAGAGGAATGGGTCATAGCCGATAACGTTCATACCCATAGAAATAGCGATGTTAGCGAGCTTACCGCCGATAGCGCCGAGACCGATAAGACCGAGTGTCTTGCCCATGATTTCGCAGCCGCCGAAGTTGCTCTTGCCCTTTTCAACCATCTTTCCTACTTCGTCGCCGTTGCCCTTGAGTGTCTGAGCCCAGTTGATAGCCTCAGGAACCTTTCTGGAAGCGAGGAGAAGACCGCAGATAGCGAGCTCCTTAACAGCGTTAGCGTTTGCACCGGGGGTATTGAAAACTACGATACCCTTTGCAGCGCAGTCTTCAACAGGGATATTGTTTACGCCTGCACCTGCTCTTGCGATAGCAAGGAGGTTATCTGCGAATGCCATATCGTGCATCTTAGCGCTGCGGACCATAATTGCCTCAGGTGCTGCGCAATCGTCTGTGATGTTGTACTTTGCAGTATCGAATCTGTCTGTTCCGATAGCAGCAATCTTATTGAGTGTAAGAATATTATACATCGAAAATCAATCCTTTCAAAAATATATTCAGAGGGCGAACGCCCGTCCGCCCCCGAAATCATCAGAATCTTTAGTTATGCGTTTTCAGCCTCGAACTTCTTCATGAATGCAACGAGCTTTTCAACGCCTTCGATTGGCATAGCGTTGTAGATAGAAGCTCTCATACCACCAACGCTGCGGTGTCCCTTGAGGTTTTCAAAGCCTGCTGCCTTAGCCTCAGCTACAAACTTAGCGTCGAGGTCAGCATTGCCTGTTACGAAAGGAACGTTCATAAGGCTTCTGTCCTTCTTTTCAACAGTGCCCTTGAAGAGCTTGGACTCGTCGAGGAAGTCATAGAGAATCTTAGCCTTCTTCTCGTTGTGAGCCTTCATTGCTTCGAGACCGCCCATCTTCTTAATCCACTTGAACACCTTGCCGCAGATGTAGATACCGTAGCATGGAGGTGTGTTGTAGAGAGAATCGTTGTCAGCCTGTGTCTTCCACTTGAGCATTGTTGGTGTGCCCGGGAGAACATCATCAGTGATGAGGTCTTCTCTTACGATAGCGATAACAACACCTGCAGGGCCTACGTTCTTCTGAACACCGCCGTAGATAACAGCGTACTTTGAAACGTCAACAGGCTCTGAAAGGAAGCATGAAGAAACGTCTGCTACGAGGTCCTTGTCGCCGGTCACGAACGGGACGTTCATGAGCGAGCGGTCGCAGGTGCGCACGGTGCCCTTGAAGAGCTTGGACTCGTCGAGGAAGTCGTAGAGGACCTTGGCCTTGGCGACGTTGAGCTCGCGCAT
>JAFQLH010000047.1 GCA_017396665.1 Oscillospiraceae bacterium | reverse complement strand
CAGACCCCCTTACAAAGACTTTTAATATTAATTCAGCCCCATAGGGTGTACATCACAAAGCAGAGAATTTTTCATCTCTCTTGGTGCATACCCTATGGGGCTGAATTTGTGTCAAAAGTTTTAGGAAAGGAGTTTGAGGAACAACCCTTTTTCAAAAGGGTTTTCCTCAAGAGTAAACCTAAAACCGCTATGTGCGTGGCTTAGTCTTCCCAGACGTTATCGCCGAGGGATGAGATAAAGGCGGTAAGCTCGGAAGCCATTTCGTACTGTTCTAAGATTCTTGGGTGGCCGGGGGTAGCTATGCCGTTTCTCTTATACATAAGGTGATAGATATTTTCCATACCGTCAGCCTTAAGCTCCTGCATACAGGAATCTATGGCGTTATCCCAGTCGATGCTGTGGCAGAGAACAGTTGTAGTGAGGATGATAGCCGCCTTTGGATAGTGTGTACGCAGGTCCTTTAAAATCTCCTTGTACTTTGAGGTCCAGCGAGCCCTGAACTGCGGCTCGTTTATGTCGTTGTCGGGGTTGCCCTCGTTGTGCGGGTCATTTTGTCCGACAGCCATAATAACAACGTGCGGGATGTACTGAGAGAAATCCCAGTCTGAGTATCCGCCCTCGCCCTCGGGGAAGTAGCATAGCTTGTTGTAGGCTGTCTCCATACCGATAAAGGTCGGAGCGTGGTAGTAGCCCGTGTTGTCAAGGATAGCAATTCCGCCCTGAGCGACGTTGTGAATCTGAGCTCCTAGGTTTCTTGCGGTTATCATTGAATACGAATACCACGAGTTGTCGTAAGCACCCTCGTGTCCCTCGGGGTCCTGCTTTGCAAGATAGTCACAAGCCTCGCAGACCTGTCCCGAAGAAACCGAGTCGCCGTAGCACTCAATTCTGCGTGAAGGCTTTTCGCTTGCAGGGAGAACCTCGCCGTCAATGTAAAAGCCGAGGAAATCAAAGTAATGCGACGCATCCTGCCTCTTGTAGATAACAAGCTCATGCTCTGCGTCTGGGAGCCCCTGCACAGCGGTCAGAGTAACAGGCTCCCAGTGGTCCTCGTAGGTAAGCTTTGTTACCTTTCCGTCAATAACAACTCCAAGCTCCTGAGCGTTGTAGAACTTGTGGTTCAAAAGCTTTATGTCAGCCCTTGTGCCCTTGAATCTGAGTGTTATGGTTGTTCCCGCAAAGATAATCTTAGGAGAAAGCGGATTTTTAAAATCAATTCTTCCCATGTAGGAAATCGCCTTGTTGTCAGGTGAAATAAAGCGAAGAGTGTTGCCCATGATAAAACCCCTTTCAGATGTTTCGGTTTAGTTTAATTTTACTATTTCACCTCCAAGGTGTCAAGTAGCGGTAAACGATTACAAACAGAGAATTCAAAAAAAGTCTATAAAATCGGCGTTTTTTTAGAAAAAACCGCTTGAAATTTTTTCTCGCTCGTGTATAATATAAAGTACAAAGACCTATTTAATATTTTATGAAAGGAAAATGATTTATGAAGAAAAGAATACTCGCATGCCTCCTCGCAGTTTGTATGAGCGTTACAGTGCTCGCTTCCTGCGGCGGCGACGATTCAAGCTCAAAGGCAGACAGCACTGCTGATTTATCGGTAGCAGATTCTTCTGTACCGGACAGCTCATCTGTTGCTGACGATTCCTCAGAAGCTGATTCATCAGAGGACGACAGCTCAGAGCCTGAGGTTGAGCTTACACTTTCTGAACAGCTCCTCGCTCAGTATCCTGCTTCCGATTCTCCAATAGACGTAACAGCAGGCTGTACAGAGAATATGCTCGGCAGAGCACTTATCTACCAGGGTGACCTTACTCGTCTTGCAAATGTAATCAAGTCAGCTAAGGATGACCTGTACAAGAGAACCTACATCGGTATGTTCGGTGACTCAATTTCCGCCGGCTCAGGTGCTTCAAACGGCTTTTTAGCTTACGGCAACCTCATCAGAAAGTGGTGGGAGGAAAACGTAAGCGTGAACGTGCTTCTCCAGCAGAACTCAATCGGCGCAACAGACTCATACCTCGCTGTACACAGATTTGACAACGAAGTTGCTGAGTTTGACTGCAACACAGACGAAGAGGGTATCCAGAACCCTGACATCATCATTATCGAGTACATCAACGACGAAGCAACAGAAACCTATAAGGAAACTATGGACAGCCTCGTAAGAAAGGCTCTCGCACTTCCTAATAACCCTGCTGTTATCATCATGATGCCTTCAACAGACGGCGGCTACGCTCCTCAGGATATTCACCTCGAGGTTGCCCAGCACTACGAAGTACCGTTCATCTCCTTCCATGACGCTGTTCAGCCTGAAATCAAGGCAGGCAACTTCACATGGGCTGACATCTCACCTGACACAGTTCACCCTAATGACGCAGGTCACGCTATGATGGCTCAGATGGTTGAAGAGCTTATGCAGTACACAATCGACAATATGGACACAATCGGCACAGAGGTTACTCCTTTTGACCCTAATATGGAAAGCCTCACAGGTGACAAGTACGCAACTGCTGACCTCGCAGACAGAAAGAATACCTGCGACGAGGTTGTAGTTGTTGACGAGGGCGCATTCACAATCCAGTCCTCAAAGCAGTGGCCATATATCAACGACTGGGCTACATACACAGGCGGTAGCTGTACATTTGAAATCACAGCTAAGAATATCGGATTTGCTTACTACAAGACAACAAGCGGAAGAAACGCTGTTGCTACTGTTGAAATTGACGGAGAGGTTGTTGCTCAAATCGACGGAAACTTCCCCGGCGGCTGGGGTAACTACACTGAAATTGCAAGCCTCTATACTTCTGACGAGGTAGCAACTCACACGGTTACTATCACAGTTCCTGAGTGCGGCGAAGACGAGCACGCAGAATTCTACATCCAGGCTTGGCTGTTCAGCTAAACCAAAAACAACCGCAAACCCCTATCCGCAGGGCATTTCGTGAGAATTGCCCTGCGTTTTTTATGCCTTCAGGCACAAGGGTAATGTAAACTTTTTGTGAATTGGTAATCTTAAAACGATTGAGAATTAAAAAGAAAACGTTATCATTGTTAAAAAAATAAAGCCAAAATAGTAGTTTGTGCAAAATGACTAACAGAGGGGTTAAGTTATATTGCAAACTGCCGATTGACACTTTTTTTTGATTTTGTTATCATAAGATTGTAACAGGTGGCGTCCGTCCCGAATTTTAGGGGCAGGACGTTCGATTATTAAGCCTTTATAAAGATTCTAAGGAGGAATTTACAATGAGAAACGCAAAGAGACTGCTTGCTCTTACTGTTGCTCTCGCTTCTGTTATGTCTTTCGCAGCTTGCGGAAAGAACGACAGCAGTACAGCAGGTGCATCAAGCGTAGCAGGCGTTGACCTCGAATCAAGCCAGGTTCAGAACATTGTTGACGCAGCAAGCTCTGCACTTACAGGCGGCGAATCAGAGGTTGAAAAACTCGAAAACCCAACAGTACAGTGGATTTCACACTACGACATCAACCCTGCAGACGGTAAGGTTGAAGACCCTGCAATCGCACTCTTCAGAGAAACCTACGGCGGAGAAATTGAATGGGTACAGACAGACTGGAACAGCCGTTACACAAAGCTCGCTTCACTCGTATCCGCTGACACATCACCTGATATGTTCCCTGCAGACGACATGGACGCATTCCCAATGGGTGCTATCAAGCAGATGTTCCAGCCAATCGACAGCGCACTTGACCTTTCTGAGGATATCTGGGCTGACCAGCAGGAAGCTATCGACAAGTTCTCATTCGCAGGCGGTCACTATGTAGCAGTTATCGAAACACAGCCAAACCTCATTTGTCTCTACAACACAGAAACAATTGACGAAATGGGCCTTGACCAGCCGGCAGACCTTTACTGGAACGGCGAATGGACATGGGAAGTATTCTATGACTACTGCGTAAAGTTCAACGACCCTGAAAATGATAAGTATGCCCTCGACGGTTTCTGGTGGTGGGACGGTCTTACACAGACAACAGGTCTTTCATACATCGACATCGTTGACGGTAAGGTAGTAAGCAACGTTGGCGACCCACTCATCGAAGAAGCTCAGAACTTCGTTTACGACCTCACAAAGGCTGGTTCTGCATTCCCAAGACACCTCAATAACTGGGCTACAAGAGGACCAACGGACTCAGGTTCTATCGGTCTTGGTTCAGGACTTACACTCTTTATCCCTGTAGGTCCATACGAAATCGAGGATACTCTCGCTAACACAGAAGACCTCGGCAGCATTCCTGACGGCGAAGTAATGTTCGTTCCGCTCCCTGCAATGAATGAGGATGCTGAAACATACATGCCATCAAGAGTTAACGGCTACTGCCTCGTAACAGGAGCTAAGAATCCGGAAGGCTACGCTGCATTCATGAGATGTAAGAAGATTTGTGCAACTGACGAGTCTATCCGTCAGATTGGTATCGACACACTTACAAATGACTACGGCTGGACAGAGGAAATGCTCGAAATGCGTGAAGAGTGCTACAGACTCTCACAGGAAAAGCCTGTATTCGAGTTCTATAACGCTATTTCACAGGATATGACTTCTGTATTCGGACAGCTTGCAACAGGTACATCTGTTACAAACGGTGAGCAGAAGACATGGGCAGAGCTCAGAGAAGCTAACATGGCAACTGTTGACTACTTCGTTGATGATATCAACTCAAAGTTCCAGAAGTAATCAAAATATCATAGTACTTATAATGCGGAAGGGCGAAATGCCTTTCCGCATTTTTGCTAAAATAGAGCGTATGTGTTTGTTGAATTCGCAGAAAAAATAAAATTGGGCTTTTGACAGTAGACAAAAGGCGATTTTTGGAGTATAATTAGTACAAATAATATAAGGAGGCTGACAAAAATGAATTCAGCTATGAAAAAGTACATTTGCGAAGCTATCGGTACAATGGTGCTCGTGCTTTTCGGTTGCGGAACAGCAGTTTTCTCGGGTAATATTGTTGCTATTGCTTTAGCATTTGGCCTTTCAATTGTTACAATGGCATATACAATCGGTAAGGTTTCCGGTTGCCACGTTAACCCTGCAGTTACTCTCGCTATGTATCTCGACGGACAGATGAGCCTCGGCGATGCATGGAAGTACATGGTTGCTCAGGTTATCGGTGCTTTCGCAGGTTCCGGTATCCTCGCTATCATCGTTAAGTGCGGAGAACTTGACCTCGACCAGGTTTCAATGGGTGCAAACGGCTTCGGCAGACTCAACTTCTTCGGAGCACTTCTCGTTGAAGTAATTCTCACATTCGTATTCGTTCTCGTTATCTTCGCTGTTACAGACAGAAAGATGAAGAGCGCAGGCGTGTTTATCGGTGCTGCTCTCCTGTTTGTACATATTATGGGCATTCCTCTCACAGGAACATCCGTAAACCCTGCAAGAAGCCTTTCTGCTGCTTTCTTCGGCGGCCCTGCTTCTGACTGGGATTCCCTCAAGGAACTCTGGGTATTCATCGTAGGCCCTGCTGCTGGTGCTCTCCTGGCTACAATTGCTAACCGCAAGCTCATCAGAGGCGAAGGCGAAGATTAATCTTTCGTAAAACTAAGACCTTTCCGCAAGGAGAGGTCTTTTTTATGCCCGAAATTGCGTTTTGCTCTTGACTTTAGGGGGAATTTTAGGTACAATATAGTTTGATACTTTGTGCGGAGAAAATTGCACAAAAACAGCAACCGCAGGGGGACACCTTGCGCGAACGGAGGAAATATAATGCTTAATACTGAAAAGACAATGGACAAAATTGTGGCTCTTTGCAAGGGCAGAGGCTTTGTTTATCCGGGAAGTGAAATCTACGGAGGTCTTGCAAATACATGGGACTACGGCCCGCTCGGCGTTGAGCTCAAGAACAACATCAAGGACGCATGGAGAAAGAAGTTCATCCAGGAGAGCAAGCTCAATGTAGGTCTTGACTCTGCAATTCTTATGAACCCTCAGACTTGGGTAGCTTCAGGACATCTCGGCGGATTCTCCGACCCTCTCATGGACTGCAAGGAGTGTAAGACAAGACACAGAGCCGACAATCTTATCGAGGATTTCGACGGCACAAACGTTGCAGGCTGGTCAAATGACCGGATGATGAATTACATCAAGGAAAAGGGTATCGCTTGCCCTAACTGCGGAAAGCACAACTTTACAGATATCAGACAGTTCAACCTCATGTTCAAGACCTTCCAGGGCGTAACTGAGGACTCAAAGGCTGAGCTTTACCTCAGACCTGAAACTGCTCAGGGTATCTTCGTAAACTTCGCAAACATCCAGAGAACCTCAAGAAAGAAGGTTCCTTTCGGCGTAGCTCAGGTTGGCAAGAGCTTTAGAAACGAAATCACACCGGGTAACTTCATCTTCAGAGTAAGAGAGTTCGAGCAGATGGAGCTTGAGTTCTTCTGCAAGCCCGGTACTGACCTTGAGTGGTTTGACTACTGGAGAAGCTTCTGCAAGGACTGGCTTATCTCACTCGGCATCAAGGAAGAAAACTTAAGACTTCGTGACCACTCACCTGAGGAGCTTTGCTTCTACTCAAAGGCTACAACTGACTTTGAATACCTCTTCCCATTCGGCTGGGGCGAGCTGTGGGGTATCGCAGACAGAACTGACTACGACCTCAATCAGCACATCAAGACAAGCGGTAAGAGCCTTGACTACTTCGACCCTGAAACAAACGAGAGATATATTCCATACGTTATCGAGCCTTCACTCGGTGTTGAAAGACTCTTCCTCACAGTGCTCACAGAGGCATACGACGAGGAAAATATCGGCACAGAGGAAAAGCCTGACGTAAGAACTGTTATGCACTTCCACCCTGCACTCGCTCCTTTCAAGGCTTGCGTGCTTCCGCTTTCAAAGAAGCTTTCCGGCAAGGCTGACGAGATTTACAGCCAGCTTGCCAAGAAGTTCTCTGTTGACTACGACGACGCAGGTTCAATCGGTAAGAGATACAGAAGACAGGACGAAATCGGTACTCCTCTCTGTATCACAGTTGACTTCAACACAGTCGGCGACGCTGAAAAGGGTATCGAGGCTGACAATTGCGTAACTGTACGTGACAGAGATACTATGGAGCAGGTAAGAATCAGCATAGACGAGCTCGAAGCTTATATCGAAAAGAAAATAGAGTTTTAATGGCGAACCACTTGACCTTTTTGCAGTTCCGATAAGCGACTGCGGATAAACTGCATAAATTGAAGCCCCCATTTCTGAGGGCTTTTATTTTTATTCCGACTTTTGCTTTGTACGACCGTGCCGTAGCCAGCCACATAGTTTGTTAGCCATCGTATTTTGTTTTGGCTGGCACACCTGCCCTATAATGTGATAGAAATCAAAGTCTGTGTGGCAGGTGCTCAGAATTACTGCGTAATTCTGCCGATTTTTGCTTTGTCAGACCGCAGCGACAAACTATCTTTTTGTCCGCAGGCACTTATCGGAGCTGCTATCCGGTCAAGCGTGTGGCTTGCCGGCGCATGGGCTGGGCGGATATCATAAAAGCATTAAAAACCACCCCTTTCAGAAGGGGTGGTTTTTTGATAGTGTACTATTTTCTTATAACCTTTGTGTACTTGCCGAATGCTTCCTCACCGATTGTCTTTACACTTTGCGGAATTTCAATCTCCGAAAGTCTATTGCACAAAAAGAACGCTTCTTCGCCGATTGTTTCGAGACCGTCGCTGAGAGTGACCTTTTCGAGGGAGTAGCATTTGAAGAAAGCACCCTCTCCGATAGACGTTACATTTTCGGGAACGGTGACTTCCTTGAGGAAAAAGCACTGCGTGAAGGTGTAGTCTGCAATTTCTTCTATGCCGCTGCCGAGTGTGACCTTTTCAAGCGACTTGCAGGCACCGAAGGCGGTTCTGTTGATTGTCTGAACGCTGTCGGGGATTGTGATTTCCGTAATCGAACAGCCATAGAAGGCGTATTCTCCGATTTCTTCAACGTCCTTTCCGAGGGTGACACTGTTCAATATCTTGCAGTTTCTGAAAAGGTCTTTTTCAATCGCCGTAACACCGTCGCCGATAATGAGCGTTGTTGCGCGTCCGGTAACAATGTCGGAAATCTCTATGTCAAGCTGCTCGCAGATTGCGTCCGCCGTAAGCTCGCCTTTTCCCTCGACTGTAAGCGTCTTGTTTTCATAGGTAATGGTGAGTCCGTCATCCTTTTCAGACTCCGACGAGTCGCTGCCCGAGCAGGCGGTCATCGTGAATAAAAGTGTGAGCATCGTGATTATTGCCGTGAGTTTTTTCATAAAATATTCTCCTTTAAAACAGGTCTATATAAGTAATACACCGCAGAGGGGAGAAAGGTTTCATCGTGAAATAAATATTTTTATAAAATTCTCCGCTATCGCAGTCAGCCTTGGCAAGCCGTATTTTCATTCCGCTAAATCGGTGAAAAAAGTTGTGAAGTTTTTAACGAAAAGTGTATTGTTACTATTGACTTTTAAGGGGAAATGGTATATAATTATCTCGTATTTTAAATTAAGAATCGGAGGATTTTAATTATGGCTAGAGTGTATAATTTCAGCGCAGGCCCGGCAGTTCTCCCTGAGGAAGTTCTCAGAGAAGCAGCAGAAGAAATGATGGATTATAAGGGCACAGGAATGTCCGTTATGGAAATGTCCCATCGTTCAAAGGCTTACGACAAGATTATCAAGGACGCAGAGCAGGATATCCGTGACCTTATGAATATCCCTGACAACTACAAGGTGCTCTTCCTTCAGGGCGGTGCTTCACAGCAGTTTGCTGCAGTACCAATGAACCTTATGAAGAACAAGAAGGCAGCTTACATAATCACAGGTCAGTGGGCTAAGAAGGCTTACCAGGAAGCTCAGATGTACGGCGAGGCTGTTGCAGTAGCTTCT
>JAFQLH010000046.1 GCA_017396665.1 Oscillospiraceae bacterium | reverse complement strand
TTATAACAAACATTTTAAAACTTAATAAGCTTGAAAACCAGCAGATATTCCCCACAGCAAAGCCGTATAATTTAAGCGAACAGCTCTGCGAGTGCCTTTTGCAGTTTGAAAATGTCTGGGAGGATAAGAGTATAGATATCGAAACTGACATCGCAGAGGACATCTCAATAAACGCCGACAGCGAGCTTATGTCGCTCGTGTGGAATAACCTCTTGTCAAATGCCTTCAAGTTTACAGAGAAGGGCGGAAGAGTGTCTGTTTCGCTTTCTGCCGACGATGAGAAAGCAATTGTCAGAGTGTCTGATACAGGCTGCGGAATCTCAAAAGAGGTCGGAAAGCATATCTTTGAAAAATTCTATCAGGGCGATACCTCTCACTCCGTACAGGGCAACGGTCTCGGACTTGCCCTGGTAAAGAGAGTTATAGATATATCAGGCTCTGATATATCCGTTAGGAGCGAGGTCGGAGAGGGCACAGCCTTTACAGTAACCCTCAAAAGAGGTGTCGCAGATGAACTATAAAAAGCTGTTTAAATCACTCATAGAACCGCCCGCCGCAGTCGCAGTCCTGCTTGTGCCCCTGTGTGCCGCAGCTCTTGTGTGGGTGTTTGTGACAAAAAGACAGGATAGCCCCGTTGCATACGCTTTGTATATCCTGTCGTTCTATACCCTCTGTGTCGTTACATGGTGGTGTATAAAGCACCTGCCGAAGCAGTACCGCACAGCAAAGGACAAGCTCTACTCAAACCCTGTAGGGAGCAGATATATGACTGATATGAAGTTTCGTACACACGTAAATCTCTATCTGACGCTGTCTGTAAATCTTCTGTATGTCGCAGTAAATGTCGTGTCAGGAATAATCTTTGAAACAGCCTGGTTTTTTGTCCTCTCGCTTTACTATACAATCTTAGCTGTTATGAGATTTCTCCTTCTGCGTTTTGTAGAAAGAACGGGAATAGGCAACGACCGCCGAGGCGAGCTTCTGAGGTCAAGGCTTTGCGGCGTGATATTGCTTACCGTAAACCTCGCACTCACAGGTGCAGTAATGATGATACTCTATGTAAACAAGGGCTTTTCCTATAACGGAATACTTATCTATGTCGTAGCATTATACACCTTCTATATCACAGCTATGGCAATCAGAAACCTCATAAAATACCGCAGGCTCGGAAGCCCCGTAATGTCAATGTCTAAGATAATCAGTATGGCTGCCGCACTCGTTTCAATGCTCTCGCTCGAAACGGCAATGTTCTCGCAGTTCGGCAAAGAAATGTCGCAGTGGGGACAAAGACTTATGATTATCCTTACAGGTGCAGAAGTGAGCGCAGTTATTATTACAATGTCGCTTTACAGTATAATCAAGAATACAAAGGAGCTTAAAAAACAGTATGAACAATAAAGACTCGTTCTCATATACATACAGTGCAGGAGAGCAGGAGGAAATAAAGAGAATACGTGAAAAGTATCTTCCAAAGGAAGCGGACAGAATGCAGCAGATACGTGACCTCGACAAGAGCGTCACAACCAAGGGAACGGTTTTGTCGCTCATTCTCGGTGTACTGGGCACCCTCGTAATGGGACTCGGTATGAGTATGTGCCTTGTGTGGGGAGAGAAGCTTTTCGTTATGGGCGTTATAATCGGCGTTCTGGGAATTGCAGCTCTGTCCATAGCGTACCCCGTGTATTCTTATATAACAAAAAAGGAAAAAGAACGTGTCGCACCGCTTATCTTAAGCCTCACAGAAGAGCTTATGAAGTAAAAGCCACGTGAATAAAAGCACTTGTGCCTTGCCTCTATTTCGGGGCAAGGCTTTTTCTTTTTTCATTGACACAAGGGGAGTTGCTTTGGTATAATGAGAGTAGAATATTTTGCCGAAAGGGAGTATAGATATATGTCATCAAGAGAACCGAAATGGCTGCGTGACGCAGTGTTTTATGAAATATACCCACAGTCCTTTCTTGATACAAATGCCGACGGAATAGGCGACTTTGAAGGGATTATAAGAAAGCTCGATTATATAAAGGAGCTTGGCTGTAACGCAATCTGGCTCAACCCTTGCTTTGAATCACCGTTTGGTGACGCAGGCTACGACGTCTCCGATTATTACAAGGCCGCTCCACGCTACGGTACAAACGAGGACCTCAGAAGGCTGTTTGACGAAGCTCATAATAGGGATATGCACGTGCTTCTGGACTTGGTGCCGGGACATACCTCAACAGAGCATAAGTGGTTCAAAAAGTCACTTAGTCCTTACAGAAATGAGTATACAGACCGCTATGTCTGGACAGACAGCGTGTGGGAAGAGCCTCAGGGAATGGGCTGTATCAGAGGTATTTCCGACAGAGACGGCTCTTGTGCGGTTAACTTCTTCTCCCACCAGCCTGCACTCAATTACGGCTTCTATAGACCGCAAAGACCGTGGCAGCAGCCTATGGACGCAGAAGGCCCTAAGGCAACGCTCGAAGAGCTCAAGAATATTATGAGGTTCTGGCTGGGTATGGGCTGTGACGGCTTCAGAGTCGATATGGCTGGCTCACTTGTAAAGCTCGACGAGGAAAGCCGTGGAACTATCGCCCTGTGGCAGAATGTAAGAGAATTTCTCGATAAGGAGTTTCCTTTAGCGGCAATGGTGTCAGAGTGGGGCGAGCCTGACAAATCGCTTGAGGGCGGCTTTCATATGGACTTTCTCCTTCACTTCGGCCCGTCGCACTACAACGACCTGTTCCGCTGTGAAGAACCGTTTTTCTCAGACAGAGGAAAGGGCGACGTATCTGAGTTTGTCAATAAGTATGTAGAGAACTATAACAAGTCGCAGAGAAAGGGCCTTATCTGTATTCCGTCAGGAAATCACGATATGGACAGACTCGCACGTTCAATAAAGGGCGAAAACCTCAAAATAGCGTTTGCATTTCTCCTGTCAATGCCGGGTGCTCCGTTTATCTATTACGGCGACGAAATCGGTATGAGATATGTCGAAGGACTTCATTCTGTCGAGGGTGGCTACGGAAGAACAGGCTCACGCTCACCGATGCAGTGGGATGACAGCACAAACGCAGGCTTCAGCTGTGCACCAAAGGAGATGCTCTATATAAAGCAGGACGAAAGCGGGGACAGACCGACAGCAAAGGAGCAGATGGAGAAGGACGACTCACTCCGTAGCGAGATTAAAAGGCTTATCGCTGTAAGACGCAGCAGTGAAGCACTCGGCAATATGGGCGAAATCGAGTTTGTGTATGCTGAAAAGAACAGCTATCCGCTTGCATACCTCAGAACAAGCGGGGATGAAAAGGTGCTCGTTGTTATAAATCCGTCATCGGTTGAAGCGGGCTTTGAGTGTGAGCTTGAAACAGCAGGGTGCCTGTACAGCCTCGGCGGAGAGTTAAAAAGGGAAAACGGCAGAATTGTTGCCATGCCGAATTCGGCTTGCTTTTACAGGGTTAAATAAAAGGAGAAGTTTTGAATGAAAAAGAGGAAAGCAAAAATCATAGCCATTATTGTAGCGGTTATAGTCGTTGCAATAGGCGTTATTGCGGCGGTGTTGCTTCTTAATAAGGATAAGGACGAGGGCTACCGTGTCATAAAAATAAAGTCCTATGAAAACGAGGTTTCGCTTTCAAGAAACGGCGAGGACGTAAAGGTATTTGAGGGTATAAGCCTTCAGACA
The DNA here is from genome assembly GCA_017396665.1 of Oscillospiraceae bacterium. GTDB lineage: Bacteria > Bacillota > Clostridia > Oscillospirales > Ruminococcaceae > UBA7477. Next base: position 23,649 of record JAFQLH010000046.1, on the reverse strand, counting down.
AAGGACACCGTTACAACAAAGGAAAAATCAACTGCCAGCCTTCTTGCAGACTCTGACAAGCATATTCTTGCAAGTGAGAATACCTGCTTTGATATAGTCACAAGCGGAAATGAAAAGGAAGGCAAGATACAGATTGATATATCCTACGGAACTGTGCTTTTTGATATCGAGGAAAAGCTCCCGAAGAATTCTACCTTTGAGGTAAACACCCCTAATGCATCGCTCAGCGTAAGGGGAACAACCTTCGAGGTTTCCTATGACAAGGAAACAAACAAAACCTCTGTCAGCGTTATAGAGGGAGCTGTCGATGTAAAGACACAGGAGGAATCGCATATACTCAACTACGGCGGAACTGCCGTTATCAAGGACGAGAGCTTTGAATCCTTTGACAATCCTAATGAGGAAACAAACGAGCTTTTTGCAATCGTCGGCGGAAAGAGCGAGGTGTTTGTATCACTCGGCTTTGTTGAGGAGATGCCTACGGATGACGGGCAGTATCAGGTTGCAAGAATAATCAATCAGAGATGGACTCTTTTAAACCTTGAGGGCTGGGAGGTAAAGCCTGTCGAAACAACCACCACGACTACCACCACAACAACTACTACAACTACCATAATAGACGCTGACGGTAATGTAATTATGGATGAGTATCCTGTTTTACCGCCGCCGCAGTCTGTCGCTAAGTATCCAAAAACCATAATGAAGGACGGAATTGAAATAACATTTTCAAGCTTTATAGATGATAACTATAAATACGCCGTCCTCGTTGAAAAGCATACTGTAAATAATGCAGACGGACAAGAGGTAACTGTAGGACGAAAGGAAGACGGCACAATTGTCGTTTTCAGAGAGATTGATGTCGACTCGTACGGATACTCAAGACCTGACCTGTCGGATAAGAGAATATTTATAAAGTTCGAGGTTGTGTTTACAACAGACGAGGCAAGAGAAATCTATTCAGGTGATATGGATGCCTTCGCCGAGCTGACAAGAGATATGTACTATGAGATTGAAAATGACTAAGGATAATAAGCTTACAGCACTTGCTGTGATAATCGCAATCGCTCTGATACTCGGAGGTCTGGCCGGAGTGTGTGCATATAACTCGTTCCCTCAGCGAATAGAGAATATGGCGCAGGATACCCTCTATCAGAAGCCGTCTGCCGTTCCGAACAATATTAAGATTATCGCAATCGACGAGAAGACCTTAGGAATGCTCGGTCCGTATTCGGATTGGGACAGAAGCTATTTTGCAAGGCTTATAGATATCCTCAATCAGAGCGAAGAAACCGCTCCCAGTGTAATAGGCATAGACGTCGTGTTCTCCGGAACGAACGGCTCGCAGGCGGATAAGGAGCTTGCAAAGGCGGCTTCAAAAATGGATAACATAATACTCGCCTCAACAATAAACTTTGACGAGTATGTCTACAAGGACAGCGACGGATACCATAAGCTCAGCTATGTTCACTCGGAGGGAAAACCGTATGACGAGCTGTCGCAGACGGCTGACTACGGCTTTACAAATGCGATATATGATTCAGACGGCTTTGTCAGAAGAGCCTATACATCAATAACCGCAAGATACAACGGACAGGATACAGTGTTCGAGTCGTTTTCCTATAAGATAGCGAAAATGTACGGCTGTGATAAAAGCTTTCCCTCAACGGTTGAAATAGCCTTTGTGGGAAACCCGGGCGACTTTGAGATAATATCAATGGCTGACGTGCTTGAGGGCAAAATCTCCGAGGGCTACTTCAGGGACTGCATAGTGCTTGTCGGTGCGTATGAGGAAGGAATGATGGACTCCTACCGTGTGCCGATAGACTATTCCTCTGAAATGTACGGGGTGGAGTACCAGGCGAATATCATAAACTGCCTGCTCAGCGATACTGTAATATATCCCGTGAACAGCATTGCCATGGCGGCTCTGACAGGCGTGCTTGTAACTGCGTTCTCGTTTGCGGCAATGTACCTCGGAATAAAACTCGCTGCCATACTGCTCGTTTTACTTTCAGGCGGATATGTCGCTTCGGCAGTAGCTGTTTTTAGCAATACGCTTTATAAAATGAATCTCGTTTCAGTACCGCTGTGGCTGACAGCAGCATTTCTCACAGCACTTTTGTATAAGTATATCCTTATGCATAAGTCAAGGCTCGACGAGATGCAGGGAATGCTCTTTTCCATGGCTGAAGCAATGTCAGAGGCAATCGAAGGCAGAACCCCATACAACGCAAACCACACAAAGAATGTCGCAAAACGCTCGGTCGAGATGCTCGACTTTATAAACGAGAAGTACAGAAACGGAAAAACCGACCTGCATTTTTCAAAGCAGGACAGACTTGAGCTGTACCTTGCCGCAATGCTCCACGACGTCGGAAAAATGGACATACCGCTTGAGATTATGGATAAGCCTACAAAGCTCGGCAGCAGAGAAAAAGCCCTGCGTGACAGACTTGAGATAATCTCGCTCAGAATCGAAAACGATATGCTCTGCGGCAGAGTGTCAAAGGAGCAGGCACAGTCGCTCATTTCAAAGATTGACGAGTTTGTTTCAAAGCTCGGACTCTTCAACTGCGGAAAGCCGCTCAGCGACGAGGAGCTTGCTATCATCGACGATATCGCTCAAAGCGTCTATACAGACAGCGAGGGCAACAAGACTTCATACCTTACCGAAGAAGAAATCGCAGACCTTCATATCAGAGCAGGAACGCTCTCGGATAAGGAGCGTGAGCTTATGCAGAACCACGTTGTCCATACGGACAAGATACTGTCGCATATGCGATTTGGCGAACGCTTTAAGAATGTTCGCAGAATGGCGGCAGACCATCACGAGCTGTTGAACGGAAAGGGCTACCCTAACGGAATAGGCTCAGAGGAAATTGACACTATGACAAGAATTCTCACCGTTATGGATATCTATGATTCTCTCATTGCCGACGACAGACCGTATAAAAAGCCGAAGCCTGTAAAGGTTGCATTTGAGATTCTCTATGAGGAGGCTCAGAGAGGCAAGGTTGATAAAACTATCGTCGATTTTGCAAACGAGCTCTACGGACAGGAAAAGCAAGCTGAAGAATAATAAAGCCCCTGTGACGAGGAGTATAAAGCCCTCGTTACAGGGGTGTTTTATATAAATTTTGATTTTATGGAGAGCCTGTCAAAGGATAGCCCGACAGCGATAAATACGATACTGCTCGCTATACATTGTGTAACGTATCCGGGTATACCAAGCACCGCCGCCGAAACAGTGCCCGTTATAATGGCATCATAAACAAAGTATCCGCCAATGCACAAAGCCCACGCAGGAATGAGCGAAAGCAGGTTTCTGACGCAGATTATTTTTCTGCACTTACTGCTGAAGAAAAGACAGGTCAGCCCCTTGATTACAGCCGATGCAGGTGCCCATATCGCAAAGCCCGTCAGACAATCCGCAAGCGTAGCTCCGATTGCCCCCGCAAAAACTGCGTATGGAGTAGGGAGCAAGCAGGCAGAAAGATATACAAATGCGTCGCCGATGTGTGTGTAGCCCGTGTGGCTAGGAATGTGTAAATAAGCCGTCAGCAGAAAAATGACCGACGCCATTATTCCGCTTGCCGTCATAAGCCTAAGACTGTTGTTTCGTTTCATATTATTTCACCGTAAGCTCTGTCAGAAATTCTTCAATGCAAAGACCGTCTGTCTTCGGAAGATTAAGCTCGCAAGCCCGCTTTAAAACCTTCGCAATAAACGATGAAGCATCCTTCACCGACGAAAGAAGGTCACTGCCGTTTACCGCATCAGCAGAAATTATCGACGAGAATACATCTCCCGTACCCGAACGGCAAGGCCCAACCTTGTGCTCCATCACCGAAACAGGCTCCTTGCCACTCTCGTATACAAAGTTTTCAAGGTCACCGCCCCTGTCAAGTCCGGAAATAATTATCTTTGAAGGACCCATGTCACAAAGCTGTGAGCATATTTCCAAAAGCTCGCTGTGGCTTGCGTCTTCTTTGTATTCACGGCCCGTCAGAATAGATGCCTCTGTAAGATTCGGAGTGAGTATGTCGGCATACGGCACAAGAGTCGCCATTCGTCTTGAAAGCTCCTGCGAGTATGAGGGGTACAGCTTTCCGTAGTCGCCCATAACAGGGTCAATGACTGTTATAGTGTCAGGCTTTTTGAAGCGTGCGAGAAAGTCCTTTACAATGTCAATCTGCTCAGGCGAACCGAGATATCCCGTCAGTATTCCGTCAAAGTGAAGCGAAAGCTTTTCCCACTCGTCAATATATGACGGCATATGATGGGTAAAGTCTGTGCTGTAAAAGCTGTCAAAGCCCGTGTGGTTTGAAAAAATCGAGGTCGGCAGGGGACAGCACTGTATCCTCATTGCCGAAATTATAGGAAGAGAAACCGCAATCGAGCATCTCCCGAAACCGCAAAGGTCGTTTATTACGGCAATTTTCTTTTGTCTGTTGTGGTCATAGCTCATAAAATATCCCCCTTGAATTATTACGTAAAATAGTATATAATAAATCTGATGATATTAAAATGGTCAGAAAAGGAGAATTTTATATAACCAGATGAACAATATAAAGCAAAACCCCGAAAGGTCGCCTGCGTATCTTAAGATATATAAGCAGGTGAGAGACGACATAATAAACGGGCTTTATCCGTATATGACAAAGCTCCCGTCAAAGAGGAGTATGTCAGACAGACTTAGCGTCAGCACCGTGACAATCGAGCACGCCTACGCATTGCTTTGTGACGAGGGCTACGCAGAGGCAAGAGAGAGAAGCGGCTTTGTCGTGATATTCAAGCAGTCTGACGGCTTTGCGGCGGCTGAATCTACGCCATCCCGTCACATAAGAGCTGTGGGAACAGAGCATTCGCAGTTTCCCTTTTCAGCCCTTGCAAAAACAATGCGAAGAGTAATAACCGACGAAGGTGAGGGACTCCTCTCAAGGTCTGAGAATACAGGCATTGCAGAGCTGAGGGAAGCAATAAGCAGGTATCTCGCACGAAGCCGTGGCATCATAGCCTCAAAGGAGCAGATTGTGATAGGCTCAGGCTCTGAGTACCTGTACAGCCTTATCGTAGAGCTTTTTGGCAGAAACAAAACCTTTGCAATCGAGTCGCCCTCGTACAAGAAGATTGAGCAGGTGTATAAAGCCTGCGAGGTGAAAATCGAAATGCTTCCGCTTGGAAATGAGGGTATCGAGGGCGAAGCACTCTGGCGGAGCAATGCCGATATCCTGCACATCTCGCCCTACAGAAGCTACCCCAGCGGTGTTACTGCGTCAGCTTCAAAAAGACACGAGTATATAAAGTGGGGAGCAAGGGGAGAACGCTGGCTCGTCGAGGACGACTTTGAGTCGGAGTTCACCCTGTCAAGAAAGCATAACGAAACGCTCTTTTCTCTTACCGAAAGCGACAACGTAATCTATATGAACAGCTTTTCAAAAACAATTTCCCCATCGCTCAGAGTGGGATATATGGTAATCCCCGAAAGGCTCGTGCCGGTGTTCTCGCAAAAGCTCGGCTTTTATTCCTGCACCGTCCCGACATATATCCAGCTTGTCGTAGCACAGCTTATAGAAAACGGCGATTTTGAAAGACACATAAACCGTGTCCGCAGGCAGAAACGCAGAGAGCAGACAGAATAAAAACGGTGTACAACAAAAAGAAGGACTGCACAGAAACGAGTGCAGTCCTTTGTTTATGATATTATTCTTTATCTTTGATAAGGTTCTGGTAAACGATAAAGCCGTTAGTCCTCAGCGATTTTATATACTGACAAAGCCTTTCGTAAACGGGCTCTGCATCGTCACCGAAGTGTTCCTTTACAAGCTGACCTATATCATAGACATTTCTTTTTCCGTCTATCTGCTCCCAGACAAAGCTGCCGAACCGTTCAAGCTTTACGTACGTGAACTTTGGTTTTTTCATAATAACCTGTGTGAGCTTTTTTACAAGGCCCTTGTTCTGCATCTTTATCTCAATGAAGCCGTCACTTGTCTTTTCATAGGGAAACAAGCTGTTGTGCTTCGGGATATAATCGAGGAAGTTATCCTTTTGCTTTGACATCTTTTAATCGTCCTTTTCCTCTGAAGCTTCAGCCTTTGCAGCAACAGCAGCCTTAGCCTTTGGCTTCTTAAGGATAGCTGAAATAAGAGCTGTGCAAAGAAGTGCGAATGCAACAAGACCTAAAGCGTTTCCGGCGTTCTGGTTGAGTCCGAGCTTTCCGCTGATGTCGAGCTTGTCTGCAAGTGTAAGTCCGCCGCCCATAGGTATTATTGCGAATATCGCCAGCAGTATACCTACGATACCTTCACCGGCAATAAGACCTGACGAGTAAAGGATACCGTTTTCAACCTGGTTCTTTCTGTCTTCGTCAGAAACCTTCTTTCTCTTGTCAACCCAGAATCTGATAAGACCGCCTACCATGATAGGTGTGCTCAGGTGGATTGGGAGATAAAGACCAACTGCGAACGGAAGAACAGGGATACCGAGAATTTCAACAACGAGTGCTACGAATACTCCTACGAATACGAGAGCCCATGGGAGATTTCCGTCCATAACGCCTTCTACAACCATCTTCATGAGTGTAGCCTGTGCAGCAGGGAGCTCCTTTGAGCCGTAGCTCCATGACTCGTTGAAGAGGTAAAGAACAGCGCCGATAGCAACTGAAGAAACAACAACACCAACGATTTCAGCAATCTGCTGCTTGATAGGTGTAGAACCGAGGATGTAGCCTGTCTTGAGGTCCTGTGAGGAGTCGCCTGCGATAGCAGCGATGATGCAGATGATAGAACCGATAGCAATAGCACAAATCATACCGTTTGTGTCTGTGTTTCCTGTTGCCTTGAGAATCATTGTAGAAATGAGAAGTGTTGCAATCGCCATACCTGAAACAGGGTTGTTTGAGCTTCCTACAACACCTACCATTCTTGAAGAAACAGTAGCAAAGAAGAAACCGAAAACAATAATGATAATCGCTGAAATAAGGTTTACAGGGATTGCAGGAATGAGCCACATTGCAATAGCAATTACTCCGATACATACAAGAATAACGCTCATCGGAATGTCACGGCTGAGTCTGTCAGTAGTTTCAGCCTTCTTGCCGAAGCCCTTCATAGCCTGCTTGAAGGTTTTGATAATAGTCGGGAATGACTTGATAAGGCTCAGGATACCGCCGCAAGCAACTGCGCCCGCACCGATGTATCTTACATAGTTGGACCAGAGGTCCCATACGTCTTGCTGGTTAATCGGAATGTCACCGGGGTAGATCATAGCCTCTCCGCCAAAGAGAGCGATAAGTGGCATGATAACGAACCAGGCAATAGTACCGCCTGCGAGGAGGTAAGAAGAAACCTGTGCACCGCAGATGTAACCTACGCCTGCGAGAGCAGGAAGTACGTCCATACCGATGCCGGAGCCCTTGTAAGGCTTGATTTCATAGTCAACCTCGCTCGGGAATACCTTGAGACCGTCAGCAATGAACTTGTAAACGGCAGCAAGACCGAGTCCCTTGAATACTGTGCTTGACTTAGCTCCGCCCTCTTCACCTGCGAGAAGAACCTCTGCACAAGCCTTACCTTCAGGGTAAGGGAGAGTAGCGTGCTCCTGAACGATGAGTGCCTGACGAAGCGGAATCATAAAGAGAACGCCGAGAACACCACCGATAAGTGCGATAAGAGCAATTTCGATAAGGGAAGGAGCGTCGCCCTTTCCTTCGCCTGCCCACATAAAGAGTACCGGCATTGTAAAGATTGCACCGGCAGCAACCGACTCACCGGCAGAGCCGATAGTCTGAACAATGTTATTTTCCAGGATAGAGTCTCTTCTGAGAATAACTCTCAGTACACCCATGGAAATAACAGCGGCAGGAATTGACGCAGAAACGGTCATTCCTACACGTAATCCCAGGTAAGCATTTGCACCACCGAAAATGATTGCGAGGATTACACCTATGATGATAGAAGCAGGTGTAAGCTCTTTCACAACCTTATTCGCCGGGATAAATGGTTTGAAAGTTTCCTGTGTATTCATAAATCCTCCTACTTTTAAGAACTGCCCTATTCAGTTCTTAAAATGTTTATAATAATAATATACAAAATTTCGCCCTCAAAGTCAAGCGAATTGATTTATTTTATATGTATTACCAAATAATCTTGTCAAAGTAACAATTGACGAGAGAGGTTTCATATGATATAATAAACCTTGGCGTTTTGGAAATAACCGCCCTATGCAGTATTGACGGCATAAGGCGGATGCATACAAGCAATTTTGAAAGGGTAATGTGTAATGATAAGCAACAGTGTACTCGACGTAATCGGACATACTCCGCTAATCCGTCTTAACAGAATGACAGATGAGGATTCAGCAGAGATTTTAGTTAAGTTTGAAGGACTCAACGTCGGCGGTTCAATCAAGACAAGAACTGCTTATAATATGATTCTCACAGCAGAAAGAGAAGGTATTATCAATAAGGATACTATTATAGTGGAACCAACAAGCGGCAATCAGGGTATCGGACTTGCACTTATCGGTGCGGTAAGAGGCTATAAGACGGTAATTATTATGCCTGACTCTGTAAGCTGTGAAAGAAGAATGCTCGTGCGTCACTACGGCGCAGAGGTCGTACTTATCCACGACGAAGGAAATATCGGAAAGTGTATGGACGAATGCCTCGCAACTGCAGAGAGAATGAAGGCTGAAAATCCGAATGTGTATATCCCTCAGCAGTTTGAAAATCCGGCAAACCTCCTCGCCCATAAGCACCATACAGGCCTTGAAATCTTAGAGCAGGCAGGTAAGGAAATCCACGGCTTCTGCTCCGGCTTCGGTACAGGCGGAACAATCAGCGGTATAGGTGAGGTGCTAAAGGCACAGAACCCGAATATCGAAATCTGGGCTGTTGAGCCTCAGAATGCCGCAATCTTAGCAGGCGGTACAATCGGCACACATCTCCAGATGGGTAACGGCGACGGCTTTATCCCAAAGAATCTGAACGTGAATATATACTCTGAGGTGTATATCGTGTCCGACGAAGAGGCTATCGAAACAGCCAAGGACCTCGCAAGGCTCGAAGGTATTATGTGCGGAATCTCAGCAGGCACTAACGTCGCTGCCGCTAAAAAGCTTGCAAAGAAGCTCGGCAAGGGCAAAACAGTCGTAACTGTACTCCCCGATACAGCAGAAAGATATTTCTCAACCCCACTTTTTGAGGGCGAATAAAAACGTAAAAAAACACCGCAAGGCTTTCCTTGCGGTGTAGTTTTTTTATCAGCTTGTTTTTGCTATGCAGCCTGCTCAACGTCAGGTTCGGAATCGGTTGCCTCGTCAAACTGAGTAGGAGCGAGAGTACCTGCCTTTGCGTCAAGGAAAATCTGAGCAATGGTATCGTCCTTCATCTTGAAGTAGAGTCTGTCGTAGAAGTTGCTGCAATCCCACAGCATAGGGCAGTAGCCCATTTCCTCTGAGAGAAGGAGAACGTTTCTTATAAATTCGTCGCAGCCTTCCTTGTAAATCCACACGCCGTTTTCGTCCTTAATCTGAGCAACGCCGTACTCACCGATGATAACAGGGTAGCCTGCATCGGTGAACTTCTTGAGCTTTTCAAAGTATGAACGCATCTCAGCAATGTCCTCCTGAGTGCCCCAGCTGTCACGGTAGCCCCATGAGTTGTCGACCTCTGAAGCAATGCAGTAGGTTGAAGGAGTGTAGTAGTGAACTGAAACCATAAGGTGGTCAGGGATAGTATCTGTCGGCATCTCGAAGGAGTTCTTGCAGGTCTTGTCAATGTCGGTCTCAAAGCCTGCGATAAGCAGACAACGCTTGTCGTTGTTTCCGCCTGAAGCTCTTACGATGTCAACGAAGGTCTGGTTGATTTCGTTGGTAAGGTCGTACTTTTCGCTGTGCTTCATGTTTGTGAAGTATCTTTCTCCAAGCTCCTCGTTGGCAGACTCGAATATGAGCTTTTCAGAGTAGCCCTTGTATCTGTCAGCAACCTGTGTCCAGATAGCCTTGTATCTTGCCATGGCAGCATCTCTCTGAGCCTGGTCCTCAGAGCCGAAGCCTTCCCACCAGCCGCTGTCCCAGTGAACATTGACAACACAGTACATATCGTTTTCAATAACGTAGCCTATAATCTCCTCAACTCTGTCAAGATATGCATCATCAATCTTGTAGCTTCCGTCTTGGGTGTTCATCATGTTGGACCAAGCAACAGGAATTCTTACAGAGTCAAAGCCTGCAGCCTTGACGCCTTCAAGTGTGCCAAGCTCTGTGATAGGCTGTCCCCAGCAGGTCTCATATGAAATAGGGTCGCTCGCATTGATACCGCAAGCCTCCATAGTGTTTCCGAGATTCCAGCCGTTGCCCATCTCCTCAATAATCTGCATAGCGGTCTTGTCGTTGAACTCCATAATCTCGCCTTCATCAGCCTGTGAATCGTCAGTGCTTTCGTCAGCCTGTGAGCTGTCTGCAACAGACGACTGTGACGAAGCCTCTGAAGCGGAGCTGTCATCTCCTGCACAAGCTACCATAGATGCCGCCATCGACAGGCAGAGAGCAAGAGAAAATATTTTTGCCGGAAGTTTGTTCTTCATATAAAATGCCTCCTTTAAAGATTGCAATATATTAACCGAAAGCTACGCCCTTGTGAAAATACTCTCAAGTGTCCTTATACCTCCGATTATCCTTGTAAATAGGATACCACGCTTTGTTTAATTTTGCAATAGTGAATTATTACAAACACCATAAAATATTAAGATTTTAGCTGATTTTTCGTTGCCTATTGACAAAATTACGAGAAATGGTACAATAAAGTTAGCAATAAAATATTTGCATAGGAGGAATTCATATGCCAAATCCGTATTTACCGCTCTGGGAGTATATCCCCGACGGAGAGCCGAGAGTGTTCGGCAACAGAGTATATGTCTACGGCTCACACGACAGACCTGCGTCAGACAGCTTCTGCGATAAAAAGCTCAAGGTCTGGAGTGCAAGCGTTAATAACTTAAGCGACTGGGTTTGCCACGGCGACATCTTCCATACAGAAGACGACAGAGACCATGCCTGCGATACCGACTGGGCAAACGGCAACTACCTCTATGCACCCGACGTCGTTGAAAAGGACGGGAAGTATTATCTCTATGCGTATATAATGGGGGAGAAGGGCTGTGTAGCAGTAAGCGACAAGCCCGAAGGCCCGTTTAAGCTTATCTCCACATATAAATATACAATGCCCGAGGAGGTCTGTGCAAACGGCTGGTTCATAGACCCGGGTGTGCTTGTAGATGACGATGGAAAGGTGTATATCTACTGTGGCTTTGAAAAGTCGTTTATGGCTCAGGTCAACCCCGATAATATGTACGAGATTATCGACAACAGTCATATCGAGGATATTATCCCCGTGGAAAAGCCGTTTGAGTTTTTCGAGGCTTGCTCACCAAGAAAGGTCGGGGATACCTATTACCTCATCTATTCTCCGAAGCGTGGCTCAAGACTTGCCTACGCAACCTCGGATAAGCCGACAGGTCCGTTTGAATACAGAGGCTATATCGTAGACAACGGCGACGACTATCCCGGCGGAAATGACCACAGCTCAATCTGTCAGATAAACGGACAGTGGTATATCTTCTATCACAGAATGACAAACGGCACTATTATGTCAAGAAGAGCCTGCGTCGAGAAAATCGAGCTTCTGCCGGACGGCACTATCCCGACAGTCGAGATGACCTCGCTTGGCTTCGAGGAGTCGCTTCTGCCGTACAGACAGACTCCCGCGGAGATTGCCTGCGTGCTTAGGGGCGGATGCTTTGTCACAGAGAAAAACAGATTTGAAAGAGTGATAACAGGCATAACAGACGGCTGTGTTATGGGCTACAAGTATTTCGACTTCGGCGATGACTTTTCAAGCAAGACTATGGAGTTCTGTGCAAGAGTAAACGGCATGGGCTGTAACAGCGAAATACATATCTTTATAGACGACTGCGAAAACGGAAAGGAAATCGGCATTTGTAAGGTCGGCACCGATTCGGGAATGGTCTCCTGCATAACAGAAAGCGTTACAGGAAGACATTCCGTGTTCTTTAAGGTAAAGGATACAGCAGGCGGCTGGTTTAAGGAAATGTTCAGCGGAAGACAGCTTTTCGAGCTGTGTGAGTTCGTTTTTGTAAAGTAAAAAGGGAGCGTCAAGCCTTGACAATACCTTGACGCTGTGATAAAATAAAATTGTAATCTGACACCGAAAACATATGCTTTGAGGCGAAAGATACAGCAATAATGAAGTTATCCTGTGCGGTAGTAATCGTGCAGGTTTGTCGGGCTGTGTCTTTTTTGATACAGCCCTTTTTCTTTTGTAAGGAGAATGAATATGGAAACAAGAGTAGCAATCATCGGAATTATCGTAGAAAACAGCGAAAGCGTAAGCGAGCTCAACGCAATCCTGCACGAGTACGGAAGCTATATCATAGGCAGAATGGGTATCCCGTACAGCGAGAAGAATGTAAGCGTAATAAGTGTCGCAGTCGATGCACCGCAGGATGTTATAAGCGCCCTCTCAGGAAAAATCGGAAAGCTAAATGGCGTTTCAGCTAAAACAGCTTACTCAAAGGTAGTGACAAAGTATGACAACCGGTAAAAGAAGAAAAACAGGCGCCCTGCCGATTTGGGCAAGTATCCTGCTTGTAATAATGCCCGTCGCCGTGAGTATCGCAGCAATGTCAATAGGCAGAATAAGCTACTCTGTCAGTGAGATATTGCAGACAATCGCAGACGGCATCAGCGGAAAGGAATCGGGCGGCCCTCTGTATATAGTTATATGGAATATAAGACTCCCGAGAGTCCTTTTAGCACTGCTCGTCGGAGCAGGACTTTCTGTCGCAGGCTGTGCATTCCAGAGCCTCTTTTCAAATCCTCTCGCAACTCCCGATACCCTCGGCGTTGCGTCGGGAACATCGTTCGGCGCAGCTCTCGCACTCCTTATGGGAATGTCGCTTATCGGAGTGCAGATAACAGCCCTCCTGCTGGGAGCTGTCGCTGTAACACTTACTTGGCTCGCAGGTGCAGGCAAGAATAAAGGGAAGGGGCTTTCCTCTGTCGTGCTGTCGGGTATAATGATAGGCTCGCTTTTCAATTCCCTCGTGTCGCTTGTGAAGTTTACAGCCGATACTGAAACCCAGCTCCCCGCAATTACCTATTGGCTTATGGGAAGCCTCAGCAGTGCAGGGTATGAGTCGCTGAAGCTGGGTGCACCGCCGATTATTATCGGAATTATCATTCTCTATGTAATCAGGTGGAGACTCAATGTCCTTCCGCTCAGCGACGACGAAGCAAAATCACTCGGCGTTAATGTAAACATACTCAGAGTTGTAACAGTAATCTGTGCAACAATGATAACCGCCTCCTGCGTGTCAATGTGCGGACAGGTAGGCTGGGTAGGTCTGCTTATCCCCCATATATGCAGAATGGCTTTCGGCAACAACCACCGCTCGCTTGTTCCTGCCTCAATAAGCATCGGAGCTTGCTTTATGGTCATTGTCGATACAATCGCAAGAAGTGCCTCGGCGGCTGAAATACCCATTTCAATCCTCACTGCAATCATCGGCGCACCGTTCTTTATTATACTTATGAGAAGAAGCGGAGGCTGGAGAATATGATTCTGAAAATAGAAAACGCAAGCTTCGGCTACGGCAAGGACAATATCTTAAAGAACGTAAGCCTTACCGCAAAGAAGGGCGAGCTTGTTGCAATCCTCGGCCCTAACGGTGCAGGAAAAACAACGCTCCTTCGCTGTATGCTCGGCTTTCTTAAATGGAAAGAGGGCAAAAGCACCCTCGATGATAAGGATATAAGGGATATCCCCCACAAAAAGCTCTGGAGCAGTATCGCATATGTCCCGCAGGCGAAGAATTTCACATCTGCTATGCCTGTAACAGAAGCAGTGCTGCTCGGAAGAACAAGCCGTATCTCCTTCTACCGCCAGCCGTCTGAAAAGGACATAAGGGCAGTAGAGGAAATACTCTCAAGACTCGGTATATCACACCTTGAAAACAAGCTGTGCAACGAAATAAGCGGAGGCGAGCTGCAGATGGTGCTTATCGCAAGAGCGCTTGCCTCACAGCCTGAAATACTAGTCCTCGACGAGCCGGAATCAAACCTCGATTTCAAAAATCAGCTTATCGTTCTCGATACTCTCTCTGAGCTTTCTTCACAGGGTGTAACCTGTATATTCAATACCCACTATCCCGCACACGCTCTCTCACGCTGTGACAAGGCACTCCTGCTTTTCAAGGAGGGCAACAGCATCTTCGGTGATACAGCAGCGGTTGTTACCGAAAAGAATATAGAGTCAGCGTTCGGGGTAAAAGCCGTGATAGGCGAGGTCGATACCGACGAGAATACCTTGAAGAGTATAACAGCCCTCAGCCTTTCTGACGGAAACGAGGTTCGCTCAGACGACGAGGAGAGAATAGCAATCCTCTCAATCATCGCAAGTGACTTTTCCCAGGGCGAAAGAATAAGTGAGCTTCTGCACAGCTATAGCAGATATCTTATCGGAAGAATGGGAATGCCATATAAAAAAGCAGGCGTGAATATTATAAATGTAACACTTGAAGCACCCCACAGCGAGGTTGATACGCTTCTTCACAAGCTGTCACTTATAAACGGGGTAAGCGTCAAGGCAACCTATGCAAAAAAGGAAGGGAGCTTTTAGCTATGATTAAACTTGCAGTATACGGAAAGGGCGGAATAGGAAAGTCAACAACCGTTTCCAATATCTCTGCCGCCCTGTCCCAGATGGGATATAAGGTTATGCAGATAGGCTGTGACCCGAAGGCAGACTCTACAACTGCCCTGCATAAAGGAAAAGAACTCAGCACAGTGCTTTCACTCGTAAGAGACAGAAAGAATGACTTTGAGCTGTCTGATATGGTGTGCGAGGGCTTCGGCGGAGTTGTCTGCGTAGAGGCAGGCGGCCCGACACCGGGAATGGGCTGTGCAGGAAGAGGAATAATTGCCGCACTCGAAAAGCTCAAGGAGAAGGGCGCATACGAAACCTATAAGCCAGACGTTGTTATCTATGACGTTCTCGGCGACGTAGTGTGCGGAGGCTTCTCAATGCCTATGCGTGACGGATATGCAGACAAGGTCTTTGTTATAACAAGCGGTGAGAATATGGCTATCCATGCCGCCGCAAATATCGCAGTTGCTGTCGATAACTTCAAGGACAGAGGCTATGCAACACTCGGTGGAATAATCCTGAACAGACGTAACGTGAAGAACGAGGACGAGAAGGTAAAGGAGCTTTGCGAGGATATAAACTCGTCAATTATCGGCGAGCTTTCAAGAAGCGATACTGTAATTCAGGCGGAGGATATCGGCAAAACCGTTATTGAAGCCTTCCCGGACAGCGAAATGGCAAACGAATACCGCACACTCGCAAGGGCAGTCCTTGAGGCGTGTGGCATAAAGGAGGATTAACAATGCTTACAAGAGTAGGCGCAGAGGTTTCAGATAAAGGCGCAAGAGTCGATTTTAAGGATGCGTCATTCCCGGCACCATTCGTGTCAGGGCTTGAGTACGGCTGCAGCGCAAGAGGAACATGGAATATAGTCCATACAGGAATGCTTCTGCCACAGGGACACGAGATATTTGTCTGTGCCGCAGGCTGCTTAAGAGGCGTTGTGCTTACAGCGGCAGAAATGAATGCAACAGACAGGTTTTCTACCGTCGAAATAAGAGAGCAGAATATCTTAGACGGCGATATGGAGGAGCTTATCATAGAGGGCGTTTCAGATATCCTCTCAAAGCTTACCGTAATGCCGAAAGCCGTGCTCGTGTATACAAGCTGTGTCCACCACTTTATCGGCTGTGACCTTCCGCTCGTGTACAGGGAGCTTAGAAAAAGATTTCCGCAGGTCGATTTTACCGACTGTTATATGAACCCCATTATGCGAAAAAGCGGACTTACCCCCGACCAGCTTATGAGAAGACAGCTTTACAGCCTTCTTAAAGAAAGGGAGCAGGACAAAAAGCAGATAAGCATTATCGGAAACAATATCGGTATAGATAAGGGAAGCGAGATATATTCTCTATCTCAAAAAGCAGGGTTTAAGGTAATCGAAATAACCGACTGCAAAAGCTACGACGAGTATCAGACAATGGCGGGCTCGTGCGTGAATATAGTGACAAATCCCGTCGCAATCCCGTCAGGGAAAGAGCTTGAGAAGCGTCTTTCACAAAAGCTTTTGAGTATGCCGCTAAGCTACGGCTTTGACAAAATAGAGAAAGCCTTAGATGAGCTGTGCGAGTATATGGGACTTCCAAAGCAGGACTTTTCAGAGAAAAGAAAAGCGTGCGAAAAAGCCCTCAGCGATACACTCTCACTCGTTGGCAATACCCCGATTACTATCGATTATACCGCAACAACTGCGCCCCTCTCACTCACAAGAATGCTCCTCGACAGAGGCTTTAACGTTACCTCTGTGTATGCCGACAGCTTTAATGCACTCGAAAAAGAGGACTTTGATTATTTAAAGAAAAGCTACCCGACGCTTTCTCTCTACGCAACAGTCCACGCAAAGCTCAGAGTGTTGCCAAGAGTTTCAGAAGGAAAAACTCTCGCAATAGGACAGAAAGCGGCTTACTTTACAGGCACGGAGCATTTTGTAAACATCGTCGAGGGCGGCGGAATGTACGGCTTTGACGGAATAGTAAAGCTATGTGCACTTATAAGAGAAGCGTATATGTCACCTAAGGATACAAAATCGCTTATCCAGATTAAAGGATTGGGGTGTGGATGTGTATGATGCAGACAGCAAGAGTTATCTCTACCTATACAGCAGACGTGTCAGGCGTCCCGTCAGCACTCTTTGAGCTTGGCGGAATGGTAATTATGCACGATGCGTCGGGCTGTAATTCAACCTATAATACTCACGACGAACCGAGATGGTACGACTTTGACAGTATGGTGTATATCTCAGGCCTTTCGGAAATGGAAGCAATTATGGGCGACGACGAAAAGCTCATAGGCGATATCGTTTCTGCCGCAAACGAGCTCAGACCTCAGTTTATAGCCCTTTGCGGAACTCCTATCCCTATGATGATAGGAACTGACTTTGACGCAGTTTGCTCTGTTATAGAAAAAAGAACAGGAATACCAACACTCCCCGTCAAAACAAACGGTATGAACACCTATGTCAAGGGTGCGTCAATGGCTTTTTTAGAGCTTGCAAAAAGATTTGTCACAAAGAAGGACAAAGCACAAAAGCTCTCCTGCAATATCTTAGGTGTAACACCGCTTGACTTTTCAGTAAATACGAGCGTTCAGAGTATGAAAAACGCACTCACGGAAAGAGGCGTGGAGATAGTGTCCTGCTGGGCAATGGGCGACAGCCTTGAGAATATTAAAAACTCATCAGCCGCAACCGTGAACCTCGTCGTGTCACTCTGCGGAATAGAAGCCGCCGAGTATATGAAAAATAAGTTTGGTATTCCTTATGTGGTGGCAAGACCAACAGCAGCGGCTTTTACAGATAAGATAGCCGCTGACATGAGGCTCTCTGCACAGGATGGCGTAAACAGAATCACCTGTGCAGGTGAGAGCAGTAACGAAAACGCAAGGGTAATCATAATAGGCGAGGGCGTTTCCTCAAACAGCCTCGCCGCAGCCCTGAAGCTTGAGGCGGATATAGACTGCCGTGTAATCTGTGCAACGGACGATATGGGCGTCAGCCTCGGAAAAAGGAGCGTTACTGCCCGTGACGAGGACGAGCTTATGGAACTTATAAACGACGCAAGCGTTATAGTGGCAGACCCACTGTATAAGCCTGTCTGTCCTAAGGGTGCAGGCTTTGTGCCTCTCCCTCACGAAGCCTTTTCGGGCAGAATATTCAGAAAGGATATCCCCGATACGGCAAAGGACATAGAAAGTGTAATTGCACAGATAGAAAGGATTTTGTAAAATGAAAGCAAAAAGAATCTTGTCAATCGTAATGTGCCTTGTGGTGCTGGTGTGCTGTATGTCGGGCTGTGCAGGCTCTGACAGCTCAAAGGAAAGCTCGTCATCAGACACAATAACAATCACCGACCACGCAGGTGAAACAGTCGAAGTTCCTAAGAACATCGACAGAATAGTGGTAGCAAATATATATCCGCTTCCATCAGTGCTGTCAATTTTCTTTGACTCAGCAGATAAGCTCGTCGGAATAGCTCCGCAGAGTATGACAGCCGCACAGAACAGCCTGCTCGGAGAGGTTTACCCGGAGCTTCTGAAGGCGAAAACTGAGTTTTTCGACGGAACAAATATTAATGTAGAGGAGCTTATCGCACTCGACCCCGATGTAGTGTTTTATAGCACAGATATGCCTGCACTCCGTGAAACCATCGAGGGAGCAGGAATCCCTGCCGTTGCAGTTTCAGCAAGCAAATGGGAGTATGACGCAGTTGAAACCCTCAACCAGTGGATAGACCTTCTCAGTCAGATGTTCCCTGAAAATGATAAGGCAAAGCTTTGCAGGGAAAAGAGCGAGGAGATTGAAAAGCTCGTTGCAGACAGACTTTCTTCACTCGCAGAGGAAGACAAGCCAAAGCTGTTCACTCTCTTCCAGTATAACGATACAACAATCGCAACTCCCGGAAATGCTTCATTCGGTAACTGGTGGGCACAGACTCTGGGCGCAAAGAATGTCGGAAGTGAGCTTCAGGGCTCAAACGGAGTCCCTGTAAATATGGAGCAGGTGTATAAATGGAATCCGGATATAATTCTGATTACCAATTTCAATTCCGCACAGCCTGATACTATCTATACAAATGCCGTTGGTGCGTTTGACTGGAGTGGTATATCAGCAGTACAGAACAAGCGTGTCTACAAGATGCCTCTCGGTATGTACAGGAGCTATACAGCAGGTATCGATACACCTATAACACTCCTCTGGCTCGCAAAGACAATTCACCCTGACCTGTTTTCGGATGTCGATGTAACAGAGCAGGCAATAAGCTACTATAAGGATATTTTCGGACTTGAGCTTACAAAGGAACAGGTAGAAAGAATCTTTGCACCTGTTTCAGACGCAGCAGCCTGGAATTAAAGCATAGTATTCAGAATATATGAAATGAGCGTGTTCTTTGGTCAACTTCGCCAAAGGGCGCGCTCGTTTATCGGCAACTATTACAAAAATGTAAATAATAAAATCATTAACACCTTGTTAATATTAGGTTAATAATATTGAGTTATAATGGTCGAAGATTGTTATATTTTTTAAAAATCGGAGGTATAATATGGAGCATGGTATAAGCAAGCTTGACTTAAAAAGACAGAACCGTATGCACGTTCTCAAGATATTAAAGCAGCGCGGCCCGACATCAAGAATTGATATCGCAGGTGCACTCGAGCTTACAAGAGCTGCTGTTACTATTATCACAAATGAAATGATAGAGCAGGGTATCATCGTCGAGCTTGGCGAGTATAAGCATGTTGCAGAGAAAACCCCTCGCGGAAGAAAGAAGATACTTATCGACATAAACCATAACTTCAAGTTCACTATCGGTATAACAATCGAGGCTGACCTTGTGAGCATCGGACTTGCAACACTTGCAGGTGCGGCACTTGATAAGAGAAATCTTACAATAGCTAAGAATGTTACTCTCGATGAGATAGCAAGCTTTATAAAGAAGTCTGTAAAGGCAATACTTACCGACAACTGTATCGAGGAGTCACAGCTTCTCGGCGTCGGAATCGGCGTGTATCCGGGAATGTTCGATAAGCTCGGAATCCCTGTTGAAAACGGAGTTCCTGATTATACAGCAATGAGAAATCTCTTCTCCCAGGCAACAAAGCTCCCGATTGTAATTGATAACTCTGTAAAGGGTATGGCTATGGCTAATATCGACTTTACAAAGATTAAGGATTCAAAGAGACAGAATATCGCATTCTTGCAGTACGGCGATTCAATGCACTTTGTCGTAACAAACCTCAATGACCCTATCGTTTCCTACGATAACAGAACTGACTTTGTCGACAGAATCGTGCTCAATCCAATGGCTGACGCTGTATGTGAATGCGGAAGAAGAGGCTGTTGCCGCTCTGAGATTTCACCTGCCGCAATCATCAAGAAGGTCGCTGAGGTGTTCTCAGCAGAAAAGACACCTTATCTCTTCAAGGTTCTCTCAGGCGACGCTTCAAGAATCGCTACAAACAATATCATGGAGTCGTATAATAAGAACGACGAGGGAACTGTCAAGGTTATAAACCGTGTGCTCGACCTTACAGGCGTGCTCCTCAATAACCTCTACTTTACTACAAACCCTCAGAAGATTGTTCTCGACAACTTTATGTTCACAGACGATACAGCGCTTAACGAACGCTTCAAGGAAGCCGTTGAGCGTATCGGAGGAAAGACTGTTGCAGAAAGAATTTCACTCAGCATTATCGACGATAAGCAGAGATTCCTGTCAGGCTGTGCGCTCGCAATCAGAGAGCTGTTCTTCAATAAGGGCGGCTTCGTAAAGAAGGTATAGTAAGCTGTAGGCATCGGACAAAACGTCCGATGCCTTTTTTGTATGCTGTAAAATGAATAGAGGGTACCGAGCTACAAAGCCCAGTACCCCCGGTCGCTTTAGAACGAAATGCCCGAAGGGGCTCCCTTCTAGCAGCAGTTGTTGTCACAGCCACAGCCGAAGCCGTTGCCGCAGGAATTGTTGTTGCCGTTACCGTTGCAGCAGCAAAGAATGAGAATGAGGATGATAATCCACCAGCATCCACCGAATCCGCAATTGTTCATAGTAATGTACTCCTTTGAAGTGAATTTAAGCCTCGGGCGACGTTTCCGCCCGGCTTATAGTATAATTTATGAGACGGGAGCAAAATGTGTTACAAGACGATTTTTAAAACATAGCAAGTCTCCCAGGAAAGCTGAATTTGTCCGCTGAATATAATAAACTCAGATAGAAGGAATACTTTTTTCAAAAAGGTCAAAGCTTAAAACGTCAGCGTCAAAGCGTTATCCAAACGGGAAAGGAGAAGCGTGGAGCTTTTTGATGCCCACGCTCGTTTATGTGTTATGCTCTATGAATTCAATCCTGATGAGTTTACAAGAAAGGCAAGAGAAATAATCAGACGAAGCCTCAGCCTCGCGGGCTCGCTCGGGCATACCTATGTCGGAAGTGAGCATATCCTCTGGGCAATTCTCGACGAGGGCGCAAGTACAGCCTGTCTTATGCTCCAGAGAAACGGAATCTCAGCACAGCAGGTAAAGGCTAAAATAGAAAAGGATATAGGCATGGGTACCGCCTGCCGCCTCAGCTTTGAGGACTTTACCCCAACCGCAGGAAAAATACTTTCCTCAGCCGTAACACTCTCAAAGTCATATAACAATAAGCTCGCAGGAAGTGAGCATATCCTTTCATCACTCCTGAGGGAAAAGGGCTCGTGTGCAGTAAGCATAATAAGGTCGCTCGGCGTAAGCCCCGAAAAGCTGTGCGGCGAGTGTTCAGCAGGCTGTGAGAAAGAGGAAGCTGTCAGAAAGCCCTGTGGTGTGTCAAAGCTCGAAAAGTATGCAAAGGAAATTACAAGACACGACGTCTGCGCAAGGTTCGACCCCGTCATCGCAAGGGACAGAGAAATCGAAAGAGTAATAGAAATCCTGTGCAGAAGAACAAAGAACAACCCCTGCCTCGTCGGTGAAGCGGGGGTTGGAAAAACTGCTATCGTAGAGGGGATAGCCAGAAGACTCTGCGAGAATACAGTTCCCAAGGGCCTGTCTGATAAGAGAATCTTTTCCCTTGACCTTACTGCCTTGCTTTCAGGTGCAAAGTACCGAGGCGACTTTGAGGAAAGACTGAAGCAGTGCGTCGATGAGGCGGTCGCAAGCGGGTGTATAATTCTCTTTATCGACGAAATCCATTCTATTATGGGCGCAGGTGCAGCCGAAGGTGCAATAGATGCCGCAAGTATCATAAAACCCCAGCTTGCCCGTGGTGAGCTTCAGATAATTGGTGCAACTACCTTCGATGAGTACAGAAAATATATTGAAAAGGATGCCGCCCTCGAAAGACGCTTCCAGCCTGTTATGGTAGAGGAGCCAAGCCCCGATACCACAATCGAAATACTCGAAGGACTGCTGCCTAAGTACGAGAGCTTTCATAAGGTCGAAATCAGCCGTGAGGCAGTAAGAACCGCAGTCGAGCTGTCAGGGAGATATGTCTGCGACAGGTATTTCCCCGACAAAGCGATAGACCTTATCGACGAAGCCTGTGCCAAGGTAAGAATAAGAGAGCGTGAAGCACAGGACAACGGCAGGGCAGTATCCAAAGCCTTCTCTGACTATGTAGCAGGGAATATAACAAAGCAGGAGTACCTCGAAGCACTCACAATGCAGGTCGCAAGAGAGAAGATGAAACCGCTTATTACAGCCCCCGACGTCGCACAGGTCGTGTCAGCACAGACAGGAATCCCCGTCAACACCTTGAGCGAGGCGGAAAGCAAACGCCTTATGCGTCTTGAACAAACGCTCTCAAGCGAGGTCATAGGTCAGCACAAGGCTGTTTCAGTCGTCAGTGCCGCAATAAGACGCTCACGCTCAGGACTCCGAAGCCCCGACAGACCGATAGGCTCGTTTGTATTCTCAGGACCAAGCGGAGTCGGAAAAACAAAGCTCGCAAAGGTCCTTGCAAGAGAGCTTTTCGGAAACGAGCAGTCGCTTATCCGCTTCGATATGTCGGAGTACACAGAAAAGCATACAATATCAAGACTCATAGGCTCGCCACCCGGATATGTAGGTCACGACGAGGGCGGACAGCTTACCGAAAAGGTCCGCAGAAAGCCGTATTCAATAGTCCTGTTTGATGAAATCGAAAAGGCACACCGTGATATTTACGGCATACTTCTCCAGATTTTAGAGGACGGCTTTGTCACAGATGCAAAGGGAAGAAGGGTGTCTTTCGTAAACACCGTAATCATTATGACTACAAACGTCGGCGTCGAGGAGCTTCTCAGCAAAAAGCAGGTCGGCTTTTCCAAAAAGACAGGAGGACTTACCGAAAAGGCACTGTCAGATAAGCTCCGTGAGCTTTTCTCACCAGAGCTGAGAAGCCGAATAGATGAGCAGGTAGTGTTTGCACCGCTAAGTAAAGAGTCGCTGTGCGAAATCGCACGGGGAATGCTCGCCGAGCTCTCTGAAAGAGCACTAAGAAAGGGTATAAACCTCGTGTTTGACAGCAGCGTCGTAGACAGATTATCTGAAAAATCAGATAGCTCAGAGAGCGGCGCAAGAGCCATAAGACATAGAATAGTGGCAGAGCTCGAAGGCCTCGTTTCTGATTATATGATTGAAAACCCCTCCGACGACAGCCTGCTCGTCACAACAGATTCAAAAGGCTTCCTCCTTTGTAGTGAACATGAAAAACAAAACGCAGGCTCTGAAACACTCGGTGCATCATAACCACAGCCAATAGTAGTACGGACAATGCTTTTGCAGGAGCTTTACGTGTGCCCTTGAGGAAAACCCTTTTGAAAAAGGGTTATTCCTCAAACTCCTTTCCTAAAACTTTTGACACAAATTCAGCCCCATAGGGTATGCACCAAGAGAGATGAAAAATTCTCTGCTTTGTGATGTACACCCTATGGGGCTGAATTAATATTAAAAGTCTTTGTAAGGGGGTCTG
>JAFQLH010000045.1 GCA_017396665.1 Oscillospiraceae bacterium | reverse complement strand
ATTGCGGCAATCACAAGCGAGGAGGACAGCCGTGACGTAATCGACGAGCTTATCGACCGCTACGGTGACCCGCCGAAGTCGGTTATGGGGCTTGTGTCTGTTGCGCTTATAAGAAATGTTGCTTCAAGGCTCGGCATCAGCGAGATAAGGCAGAGCAATGACAAGGTGCTTTTCTTTATCAAGGCACCGACAGTTGAGCAGATTACCGCACTATCGCAGAGGTATAAGAGCCGCATAAGGTTCTTAGACGGTGCAAAACCGCATTTCGCCGTCACCCTCGACAAGAACGAGAAAACCCCCGACCTTATGGACGAGGTCGTAAGGGTTATGAGCGAGCAAGGGTAGTGCCCGTGCATAATAGAAAGACAGGCATCTTGCGATTCCTGTCTTTTTTTGCGAAAAAGTATTTGTTAAAAGGGCTTGAAAACACGCCTTAAATGTGGTATAATATCCTTCGGCAGAATGTCGGGGTATGGCGCAGGTTGGTAGCGCGCTACCTTGGGGTGGTAGAGGCCGTGGGTTCAAGTCCCGCTACTCCGACCATTAAAACAGACAGGCATCCAAAGGATGTTTGTCTGTTTTTATTTTGGCTCGGTGCGCAGACTTGAATTTACAGGAGAGTTTTGCGAAGCAAAACGACAAGCAGGAGCATTGCAAAGCAATGCGAGTGCTACGCTACTCCGACCATAGAAAACCGTAGTAAACCGAGCAAAGCGAGGAATACTGCGGTTTTTTATTTTGGTTCGGCACACAGCCCGTCCCGAAAGTTTGCGACTGTCGTAATTTTGTTTGGACGGGCTTCGGATTTACCTTCGGAAATCCCCGACTTTGTGGGGTTTCTCCGAAGCTCTTGATTTCTTGGTAGAATTTCCACTACTATTTTGCGGATTTCCTTCGAAATCCCAGACTTTGCATATAAAAAAGCCCCCCTTGAGGGGGGCTAAGCAAACTATTTTTCATCAGTAACCCTAATGGGGGGTGACATCCGCCCAGCGCATGGGCTGGCGTGCCGAGTGACAAATTTTCTTTTATAACAAACTTATCCGAGGCACAATCGCCCGTGGCGGCTCGCCACAAAAAAGCCCCCCTTGAGGGGGGCTAAGCAAACTATTTTTCATCAGTAACCCTAATGGGGGGTGACATCAGGTGAAGCAGCCAGCCACAAAGTTTGTTATAATCTAAAGTTTGTTTTGGCTGGCTTTGGATTTCCTTCGGAAATCCCCGGCTTTTATCTTTAAATTATACCTGAAGAACAGCTTTATTCTTCTGCGTTGTCTGCTTCTTCAACAGCTTCTTCATCATCATCATCAACAGGCTCGTCGGGTTCTACAACCTCTGCCTTTTCAGCTTCGGCAGCGAGTGCCTCCTGTGCTCTGAGCTCTTCCTCTGAAGGCTGTTCAATCTCGGTGATTTCGGCATTTTCGTCATGCTCTGCTCTTGTGAAGGTAACAACCCTTTCATTCTCGTTGACCTTCATCATTCTTACACCGGTAGCGTATCTTCCCATAACTCTTACGTCAGAAGCACGCAGCCTGATAACAACGCCGTCAGTTGAAATCATAATGATATCGTCGGTGTCGTCAACAACCTTGATACCGCAGACGTAACCCTTTTCGTCAGAAACATTGTAGTTCTTTCTGCCGTATCCGCCTCTGTTCTGAGGTGTGTAGCAATCGAGCGAGCTTCTTCTTCCGAGGCCCTTGTCCGAAACTGTGAGGACAGTTGCTCCTTCTCTTACTCTTGCCATAGAAACAACGCTGTCTGAATCACGCAGCTTAATAGCCTTTACGCCGTGAGCAGTTCTTGACATTGCACGAAGAAGTGTTTCAGAGAATCTTATCGCCATACCGTTTCTTGTAGCAACGATAATATCATCCTCTCCGCTTGTCATTCTTACGCCCATAATCTCGTCGCCCTCGTCAAGTCCGATAGCTCTCAGACCGTTCTTGCGGACATTCTTATAAGCAGGAAGCGGAGTCTTCTTAATCTTGCCGTTCTTTGTGACCATTATGATGAACTTTCCTTCATCAAAGTCTGATGTCTTAATCATTGCGGCAAGCTCCTCGCCCTGCGTAAGTGACAGCAGATTTACGATATTAGTACCCTTTGAGGTTCTTGAGCCTTCAGGAATCTCGAAGCACTTGAGCCTATACATAATACCCTTGTTTGTGATAAACAGAATATGGTCGTGAGTTGAGCAGACAGCCATCTCCTTGATGAAGTCGTCCTCTCTCTGCTTCATTCCCGTTACACCTCTGCCGCCTCTGTTCTGAGCCTTGTACGCAGAAACAGGCATACGCTTGATGTAGCCGTTGTTTGTATAGCAGACAACGTCGTCTTCAACAGGGATAAGGTCTTCGATGTCAACCTCACCGCTTACGTCCTCAATCTGAGTTCTTCTCTCGTCGCCGTATTTTCTGCTGATTTCAGCGAGGTCGTCACGGATAATACCGCAGACTCTTTCCCTCTTTGCTAAGATGTCGAGGAAGTCGGCAATCTTGGCCTCAAGAGCAGTCATCTCGTCACGGAGCTTCTGTCTTTCAAGACCTGTGAGCTGGATAAGACGCATCTGTGCGATAGCGTCAGCCTGAATCTCTGTGAGAGAAAATCTCTCCATAAGTCTTGTCTTAGCCTCAATTGTTGTCTTTGAAGAACGTATAATATTAACAACCTCGTCGATGTTGTCGATAGCGATAATAAGACCTTCAAGTATGTGAGCTCTTGCCCTTGCCTTTTCAAGGTCAAAGCGTGTTCTTCTTTCGATAACGTCAATCTGGTGGTCTATGTAGTGCTGGAGAACTTCCTTGAGTGTCAGGCACTTAGGCTCACCGTTTACAACAGCGAGCATAATAACTCCGACAGTATCCTGGAGCTGAGTGAGAGCAAACAGCTTGTTTAAAACAACCTGCTCGTTTGCGTCCTTCTTGAGCTCGATAACGATACGAACCATCTTGTCCTTATCGGACTCGTCACGCAGGTCGTGAATTCCGTCGATTCTCTTTTCCTTGACAAGCTCTGCGATAGACTTGATAAGCTCAGCCTTGTTCACCATGTAAGGAATCTCGTGGACAATGATGCATCTTCTGCCCTTGATTTCATCAAACGAGGTCTTTGAACGCAAGATTATCTTGCCCCTGCCTGTGCCGTATGCGGCTCTTATACCGCTTCTTCCCATGATGATACCGCCTGTCGGGAAGTCAGGGCCCTTGATGTGTGCCATAAGGTCAAAGAGCGACGCATCAGGGTTTTCCATAAGCAGGTCAATTGCGCCTATAACCTCGATAAGATTATGCGGCGGAATGTTTGTCGCCATACCTACGGCAATTCCGACAGAGCCGTTACAGAGAATCTGCGGGAATCTTGAAGGCAGAACGGTAGGCTCCTTTAATCTGTCGTCGTAGTTTGGTACAAAATCTACAGTATCCTTGTTGATGTCAGAGAGCATCTCAAGCGCAAGCTTTGACATTCTCGACTCTGTATAACGGTAAGCGGCAGGCGGGTCTCTGTCGATAGAGCCGAAGTTACCGTGACCGTCAACAAGCGGATAACGCAGTGAAAAGTCCTGCGCAAGTCTTACCATAGCGTCATAAACGGAAGCGTCACCGTGAGGGTGGTAACGTCCGAGAACAGTACCGACAGTATCGGCACACTTACGGTACGCCTTGTCAGGCATAAGGTTGTTCTCATACATTGTATAGAGAATACGTCTGTGAACAGGCTTTAAGCCGTCACGGACATCCGGAAGTGCTCTTGAGATGATAACCGACATTGAATACGCCAGAAACGACGTTTTCATTTCCTTTTCGATATCAGTATCAATAACGTGGAGAACTTCATTATTTTGATTTTCGCCGTTATTTATAATTTCCAAAATATCACCCTACTTAAATTTCAAATTCCAAAGGTGTTAAACCTTCAGATAATCCTCGAATTTGTTTACAAAGCTTTCGTTTAAAACCTTCAGATTTTCCTCTGTCATAGCCCTTTTCGGAAGCACGTGGAAGGTCTCTCTTGATATAAAAATAAGAAACATATCGTCTGTCTCAATTATTCTCATATCGTCAGACGGGAGCTTGTATTCAGACTTTGGAGGCTTTATTCTGCCTTCGTAGTCCTCCTCCTCGTCATCGCCTTCAAATTCGCCCTTTTCCTTGTCCTCGGCTACAAGCTCCTTTGCGAGAGCCTCATCTTCCTGAGGAATTATCGTTTCAATCTCGAATTTCTTGCCAAAAAGTCTGAAAATATATCTGTCGTCCTTGAGTGCTTCAAGAGCAACAAGGAGCATTTTTCTGACTCTTATCGGAGTAATCCAAGTGACAGCAATCATTCCCAGGCACACGCTCATAAGACCGATGCTCAGATATACAGATTTTCCTGTAATAATCTGAAACAGAAAAATTGCCGCAACCGCACCGAAAACAAGTGTTGTAATGACATTTTTCTTAAAGACATAAAGCCTCTGGAACAGCCTGAAGGCTCTGTCCTCCTCGTCGATTGTGATGTCATAATTAAGCTCTAAAAGAGGTTTATTCTCCTCCTTCGGCTTTTCCTCCTTGAAGGAAATCTCCTCGATTTCGGAGTGCTCGCCGACAAGCCTTTCAATTTCCTTATCCCAGTTAGGTGTGTTGTCCTCTTCGCCTAAAAGTATACCCATAAAAGCCTCTCCTTTCTTTTATATGTCGAGGTTTTCGGCATACTTAGCGTTCTTTTCGATAAATTCTCTTCTCGGGCCGACCTTGTCACCCATAAGAATTGTGAATATCTCATCTGCTGCACGGGCGTCTTCCATTGTAACCCTGAGCATAATTCTTGTTTCAGGATTCATAGTTGTATCCCACAGCTGCTGTGAGTCCATTTCACCAAGACCCTTATATCTCTGAATATCAACCTTCACGTTTTCGTCGCCGTTCTGAAGCTCCTTGATGAGCTTGTCACGCTGAGCGTCAGAGTATGCATATCTCTTCTGCTTTCCTCTCTTGCACTCGTAGAGCGGCGGCTGAGCGATATAAACGTGGCCCTCCTCGATAAGAGGTCTCATAAATCTGAAGAAGAATGTCAGAAGCAGTGTTCTGATATGTGAACCGTCGACGTCGGCATCCGCCATGATAATAACCTTGCCGTAACGCAGTCTTGAAATATCGAAGTCCTCGCCTATGCCTGTGCCGAGCGCCATAACAACAGGAGAGAGCTTGTCATTTCCGTACACCTTGTCGATTCTTGCCTTTTCAACGTTGAGCATCTTACCCCACAGAGGCAGAATTGCCTGGAACGTTCTGTCTCTGCCGCCCTTTGCAGAGCCTCCCGCAGAGTCACCCTCGACGATGTATATTTCAGTTCTGTCAATTCCTCTTTCAGAGCAGTCAGCGAGCTTGCCCGGAAGTGATGAGCTTTCGAGGGCAGATTTTCTTCTTGCTGATTCTCTTGCCTTCTTGGCTGCCTCTCTTGCTCTCTGAGCCTGCAGTGACTTATCAAATATAGCTCTTGCGACTGACGGATTTTCCTCTAAGTAATCCATAAGCTTATTCATAACAAGCTTTTCAACAAACGGTCTTACCTCAGGATTTCCGAGTCTTCCCTTTGTCTGACCTTCAAACTCACAATTAGTAAGCTTTACAGAAACAATCGCTGTAATACCCTCTCTTACGTCGTCACCTGTGAGCTTTTCGTTTCCGTCCTTTAAAAGACCGAACGTCTTTCCGTACTCATTGATAACCTTCGTCAGAGCGTTCTTGAAGCCTGTTTCGTGAGTTCCTCCGTCAGGGGTATGAATGTTGTTGGCAAACGAGAGAATATTCTCGTTGTAGGTGTCGTTATACTGAAGAGCAATCTCGCAGTTCATATCCCCGCTCATTCCGCCCAGATATATAACATCGGGAGAAAGCGGCTCTACACCTCTTGTTGTATGAATGTGGGTAACAAATTCTCTTATACCGCCTTCATAGTGGAGAGTTTCGGAGATTATGTTATTTTCGTCACGCCTATCCGAGAAAACAATCTTTATGCCTGCGTTAAGGAAAGCCTGTTCACGCAGTCTTTTAAGCAGAATTTCATAGTCATAGACGGTTGTTTCCTGGAAGATTTCAGGGTCAGCCTTGAACATAACAGTAGTACCTGTTCTGTCGGTTGTGCCGATAACCTCCATCTGCTCGGAATACTTACCTCTCTCAAATCGCTGGAAGTGCAAATTACTTCCGTCGTGAACAGTAAGCTCAAGCCATTCTGAAAGCGCATTTACAACAGACGCACCAACACCGTGCAGACCGCCCGCTACCTTATATCCGCCGCCGCCGAACTTACCGCCTGCGTGGAGCACTGTATATACAACAGTTGCAGCAGAAATCTTTTCAGTCGGGTGGATACCTGTCGGGATACCTCGTCCGTTGTCTGAAACTCTGATAATATCGCCCTCGAGTATATCGACAGTTATCTCACTGCAGTAGCCTGCGAGAGCCTCGTCGATTGAGTTGTCAACAATCTCATAAACGAGGTGGTGCAGACCTCTCGGGCCTGTTGAACCGATATACATACCCGGTCTTTTTCTTACAGCTTCAAGTCCTTCAAGCACCTGAATCTGATTTTCGTCGTAGTTGTTTTCCTTATCGACAACAGAAATATTCTGCTCGAATTCGTTGATTTCACCGACGTTGTTTAAGTTATCCAAATTTTTTACACTCCTTAGCTTTTGAGTTTTATGGAAATAAAATTATTTATAAATTACACTGTTACAGTATTTCTTTTTTAAGAAATCTTTTTCTGAGCGTTGCACAGGAAAGCTGTGAAACATAGACTGTTTCATTAAGGCTTTCGTCAAGACACACAACAAAGCTTTTTGGCAGCTCATAGGTTGTATAGACTACTCTTTTAAGCTTTTCGGCATTTTTCAGAAAGTCTCTTGTATCCTTTGAAACAGAGGAATTTTCAATATCGAATATTCCGATTATGTCCTTTGTTCTCAGGGTATAATCATTACCGATATGAAGATACACGCTGTTCACTTCCTTTGCTTTACGCTTTGGATATTCTGCCGTTTTCTATAGTAAGCTGCTGCCCCTCGTTCATTTTTGGGAAGCTGTCACAGCAGGTTATAAAAAGCTGCATATTTTTAATCTTATTGAGCACAAATTCCTGTCTTTCATAGTCAAGCTCACTTAAAACGTCATCGAGAAAGATAACCGGCGACTCTTTGTTTTCCTGACAAAGAATATAAGCCTGCGCAAGCTTTAAGACAAGTGCGACACTTCGATGCTGTCCCTGTGACGCAAACTCTCTTGTACTCAGTCCGTTTATGCTTACAAGCAAATCATCCCTGTGTACACCAAGCTGTGTAAATCCGCAGTGCAGGTCGTTTTCTTCATTTTTTCTCAAGGCAAAGAAATAATCGTTCGCCATACTTTTTTTATAGTCTGTCTTGCCTTCGAGGTTATCAAATACAGTTGACTGATAGAAAAAGCTAAGCTCCTCTTTGTTTCCTGAAATTTCCCTGTAAAGCTCGCTTGCAGTTTTGAAAAGCTTCTTGACGTAATTGTATCTGAGCATTGATATATAAGAGCCAAGCTTTGAAAGCTCAGCGTCGTATATTTCAAGCATAATCTTTTCAACAGTGCCGTATGTGATACTTTTGAGCATTGCATTTCTGTTTGCAAGCACCGTTTCATATCTGGCTACAACCTTTGAATATGCATTCTTAATCTGCGCTATTGCGATATCAATAAAATTCCTTCTGTTATCGGGCGAGCCCTTTGAAAGCTCCAAATCCTCAGGTGTGAAGACAACGCAGTTAAGGTTTCCGAAAACTGCCGACAGACTTTTCTGCTTAACGCCGTTGAGCGTCACGAGCTTGTCCTTAGGTGAGCTTCTTTTCATTTCAATGGAGATATTCTGCTCTCTTACGCTGTCCTTAAAATCAAGTGACAGCTTCATAAAATCCTTGTCTATGCCGATAAAGTCCTTATCCTTGGTATTACGGAAGCTTCTTAAACCGCTGCACATCCACATAGCTTCTATAAAGTTTGTCTTTCCCTGCGCATTTTTACCGTACAGTACATTGACCTTATCATTAAGAGTAATATCTACATTATCAAGATTTCTGAAATTCTCAGCCCTTACTCTGGTAATTACCATTACTTAATCACCAGCTCGGTGTCAATCTCCGGAACATAAACCCTGTCACCGCTTCTTATTTTCTTTCCACGCATAAAGCAAACCTCATCACCGACAACTATTCTGCCTTCCTTGATGATTTCCTTTGCGTCTGCGCCCGTTTCAGCGAGTCCCGAAAACTTGAGAAGTGAATCGAGCTTTATATATTCCGTCGTGATTTTGATTTCAACAGATTTCATACATTTTTCCTTTTTAAATTAAAGTCTTACAGGCAGTACGAGATATGTATAGCTTTCCTCGCCCTTTGCAGGAACAATCTTGAGAGGCATCTGGCTTCCGCTCAGGAGAAGCTTGACCTTGTCATCACCGCAAGCCTTGAGCGGGTCGAGCATATATCTGCACTTAAATCCTATTTTAATCATAGGGCCTGTCATATCTGCGTTTAATTTGTCGTTTACGTTTCCGAGTGAAGAGGTACAGCTTATGTCAATTGTACCGTTGTCGAAAAGGAACTTGACAGGGCTGTTTGTTCTCTCATTGATAAGAGGCATAGCTCTGTCGAGAGAGTCCATAAGCTTTCT
>JAFQLH010000044.1 GCA_017396665.1 Oscillospiraceae bacterium | reverse complement strand
GGAGACAATCGTAAGATAGTTCACTACCCGAATATATTAGAAGAGGCTGTCCGATGCGGACAGCCTCTTTTTTTGCCGGTGCTTTAATAGGAGGTATTCTTATTGTACACGATACCATGTTTCTGGCCTTTCGTAACCATCATCGTATTGAAGAATCATACGATCATTCGCTATCAAGAGCACAAGATAATCTTCAACATAACCTTCGTCATCAATAAGCCTCAGCAGAGCCTCGGCAGAGGTGAAGCGCTTTTCAGCAACCGAGTAGATCGGCTGGTAATATACCTTCAGATTGCCTCTGTCAAGCGCGCGGTCAATTATGTCGTCCATCTCGTTTGAAAGGCTGAACTCGCGCTCCTTCAGAAGCTCCTCAGCTACGATAACATCGCCCGTGTAGGGGATCTTGTTATGGAAATCCGAGCCGAACATCGTCAGCGAAGCGAAATCATCAAAATCCTCGGGACAACGCGCTACGCACACAAAGGAATTGGGAGTGATGTCGATATTCTTTACAGTAAGCTTGTCCTTCAGCATTTCGTTCACCGCAAATGCAAGAGGACGTATCTTATCGGTATTGAAGCTGTTTACCGTGATACGGAAGCGGCCTCGGTCAAGATAATAGATATTCGCAAACGCTCTGTAACGTATGTTAAGATCATTGAGGCGGTTGGATATCTTACGCAGCAGCCTGTTTGTCTCGTCATAACCAAGCAGGTGGTATATCGCAGAATAATTCGCAATATTGATCATTATAACGCTGAGATGGTTACCGTTCTTAAAGGCTTTATCCATATCATCGGCATAAAGGCTGTATTTTTTAAGCTGCGTCACTGTGTCGATAACAAGCTCGGGACGCTGGATAACTGTAGACATTATCATAATGCCGACAGCGTTTGAGAAAACGCCGACCAGCGAGTTCGGCAGAAACAACTTCACGATGATGGCAAGCGCAGTCAGCGGAAGCATGGAAGCCAGCGCAAGAAGCTGATGTTTCTTGAACAGGTTGCGGTTTCTGATAACATAGAATACAGTAGCAGCAATATAAATTCCCGAGCAGATGTACTGGACCGCGGCAGTATGAAGTGTTTCGATACCAGCACTGAACGTAAACATCCAGCCTGTAAAGGGATTTATGATATACATTATCAGGATCACTGCATACGGTACCAGCAGAGCAATGGAAATCACAGGGTGCTCCTGCATCTTGTGCCATGTTCTCGCGATACTGATGACATAAAGGAAATATACAGGTGTTGCAAGGTTGTGGAACAGAACGTACAACGTTTTTATGACAGTAAATACGATATCGTTACGCACACCGGCTCCGTACAGGATTATCTGTGCACACTCAAATGTTGCAGCAAGCAGCGTTGTTGCAATAAGACCCATAAACACAACGCTCGACATATCCTTATACATCTTTCTGTAAAGATTGGTGGCAAGGATTATCACAAGAATGATAACAGATGCAACATCAAAATGGATCAGGAGATTCATAAGGATCCCTCCTTAATAAAAAAACATTTTTCAGTCACTTACTTAAGTTTTATATCAACTACTTATCTTTACTTATTTTCTTTAATTAATTATAGCATACTTTGTACTTTTGTTCAATAGTTTATGATTAGAACTTCCTATAAGAATGAAGGTGGATTTTAATGCATATTGCACAAATGTTTTCGATTTTTGCGTGCATATTAGGGATATTAGACAATAGTTGTCTATTTCTTAACAGACAGATCAATGTAATCAGTCGCTAAAGTCACAATTGCGGCAATATGGCACATAATGGCGAGCGGAAAAAGTTGCCATGACTGTAACGCCCGATCAACCTCTTATTTTCATACGATCAAAACAAAAAGCACTCATATGAGTGAGTGCAGTAAAGTATTGCTCTCGGAACGGGCAGGAAAAACAAAAATTCCGCTAGACCTTATCGGTTAAGGTCCAGCGGAACGCTGTCTGTCTTGCTCAAAATAGATGACATAGAAAACGGCTATGTAATATGTTTGGTTTTACAAATTGGGATTTATCTATCTAACGCAACAAGGTCAGATTTCTCATAACGATTGTGTCCTTGTAAGCTTTTTTTGTATTTCCAACATATAATAGCTTCTTCAAGACTTTTACCTTGATTGTCCTCAAAGAAATCACGGATATATGTATTATACTCAAATTGCTTGTCTATCGTTGTTTTGCCTTTTTTCTTTTCTTCAAGAATCTGATAATAGGCTTCAATAGCATCTCCGTAGGTTTTTCCTTCATTGTTTTTTAACCATTTCTGAAACAGTACATTAAATGAGAAGTTTTTTCCGATTTTTTCTTTAAAAAACGCTCTATGCTTTTCCGAACACACAATATTATTTTCAATTTCTGTTTCTTCTGTAATCAATCCTATGTTTGTTGTTGCTTTCTTATGTATGGAAGCCTCAGAAACCTTTCCTGTATCAAGAAACAGTGCAATTCTATCAGTAAGTTCAAGCTTTCCACCTGAAACTGGCAGGTTGTTTTCTCTACAGAAACTTACAAGTTCTTCTTTCAAATAGTAAAAGCTACGAAATGTGGCTGAGTCAAGTTCTTTGCTTAATTCTGGTCTTTCACTCATAAATATTTTCTCCATCAAATTCTTATTTTCCTAGCTGTTCGACTTATTGGAAGTTGTATTATTCAATCGTAAAACTCTCTGTTTTCAAATCGCAATAGTATCTTCCGCTTTCGGCTTTAAATCGCAAAACACAGTAGTCGGAATCTGTAACGCCACCCTTATAAAATATTGTGTCGCCTTTGCGCCAAATCATATTTTTCGTTTCTTGGTCGGTCAGCACTTCCATTTTTCCTTTCAACATAACTCCCGTGTACTTAATCAACCCTTTATGATAGAAGTAGATGCAGGCATTCGGATTATCCATATACTGTTTTACTCTCATTGAAGAAGTATTTGTTGAAAAATAAAACTGATGTAACCCCTCAATCTTTCTTGGTTTCAGCATTGCCTTTACATTTGGGAACCCTTCTTTATCGACGGAACAGATAAAAGCAACTTTTTGTTTCCTGATAAATTTTGATATTTTACCGTTATCCATAATATCATCCTCACAACTTCTTATTTTTCGGTCTGTTAATTATAGCATCGTTGATATGAAAAGTCAACGCCACTTCTATACGGCTATCACACTAAAGCTGTGGGGATTTTATATCAAAGTAAAGTAAATTGTATTGACATTTATATTTTTGTGTGGTATAATAATAGAGTACTTAGCATAAAAAGTACGTTCGCCGTAAATTCCGGCAGGAAAGGAAAACATAAATTTATGACAAAATCAAGTGACAAGGGGCCTAAGATTATTGACCTTAAGCCAAAGCAGAAATTTAACTTCTGGTATCTCGTTGCGGGCGGTATTTCGCTTGTAATTGCGGCGGTATTATACTACTTTATGCTTCCGTCGATGAATCCGCAGAAGCTTTCGACATGGGTATTCTTTGTGGTAGTGCTTCTGATATACGGCTTCTTATCTATAATACTTGCTGAGAGAAAAAACAATCACCTATCAAAATTTGACCTTGTAGTTGGCGGAATAATACTGCTGACGGTACTTATCGTACTTGTTGCGGGTCTTTCATCCACGACACTTTTCAGGGCTTCTGACTACGCTTCTCTTATTGAGGTTGAGGAGTGCGAGGTTGATGATGTTATCTCACAGGACGAAAGCATAAGCGACATTGCTCTTATGGACACAGACAGTGCGAAAATTATTGGTGCGAAGGCAATCGGTGCACTCAGCGATGTTGTCAGCCAGTATGTTATAAGCACAGAATACAGCACTATTGATTTGAACGGAAAGCCGATGAAGGTTGCTCCGCTTGAATACGACGGATTCTTCAAGTACATGGGAAACAAGGACAGCGGTATCCCGGGCTATGTTATGGTTGACCCTGTAAACAACGAGTCATCCTACGTTGAGCTTATTGACCCTATCAGATACTCCCCTTCCGCTTACTTCTCATATGATTTAAGACGTCATCTCACCTTCAACTATCCTACAAAGATTTTTGAAGATTTCTATTTTGAAATTGACAACGAGGGCAAGCCATACTGGATTTGTCCTGCATACAGCTCACAGGTTGGCTTGTTCGGCGGTAAGGACGTTACAGAGGTTATAATCTGCGACGCTTGTACAGGTGACATTTCACTCTACAAGCTGGGCGAGGTTCCGCAGTGGGTTGACAGAGTTTATGACGGTGACCTTTGCATACAGAAATACAACTGGTACGGAACGCTCTCGGGCGGTTTCTGGAACAGCAAAATCGGTAATGTCGGCTGCAAGATTACAACTGACGACTACGGCTACAAGGTAATGGACGGCGACGTGTGGATTTACACAGGTATCACATCTGTTACAGGTGACGAGTCAAACATCGGATTTGTTCTCATTAACTCAAGAACAGGCGAGGCTAAAAGCTTTGCAATTTCGGGTGCTGACGAAAAGGCTGCAATGTCAGCCGCTGAGGGTGAGGTTCAGCATCTGGGCTATGAGGCTTCCTTCCCTTCCCTCATAAACGTTGACGGTCAGCCTACCTACATTATGGTGCTCAAGGACAACGGCGGTCTTGTAAAGATGTACGCACTTGTTAACGTTGAAAACTATGGTATTGTTGCTACGGCAGGCTCACAGAAGGAGGTTATGTCACTCTACCGCAAGCTTCTCAAGGAAAACGACCTTGGTGAACAGGGCGACGCAACTGAGGATATCACAAAAACGATTGTTGTTTCAGACATAAAGTTCCTTACAATGGAGGGCACAACGGTTGTATACATCACAAGCGGCGAGACAGCTTACAGACAGCTTCTTTCGGAAAATGAGGAGCTTGTGCTTATAGGTGTCGGAGATACTGTCGAGGTTACCTACTCTGAAAACGGCACATCAATAAAGGATATGGTTTCTGCAAGTATCACGCAGAAGGCACAGCCACAGCAGTAATAAAAGCAAGGCTCGGGCATAATGTCCGGGCCTTTATTTTTGCAATTTAGTATTGACAACGCAGGATAAATGTTGTATAATATTATGGTTGACTGAGGTGCTGCTATAGCTCAGTTGGTAGAGCACATCCTTGGTAAGGATGAGGTCACCGGTTCAAATCCGGTTAGCAGCTCCAAAAAATAGGCTTGACCCGAGGCAATCGAGGGTTAAGCTTATTTTTTATGGCGGTGCAAGCAGATTTGAACCGTGGGGCAACATCCGGTTAGCAGCTCCAAATAACCCTACGGGTACGTATGTACCTGTGGGGTTATTTTGTTTTAAGAAACGGCATAGAGAAACCTTGGTTTTGTTTACTGTGTGTTATTGTCCTTCCTTATTACGTGTAAAAACGCAAAAGCCACAGGATTGACCTGTGGCTTTCGCTATATAAGGAGAAGTTTGTATTAAAAAATTCCTGCTACTGCTGTATCTGTATCAAGTGTATTGAGATTGAAGCAGAAAAGCACGTCTGTTGCTTCGTTCTGCTCTACTGCGTATGTTACGCCGTTTCTGTAATACCTTGTATCAAGCACTACTACCTTTTCAAAATGGTTTATGAGAAATGGCACGAGGCAGTTTGCATAGCTGTCCTTTACGACGACGAGTGTTCTGCCGTTTGACACATTCTCGTTCTCAATTGTGACTATCGGCTGGTTTGAGCCTAAGAAGTAAGAATACTTATCCTTCTTGCTCAGATATTCATCCCAATAGAGCTCACCTTCTCCGCTTGCATATGTAACGGTTATACCGTCCATGCTCTGCTTATATGCATACATTTCATCGGCAGGCTGGAAGGCTGTAAGTGCCTTTGAATAGGTTGTTCCAAAGAAGCTGTCGGACACACGCTCTACATCAAAGCAGCTTTCGGGCAGGGCTTCAAAGCCCATCGCCTTACAATACTCTGTGTATGCGATATATGCTCCTTCGGTTGTCCAGTGGTGGTCTGTTTTGTAGAAAAGCCGGGTGTCGTTCTTTTCGCTTTCAAATACATCCCAGAGCGACACATTTGTCATACCGCTGTTTGAGAAGATATAGTCGGCTGTTTCCTTCTGTGTCACCTCAAAGTCAAGACCTGCAGGCAACACCTCGTCGTATATGCTTACTGCTGTCGGGACGAGCATAAGTGTACAGCTTGCCGGAGAAGTATCTGCGATATTTTTAAGCTTCTTAGCTATCATTTCGGTATTCTTCGGGGTATTGTACTTGTCGATAATCCAGTTATCATCGCAGAGGTAGATATTGTTGTACTCACATTTGCCCATAAGCTTCTGGGCTGTGCCGTACACTCTCATAAAGCCTCCTCTGAACGCAGTCTGGTCGCAGAGGTAGGTATCGAGCTGCTGCTGATAATCTCCGTCTACGAGTGCTTGGACTGAAAACTCGGGCAATTGCTCAAGTGAACGGTTTTCATCCTCGGAAAAGTCCTTGTCAGACATTACTGCCGAGATTATTCCGCACAGGGCGAAAAAACCGATTGAGAAGACGCACAGCGCTGTTTTAAACATTTTCATAACGTTGTCGCCTCCTTAAAACCTGAAATACAAGAACGGATTATAGCTATCGGCAACAATCATTGATGCAGTAACAACGACCAGCACTGCCATTGTTACATAGCCTGCACAGGACACGACTGCGAGGGCAGTTTTATGTGCAGAGAGCTTTTCCCTGAGCTTTTTGTAGACAGGCATTGAAATCACGAGGGCAACTATTATTATGCCGAGGTAATTTCTCAGTCTGAACAGGGCATCGGAATTACAAAGTCCGTTTGTTCCGAAAAGCTCAAGAGCGTAGTTCTTCATCACTGACAAATCCTCGATTGCGAAAATCATCCAGCCGATGAGCACCAAGAACACTGCTCTTACATGCTGGAGTGCTTTAGGGAGATGCTTTGGCACATTAACAAGCTTTTCGAGTGAAAGTATCACGCCGAAGTACATTCCCCACAGCAGGAAGTTCCACGAAGCTCCATGCCATAAGCCTGTGAGTGACCAGACTATCATAATATTGACAATCTGACGGGCCTTGCCCTTTCTGTTTCCGCCGAGCGGTATATACACATAATCTCTGAACCACACAGAGAGTGACATATGCCATCTTCTCCAGAAGTCAGTTATGCTGTTGCAGATATACGGATAGTTGAAATTTTCGGGATAAGTAAAGCCGAGCATTTTGCCCATTCCGACTGCCATATCGCTATAGCCTGAAAAGTCAAAGTAAATCTGGAATGAAAACGCTACGAGTCCGAGCCACGCCATTGCGGCTGTTCTTTCATCAAGGGCTATTACATAATCCCACAGGGAGCCTATCTGATTTGCGATAAGCACCTTTTTGAAAAGTCCCATAAGGAAACGGATAAAGCCGTCCTGGAACTGAGACGGAGTTACCTTTCTGTCGTCGAGCTCGGTTGCGATATCGGAATATCTTACAATCGGGCCTGCGACAAGCTGAGGGAACATACAAACGTATGTCATATACCTCAGGAAGTTATGCTCTGCCTTTACATCCTTTCTGTACACGTCGATACTGTAGCTCATAGTCTGGAATGTAAAGAAGCTTATTCCCAGAGGCAATTCAACACCCGGTGCTGAGATTGCTGTACCCAAAAGCGAATTTGTTGTTTCGACTATAAGGCCTGAATACTTGAACACGCCCATAAGGCCAAGGTTCACGATTACAGACAGGCACATAAATGCACGTTTTACCGCCACTTTATCATCAAAGCGTTCTATAAGTCGTCCGTTTGTATAATCGACTATTGATGATATCAGCAGGAGCGATATGTAGATAGGTTCACCCCAAGCATAGAACACCAGGCTGAATACCAGCAAGACTGCGTTTCTGGCTTTCTTTGGTACTACAAAGTACAGTGCAAGAAAGCACGGCAGAAAGTAAAACAAAAACGGTATTCCTGAAAAGACCATTTAATCTCCCCGAATCATTTATCTTTATTTGAACGCATTATAGAAGGCGTCCTTCACCAAATCATTCTTATCGCTGATGACAAGCACCACATAGACATCATTGCTGAATACTATTGCCTTACTGCATCTTGGCACCTGGTCAGGGTCATAGGTTTCGTACTGCTTTGACCTTGTTGCGACGTGTTCCTTAACGGCCTTGAGGCAATCATTTGACGAAGCTGAATCCTTAAGCTTGATTACTGCGATTTCGTCTGCAGTTCCCTCTGCTGCATAGCAGAAGAAATACTCGTCTACGTTTGCGTAGTCATAGTCTGCAAGGTATGCAAAGAGCTGTTCGCCGTTCTCGTCCTCGCTTGAGGCTGTGAGCATTGTAGGGACGGTATCATCCGCCTTGAGCATAGCATCCTTGAGCTGTGACATTTCTACTGTCTTTGTCTGGGCTACCGATGAGCTTTCCGGCTTATCAGAGCTGCTTTTATCGTCAGAGCAGGAAGCGAGCATTGTACAAGCTGTTGCACCTGCAAGCATAACACACAGAATTCTTTTAAAAACGCTGTTCATAATGATTCTCCTTAAAATTCAGTATTAGAATAACTCCCACATATCGTCCATATCGCCGTAATCGCCTTCAACCTCTTCGTGCTTCTCAAAGAAGTCTCCGAACTGGTCTTCTACGACATCCATTGCGTCCTGCATCTGTTCGTCTGTAATGTCGCCGATAAAGTCGTCGCCGAATTCTCCGCCGTCCATATAGTACTCAAATGAGACACCGTAGTAGAGGCAGTCTTCGTCCATAGATACTGTACCGTATGTAAAGTAGCCGAGCATTGAAATTTCAGAGCCTGACACGCATGATTCAACCTCGCCTGCGATGATTTCAAGCTGCTGAGCGATTGTAAGCATATCGTCCGATGTAATCTTATATGCACGCTGTACTGTTTCTTCGCCTTCAACGATTTCTCTGAGGTCCTTTGCGAATGCTTCGAGTGTTGTGAAATCAACGCTGTTCATAGCAATATAGCTATACTCTGTTGCTGTTGCTGCAGGGAAGAATTCTGTATCCCATTCGTGTCCCATTGCACACATAGCATCTGTCATATTGAAGTTTACGTACTTTGTGCTTCCGTTGTCCATATAGTTGTCAACGTGGTACCAGCCTTCGCCGAGCTTAACGAGGTTCCATGAGTGTGAAAGATATGTATCGTGAACTACCATACAATCAATATCGAGCATCTGCATAAACAGTCTGAAGGTTGTTGCAAAGCCTACGCATACAGCCTTTCTTGTTGTGAGAACGCCGTATGGATTGTCGCAGTAGTTGCCTGTTGTAGGGATAGCAACTGTAATTCCGTCATCTACTGAAACATTTGCATGTATCCAGTCGTAGATTGCCTTTTCCTTTTCGTAATCTGTCATACCTTCCTTGATTACGTCCTTGATAACGGCATCTGCCATTTCGATTGTCTTCTGCTGCTCCTCGGTAAGCTGTGACCAGTCACCTGCGAGGTATGCGTCAGAGAGCTCCTTTGTTGACACGATTTCGTACTCCATACCGATTGTTACGTCGTCTTCGGTTGTCGGGCCGAATTCTGCGCCCATCTTCTGAGAGAACTTATCTACAAACTCGCTTACGTTTACAAGCTTCTCGTTCATTTCTGTAATATTCTTGCCCATACCGTTGGCAGTTTCAGAAACGCTGTTGACTGTTGCTGAGAGCTCATCTATACGCTTATCGTTCTCCTTGTTGTTCTTCATTGAGATTGCAAGCATTACCACAAGTGCTACGAGCATTGCTGACATTATCAGCATAAGCACTATTGAGAGCTTGCCTGAGCCTGACTTAACAGGCTTCTGAGCTGTGATGTTTTCTGTTGTCTGGATTTCGTTATTCATAATTTTTTCCTCCCATATAATTCACGGAGCTGTTCTCTCCGAATTACCAAACTCATTATACCCCCGCTCCCAAGCAATGTCAATACCTTTTACGATAACAAAAACGTCACAATTGGCTTTACAATTGTCACATGGATAAACGCAAGTATTCCCTGCAATACTATAAAGTGAATAAAACTTTTTGGGGGAACAGTTTATGAAAGTTTTCAAGGGCAAGGGTGTATGCGGTGCAATAGCAATGGGTCAGATTTGTGTTTTCAAGCGACTTGATGCATCAGTCAAGAGGCACATTATTAAAGACTCAGAGGCTGAAATTTCGAGGCTTGAGAGGGCAAAGCTTCTGGCGAAGCAGGAGCTTTCTGCGATATATGACAAGGCGTTATACGAGGTTGGAGAGACCAATGCATCGATATTTGAGATACACATAATGATGATAGATGACGATGACTACAACGAGTCTATAAAGAGCATAATTAGGACACAGCATGTAAACGCTGAATATGCGGTAAGCGTTGCGAAGGAGAACTTTGCGTCGATGTTTTCGGCGATGGATGACAGCTACATGCAGGCTAGGGCGGCAGATGTAAAAGACATTTCCAACAGGATAATAGCTTGTCTTTCGGACAAGGAGCAATATGACATTCTTCCTGACGAAAAAGTCATAATCTGTGCTGACGATTTGGCGCCGAGTGAGACTGTTTCTCTTGACAAAGAGAAGGTTTTAGCATTTGTGACGGCATACGGCTCGTCAAATTCGCACACTGCGATACTTGCGAGAAACATGAACATTCCTGCACTTATTGGACTTGGGGAGGAATTTCTTGATGAAATATCAGACGGAGACATGGCGATTGTTGACGGCTTTACGGGTGAGCTTTATCTTGAGCCTGATGACAGGACATTATCAAAAATGGAGAAGAAGCGTCAGGCAGACCTTGAAAAGCGGATGCTTCTTCACAAGCTCAAGGGCAAGGACAACACAACTCTTGACGGCAGGAGGGTTGAGATTTTTGCAAACATCGGCTCAGTACAGGAAATCGGCTCGGTGCTTCTTAATGATGCGGGCGGGATAGGTCTTTTCAGGAGTGAGTTTTTATATCTTGAGCAGAATGATTATCCGACGGAGGAGCAACAGTTTTCGATATACCGCAAGGTGCTTGAGAGCATGGCAGGCAAAAAGGTTGTGATAAGGACACTTGACATTGGTGCAGACAAGAAGTGTGCTTATTTCGGGCTTGGCAACGAAGAAAACCCTGCTTTAGGCTTCCGTGCGATAAGGATTTGCTTAAGCAGGCCGCAGATATTCAAGACACAGCTTCGTGCGTTATACAGGGCATCGGTATACGGCAGACTTTCGATAATGTTCCCGATGGTCACGGGTGTGGGAGAGGTTGAAAGGATACTGTCGATATGTCAGCTTGTGAAGGCAGAGCTTGAGGCACAGGGACAGGATTTTGACAAGGATGTTGAGCTCGGGATAATGATAGAGACACCTGCTGCGGCGATTATAAGTGACAGACTTGCACCGCTTGTTGATTTTTTCAGCATAGGGACAAACGACCTTACACAATACACGCTTGCTTGCGACAGGCAGAATCCTTTGCTTGAGCCGTTTTGCGACACACATCACGAGGCGGTTATGCGACTTATTGAAAAGACCTGCGAGGCCGGGCACAGTCACGGCTGCTGGGTTGGGATATGCGGAGAGCTTGCGGCGGACACCTCGCTAACGGAGAAGTTTTTAAAAATCGGGATTGACGAGCTTTCTGTATCCCCTTCAAATGTACTTCGTGTACGTGACAGAGTTCGCTCGATTGATTTATCGGCAAAATAAAAAAGTCGGAGAGCTTTCTCCGACTTTTGTTTTTCAGATAGTATTGTGAACGTTAAAGCTCAATCTGAGTTGGCATCTGCGGTTCCTCGTCCTTGCCGAAGATATCCTCTCTTTCGGTAAGCGAATACATAAGCTTTGGGCTTATGATATAGCAGATTCTATCGTTTGTTGTTCTCCTGAACATACCTGTGATATATCTTGAGAACGCTTCGCTGTTGAGCTGTGGCGGTGGCATAATATCGTCAACCGCCGTATCACGGAATCTTTTCACTGCATCGACGATTATACCTATTCTTTTATCCTCGTCCTTTGTGACAACAAGGCAGCTTCTGTCTGACACGGGGATTGTTTCATATCCGAATCTCGCTCTGGCATCTATTGCGGGAACGGCATACTCCCCTACCTTTACGACGCCCGGCACATACGCAGGAAACTCAGGCACAGGG
This sequence comes from Oscillospiraceae bacterium, assembly GCA_017396665.1. GTDB lineage: Bacteria > Bacillota > Clostridia > Oscillospirales > Ruminococcaceae > UBA7477. The sequence continues at coordinate 36,498 of JAFQLH010000044.1, read as the reverse complement.
AAGATTTCTTTTATTCTGGACACCTCAACGATATCCTCAAAAGGAATTGCGAAGTCCTTTCCGTCGACGATAGTCATAAGCATACGTCTTGTTTCGATGACCTGCTCCTTTTCCTCCTGCTCGTCGTAGTCCTTATAGTTGTTGGAAATATTCATAAAGCTCTCCTATCCTGAGGTTATTTCTTCTGCTATCTTATTAAGCGGAAGCTGTTTTGTCACTGCTCCGCTTTCAAGTGCGACAAGCGGCATTCCGTACACTACACAGCTTTCCTTATCCTGTGCGATTGTAAAGCCGCCGTTTTCCTTGATTGAGAGCAGTCCCTTTGCACCGTCGCTGCCCATACCTGTGAGGATGACGCCTACTGCGTTTTCCTTTGCACAATGGGCTACGCTTTCAAACATAACATCGACCGACGGACAATGTCCTGAGACCTTTTCTCCCATAAGTGAGGTAATGAAATACCCCTTATCGTCGTGGTATGCACGCATATGTCTTTTACCTGCGGCAATTGTGACACTTCCGTTTTTGAGGTACATACCGTTTCTTGCTTCGCATATATCAAGCTCAGGGAACTGCTGGCGGAGTCTTTGTGCATAAATTGATGTAAAGTTTTCAGGCATATGTACCACCACGAGCACAGGCGGTGAGTTGCGTGTTATACCTGAGAGTATTACAGGCACGGCTTCCGTTGCACCTGTGGAGCCGCCTATTGCGATGAGCTTATCGCCTGTTGAATCTCTAGTCGATAACGGCTGCTTTACGACCTTATACACGACATTCTTAGACCTTACTGTCTGGGCTGTACTTGCGACCTTTACTCTGAGATTAAGCTCCTGGGCAAAGGAATTGAGCTCGTCGGTATTTGTTATAAGCGGTTTTCTTACATAGTCTACTGCACCTGCTTCGATTGCTGCAAATGCATTTATAGGTGTTGATGAGCATATTACCACGGGGATTGCAAACTGTGGAATAAGCTTTTCCAAAAACGTTATGCCGTTCATTTTCGGCATCTCTATATCGAGCACCATTACATCGGGCTTATATTCCAAAAGCTTATCTCTTGCTTCATAAGGGTCTCCTGCAGTTGCTACGATTTCTATTCGCTCGTCGTGACTCATAAGCTTCGCTGCAACTTCTCTGAACAGCGGTGAATCATCGACGACAAGAACTCTTATTCTGTCTTTCATATAAAACTACTGCCTTCCAAATTGTGATTTTATGGCTTACGGTATATTGCCGGAACAACCCTTTCAAACTTATTGTTCGAAATTATTTCTGTATGTCCGATATACAAGAAGCTGTCGTGATTCATATTATCGTAGAATCTCTGACTCAGGTGTTCTCTGGTAGGTTCGTCAAAATAAATCATTACGTTTCTGCACAGTATGAGGTCGAAGGTCTTTTTAAACGCAATCGGCTCCATAAGATTATGGTATCTGAACACTACCTCCTGTCTTATTTTGGGGACTACCTGATAGTTTCCGTCGGGAAGCCTTGTAAAGTACTTCTTCTGCCATGCTTCAGGAAGCTCCTTGATTGAGGAGGCTGAATATATACCCTTCTTTGCTTTTTCGAGGGCGTTGAGTGAGATGTCTGTTGCGAGAATCTTACAGTCCCATGCAGGCTTTCTGAACCCGAAGTAGTCGTCGATGAACATAGCGACGTTATACGGCTCATTACCATACGAACAGCCCGCACTCCAGATACAGAGCTGGTGGCTGAGGTTCTCCTTTTCCTTCTTAGGCAGAAAATACTTGACCAGGTGTTCAAAGTGCTGTGATTCTCTGTTGAAGTAGGTGTGATTTGTTGTCAGCCTGTTGATGATATTTGCGACCTCGACACCGCTTCTGTCCGCAAAGGCTGCATCTAAAAAGGCTGTGAAGTTATCATAGCCGCTTTGCTTTACATACAAGGCGAGTCTTGACTGGACAAGCTGCTGTTTATTTATGAGGTCAATACCATACTTCTGCTTAATAAAGCTGGTCAGTCTGACGAAATCTTCGGTATTTATGGTCACTCCTTTTTCCTCCTGTTCCTATGGTTTACGCCTCAAATACTTCCTCGAGGTTTATTTTCTTGACAAAGCTTCCTTCCTCTGTTGTTACGATATGACTGATGAAGCTTCGCTCATTTACTGTCGGGCAAATCTGCTTTTCGGTTATGTCTATAACATCCCCTACTCTTTTAACGAGGAAGCCGACCTGTGTACCTCTTATTGAAAAGACGATAACACAGCTCTGGCCGTCGTACTCCTCTCCCTCGACTCCGAATCTGAGAGCTAAGTCACATATAGGCACTACCTTACCACGAAGGTTTATTACCCCCTTTATATACTCCGGAAGTCTTGGAATATAGGTTATTGCGGGGACTTTTATAATATCGTGGGCGATAGATATATCCGCACAATACTGCTCCTCTCCGACGAAAAAGGTAAGGAGTCTTATATTCTCGGCTGAGTTTTCAAATGCCACTTTGGATTCCCTTCCTTTCATCAGTTTCCGAAAATATTCGAAATTATTGTTTTTACATCAACGATAAGCGTAATGCTTCCGTCTGCGAGTATTGAGCAGCCTGACAGACCGCTTTCTGCGATATTATGCTGTGCAAGATAAGGTGAAAACGGCTTTACAACTATCTGCTGTTCGCCTATAAGGCTGTCTGCAAACAGGCAGGCTCTCATATGGTCGTCCTCGCAGAAAACCATTATGCCGTCTGTGAGCTCTGTTATTTCAGACTCTACGCCGAAATACTCAGAGAGTCTGATTACCGGGTAGCATCTGCCTCTTATCATACAAAGCTCCGTACCTTCAGTATCTCTTACGAGGGTTTCGGGCTTGAGCTTGAAAATCTCCTTGACTGACGAGATTGGAATTGACAGGTCTGTTTGTCCTACGCTTACCTGCATAACGTCTGTGATAGACAGTGACAGAGGAATTTTGATAACAAACCTACTGCCTACGCCGAGGTCAGATTCTACGACGAGCTTTCCGCCGACCTTTTCAATATTCTGTTTTACAACGTCCATTCCGACGCCTCTTCCGGAATACTCCGTTACATTTTCGTTTGTTGAGAAGCCTGCTCTCATAATTAGTGACAGAGCTTCGCTCTTTGTATACTCTTCTTCAGGCTTTCTGAGGAGACCTTTCTTCTTTGCCTTTGCGAGAATTTTTGTATGGTCCATACCTGCGCCGTTATCCTCTACTGTGATAACAACCTCGCCTGATGCATTTTCGGCACGCAGGGTAACGGTCGGTTTTTCGGTTTTACCCTTTCATTCTCTTTCCTCAGGCTCTTCAATACCGTGGTCAACGGCATTTCTTACAAGGTGCATAAGAGGGTCATTGAGGATATCTACAACAGATTTATCTACTTCTGTTTCCTCGCCCACAAACTTAAGCTCTACATTCTTATGGAGCTTCTGGTTCATATCTCTTACAACTCTGCTCATTTTCGAGAAGGCATTTGAGACAGGCACCATTCGTATTGACATAACAACGTCCTGTAGCTCGTCAGTGAGCTTCTTTAGGTTTCTTGCGGCTGTATTAAAACGCTCCAGACTTCCCTCAAAGCCTTTAAGGTCGGGGCTTGAGGTAACGGTTGATTCTGTTATAACAATTTCGCTCACGAGGTCAAGCAGTGCGTCGAGCTTTGAGAGCTTTACGGAAATGATACTGCTCTTATCTGAAGATTTTGATTTTGATTCCTTTTTAGGCTCTTCCTTCGGTGCGGTTTCAGAAGGCTTTTCTTCCTTCTCTATCTGCTGTGGCTGAGGCTGTGGGCTTGGCTTTTCTTCACGCTCAAGCCAGCTTGCGTCCTCGACGTTCATAGCGTTCTTAGCTGTTTCAAGCACTGCGTTCTTATCGTCGCAGATAAGCTTTATAACAAGTCCGTCCTTTGCGATAACGTCATTCGCTGTATCGGCGTCGAGGTCTGAAGGGATTGTTCTTGTTACCTCACAGACATTGCCGAGAGAACGAAGGAGCAGCATTGCTCTTACTGACGGCATAAGACAGCTTTCGCTGTATTTTACTAAGAGTGCACAGATTTCGTCACTTTCGCCTTCCTCGAAGATTGCTTCCTTAGGGAGTGCGACTGCATTCTGTGCAGAGCCGAGCTTCATAACGTCGGCATAGGCTCTTATTCCTGCAATCTGCTGTGTAAAGTCGGTAAGCTCTGCAGAGTCGTCCTGTATTACATCTATTTCATTTTTCAGGCTGTCTGATGCTGAGAACACGAGGTTAAACAGTGTATCCTTATCATACGGTGTATCAGGCTTATCACGCAGGATTGAGAAGAGGTCCTCTACTGCGTGCGAGAGCTTCTGCATATTTGAAAGTCCCATCATTGATGACGAGCCCTTGATAGTATGCATTATTCTGAAGATTTCAGCGATATCGTCGGGGGCGATTTCCTGTGCTCTTTCTGTACGCATAAGGATTTCGTCGAGCTGTTCCAGAAGCTGATTTTCCTCATATATGTAGGTGTCGAGCATCGACTCCATACCTTCGTCAAACTTTGCCATAATGCTTGTTGCTGTTTCCAAAAGGGAAACCGCACTCCTTTCTTTCAAAAGTGGCTATACTAAACACAAAAGTGTACAATTCTCCACTTTCTATTATATCACAAACTGCTCCCCTTTTACAATGTGCAAAACATAATATTTGAGGTATGAAAGTTGGGCAATATGACAGTATTGTAATTTGACTTTGGACACAGCATGTGCTATACTGACACTTGCAGAAAACATTCACCACGGAGATGACATAATGAAATCACTTACACGCAACGGCGCGCTTGCTATATCAGGAATATGTGCTGTATTACTTCTCATTATTGCGGTAATAACAGTTAAGTTCTTTGGTGACAACAGCTTTGACGCACTTCCTGCTGCGACACTTCACGACAATTTTATTGTGGTATCAAAAGACGACAGCATATCGACTACGGCAAGGCAGGCGTTTGTATATGACATAGAGGCTGACTGCTTTATTCTTCTGAAGGGTGAAGAAAAGGTTATTTATCCTGCGAGCACAACAAAGCTTATGACGGCACTTGTGGCACTAAGATACCTTTCACCTGACGAAATAATAACCTGCGGCGAGGAGGTTTCCTTCATTGAGAGCGGCTCTTCTATTGCATATGTAAAAGAAGGCATGCAGCTTACTGTCGAGATGCTCATTGAGGGAATGCTTATTCCTTCGGGAAATGATGCGGCTTATGCTATTGCAGCGGCGGCAGGCAGAAGGATAGCAAATGATGATTCGATATCATCAGAGGACGCCGTTGAGGAATTTGTAGCAGAGATGAACCGGTACGGCAAGGAAATCGGGCTTTGCGGTTCAAGCTTCTGTGTACCTGACGGATACTACGGAGATGAACACTACAGCACGCTTGAGGACATGCTGATTATCTCAAGGCTTGCATACGAAAACGAGCTTATAATGAAGTACGCTTGCATGCCGTCACACAAGGTAACCTACGAAAGCGGTGAGCAGAATCTGTGGCTAAGCACAAACTACTGTCTTGATTCTGCCAGCGAGTATTACAGCCCATACATCACAGGGCTCAAGACAGGCTCACTTGATGATTACTACAACATTATCTGCACTGCGACAGACGGAAATGACAGCTACATTATAGGTTTATTCGGTCTTGAAAACAAGGACAGCCGTTACGCACAGGCTCAGAAAATTGCAAACGAGTTGTTTGAATAATTTACTAAATCCCCTCTTGTACACTTTGCTTGTGAGAGGGGCTTTTTGTTCAATTTTATAGTGCAAAAATTACGTTGACAATTCTCGAAAAATAGTGTAAACTAATTAAAATACCACTATTAAAATAACTGAATGATGATACGAGGGAGGAATATTTGTGCTTGAAACTAATATGAGCCAAAAGTTTATCAAAGAAGGACTTACGTTTGACGACGTTCTGCTTATCCCTGCTGAATCCAATGTCACACCTGACATGGTTTCACTCAAGACAAGGCTTGCAGGAAACGTTATGCTCAACACTCCGATTATGACTTCCGCTATGGACACTGTTACCGAATCCAGAATGGCAATTGCTATTGCTCGTGAGGGCGGTATCGGTATCATTCATAAGAATATGCCAATCGAGCTTCAGGCTGAAGAGGTTGACAAGGTTAAGAGAAGTGAAAACGGCGTTATCGTAAACCCATTCTCACTTACCGCTGACAAGACTGTTGCTGAGGCTGACGAGCTTATGGGCAAGTACAAGATATCCGGTGTGCCGATAGTTGACAACGACGGCAGACTTATTGGTATTCTTACAAACAGAGACCTCAGATTCATCACTGACTTTTCTATAAAAATCGGCGACGTTATGACAAAGGAAAACCTTGTTACTGCTCCTGTCGGAACAGACCTTGACGACGCTCAGAAGATTCTTATGAAGCACAAGATTGAAAAGCTTCCTATCGTTGATGACGCAGGAAAGCTCAAGGGTCTTATCACAATCAAGGACATTGAAAAGGCTGTTCAGTATCCTAACTCTGCAAGAGACTCAAGAGGCAGACTCCTTTGCGGCGCTGCTATCGGCGTTTCAAGAGATATGATGGAAAGAGCTTCTGCTCTTGTCAAGGCTCAGGTTGACGTACTTGTTCTTGACTCTGCTCACGGTCACAACATCAACATTGTAAACGCAGTTAAGATGGTCAAGGATGCATTCCCTGACATCCCTGTTATTGCAGGTAACATTGCTACTGCTGAAGCTGCTGAGGCACTTATTGCTGCAGGCGCTGACGCTATCAAGGTTGGTATCGGACCTGGCTCTATCTGTACAACAAGAGTTGTTGCAGGTATCGGTGTTCCACAGATTACTGCTATTTATGATGCTGCTTGTGCGGCTGCTAAGCACGGTATTCCTGTTATCGCTGACGGCGGTATCAAGTACTCCGGCGATATTGTAAAGGCTCTGGCTGCAGGTGCAAGCGTTGTAATGCTCGGCTCTCTGCTCGCAGGCTGTGAGGAAGCTCCGGGCGAATCTGAAATCTACCAGGGACGTTCCTTCAAGGTTTACAGAGGTATGGGAAGCCTTGGCGCTATGGCTTGCGGTTCTAAGGACAGATACTTCCAGACAGACAGCAAGAAGCTTGTTCCGGAAGGCGTTGAGGGACGTGTTCCTTACAAGGGACCTACATCCGATACTATCTTCCAGCTTTGCGGCGGTATCCGTTCAGGTATGGGTTACACAGGCTGTGAGACAATTGAAAAGCTTCACGAGAAGGCACAGTTTGTCAGAATCACAGGTGCAGGTCTTAAGGAGTCTCACCCACACGATATTTACATCACAAAGGAAGCTCCGAACTACTCTGTATCACTTTAATAAAAAAGTTAAGGCTCATCTCTTTCGAGGTGAGCCTTTTTATTATGTCTTATTCTTGATTTTCTTACACACAAAGCTTAGTACTATGAGCGTTATCGGGAAAATAATTGCAAACAGCAGTCCGGTTTTGAGGCTGTCTCCGTTTGCGTCTGCGATAAAGCCTACGACTGTCGGACCTGCTGAACAGCCGACATCTCCTGCGAGTGCGAGCATTGCAAACATAAGAGAGCCGCCACGCTTGAGCGTTGCACTTGCGCTACTGAACACGCCCGGCCACATTATTCCTACTGAGAAGCCACAGACTGCACAGCCTACAAGTGACAACACTGCGTTTTCAGAGAGTGATGCGAGCAGGTACGCACCCACGCAGAGAGCCGCACTGAGTGAAATCGGGTTGAGCAGTTCTTTTTTATCGCTGAGCTTTGAGGATAATACACGGGCTGTTCCCATGAGAATTGAAAACATACACGGGCCTGCGATATCACCGACTGTCTTTGAAACCTTGAGGCCGCTTTCTGCAAACGCTGAGGCCCACTGGCTCATTGCCTGCTCGGACGCACCCGATGCAAACATAAGCACCATAAACACCCAGAACACCTTCGTTTTAAAAAGCTCTGTCAGTTTCATACCGCTTTCTCCCTCACAGAGCCGGTTTATTGGAACGAGGCAGAAAAACACGGCATTCACGAGCGGAACAACTGCCCAGAGTACGCAAAGCGTTGTCCAGCTTTGCTTACCAAACAGATACATAAAGCCTGTTGACAGCAGGATAACTGCGACAGTTCCCCAGCAGTAGAACGAGTGGAGAAGGCTCATTGCACCTGCTTTATTATCTGTAGGGCAAGCCTCGACAATCGGGCTTATGAGCACCTCTGTAAGTCCTCCGCCTACTGCGTACACACAGACTGCTATGATTATGCCGGCATAGGAATTTCGCATTACATTCGGAAGGACTGCGAGCAGTACAAGTCCTGCAGCGGCAAAGACGTGTGCGGCGACTACCGGGATACGGTAACCTGTTTTATCGACAAACTTCCCTGCGAGCATATCGACAAACAGCTGGACGAGAAAGTTTATTGTAACAATGAGGGTAACCTTGCCAAGCGGAATATCAAAGCTCTCCATAAAGATGAGAAAAAACAGCGGTGCGAGGTTATTGAGTATTGCCTGGGTAATATATCCGAAATATGAGGCTATTATTGTATGTCTGAAGTTAAGCTTATGCATCATTATTCACTCCGGTTTTCATAAAAAAAGGTATCGAGTTATCGCTCGGTACCTTTTGCTATATAATCTTTTACACTCCGACGGACTTCTTACCGAGTCCGAGCGGGAGAATTGTTTTCATATCGCCCTTATACACAAGCTCAGCGTTGTCGAGATATCTGAAGTCGTCAGGCTTTACGAGTCCCAAGTCCTTATTGAACACGGCAATTTTACACTCGCTGAGGATATGTGCAACAAACTGCGAGCACACAAAGTGATTCTTTCTATGTACGGCAAGCCCGAACGCAAGTCCGATAAGTCCGATTACGTTATACGAATACAGCTTCTTGTCCTTCTTGAAGCTATCGAGCATTGTCTGATACATTTCGTACTGCTCGTCACTTACCTCAAAGGCATATATTTCGCAAGGCACTCTGTTAAACATATCAAACACGCCTACCCCGTTTTCTTCTACGAAGCCTGCAGGAAGTGCGAATCTCTTGAACTTACGGCAGAAGCTATATATCTCCTGCAATTCAGAGTCTGTAGAGAGTGATGCGTGGTTATAAGGTGCACCGGTAAAAAACTTTATTATTCTCGCAGGGACAGTACCCGTCTGCGAGAGAATTACATAAATTTTCTTTCTATTATTAGCCATAGTTATTCCAATCTCATATATACTTGATGTGCGTTTTTTATAGACATTTCCCCTCACACACCAAATATAATTATACAACAAAAATGCGTTCTTGTACACTCTGCGACGCAAAATACGGCAGTTTATACAAAAACGCATATTACTTTTTGTTACAAAGGACTATGCCTTGTAAGGCAAATCACAGCTGCTATTCCTTATCCTCAAGCTTTAAGCAGATATGGAGCTCTTCGAGCTGTTTTACATCTACCTCTGCAGGACACTGTGACATAAGCTCGCTTGCATTCTGAACCTTAGGGAATGCAGTTACGTCACGGAGATTGTCAGCGCCACAGATTATCATAGCGAGTCTGTCGAGACCGATACCCATACCGCCGTGTGGTGGTGCGGCATACTTATACGCATCCACGAGGAAGCCGAACTTCAGGTCGATTTCTTCCTTTGTCATACCGAGGAGCTCAAACATCTTCTGCTGGAGCTCGCAGTCTGTGATACGCATTGAGCCGGAAGACAGCTCTACGCCGTTGAGGACGAGGTCCCAAGCCTTTGCTCTTACCTTGTCCGGCTCTGACTCGAGGTATTCTACACATTCTTCCATTGGCATTGTGAATGGGTGGTGTGCTGCAACCCAAGTATCATTTTCCTCGTCGTGCTCAAAGAACGGCATTTCGGTAATCCAGAGGAAGTTATACTTTGTTTCGTCGATAACGCCGAGCTTCTTACCTGCGATAAGACGCAGAGCGCCGAGAGTTGAGAGGACAGTCTTATTCTTATCAGCGACGATAAGCACTACGTCGCCCTTCTGAGCGTCAACCTTATTGAGAATAGCCTCAAGCTCGCCTTCCTTGAGGAACTTACCGAATGAGCAGTTAGGAGCATCCTCTACCCATCTTACATATGCAAGGCCCTTGGCACCTATTCCCTTTGCGTGCTCTGTGAGCTTGTCGATTTCCTTTCTTGTATAGGTATTAGCACCATCCTTGAGGCAGATTGCTCTTACGCTTCCGCCCATTTCGATAGCGTTCTTGAACACTACAAAGTCTACGTCCTTAACAGTATCGGTGATATCCTTAATTTCCATGCCGAAGCGTGTATCAGGCTTATCGCTGCCGAATCTGTTCATAGCTTCAGCGAAGGTAATTCTTTCAAACGGTGCAGGGATTTCCTTTGAGAGAACCTCTCTGAACAGCTTAACGAGGAAGCCCTCGATTGTTTCCTGGATATCCTGCTCGTCAACAAATGACATTTCAAGGTCAATCTGAGTAAACTCAGGCTGTCTGTCTGCACGCAGGTCCTCGTCTCTGAAGCATCTTGAGAGCTGGACATATCTATCGAAGCCTGAAATCATAAGAAGCTGCTTATAAATCTGTGGTGACTGTGGGAGAGCATAAAATCTGCCGGGGTGTACTCTTGAAGGAACGAGGTAGTCTCTTGCTCCTTCAGGGGTTGACTTCATAAACATTGGTGTTTCGATTTCGATAAAGCCATTTTCGTAGAAATACTCTCTAGCTATTCTTGCTACCTCGTGACGGGTGATGATATTTCTCTGGAGAGGAGTTCTTCTGAGGTCCAAGTATCTGTACTTAAGGCGGAGCTCCTCGTTGGTATTTGAATTATCTACAATTTCAAAAGGAGTTGTCTGGGCCTTTGAGAGAATTCTAAGGTCAGTGACATATATTTCTACGTTGCCTGTTGGAATCTTAGGGTTCTTGCTTTCACGCTCTCTTACCATACCCTTTGCCATAACAACATACTCGCTATGGCAGGATGCAGCCTTTTCAAACACCTGCTTATCGCTTGTATCGTCGAATGTAAGCTGTACTACGCCTGTTCTGTCACGCAGCACGATAAAGATGATACCTCCCTTATTTCTTACGGTATCACAAAATCCGCCTACTGTTACTTCCTGTCCTGCTTCGAGTACCTGTCCGCAGTAATGGGTTCTTTTTAAGCCTTTCATTGTATCCATTTTATTTTCCTCAATTCTTATTATTTTCTTCTTTACAGATTTCGCTGAGTGCTCGGCAGAGCTTTTTTGTTTTGCCCATATCCCTGTAAAGCAGCCAGACGCTTACGACTACGGCAACTGTGAATGCAATTGCGCCCGCATAGACCTCGGTTGCCAGGCAGACGAGTGCGAAAAAAAGCACACACAGCACCCACACCGCACCGAAAATCTGTGTTGCTACGGGAAGCATAATCTTTCCTTCAATCACGCTTCCCTCCTCCTTTGGCTTGATTTCGCCATAGAAGGTTGCTGACGAGCCGTCGGTTTTCTTTGGGGCGTGGTGGGACATTCTTACCTTGCTTCCATCTCTGCTGCCATAGAAGACCTCGGCTGTTTTATACTTTTTGATAAAGCTACTGACCTCGATAATACTTCCTCTTGCTTTAAAAGGGATTATTTTTCTGTCGAAGCTTTTTTTGAGTTGTTTATCGGTAAGCTCACTTTCAAAGCTGACCTTTTTCGGAAAAAGCATCAGCATTACAAGAGCTCCTCGGTTGCGAACATAAGGTTTATAAGCTCATTTGAGAAGCAATCGACAAAGCTGCTGCCGAGGGTGATATCGACAGTCTCGCCTGTTTTCATATTCTTGAGCTTTGCGCTATCGTTCTCGAGCTCGTTGCTACCGAGCACCATAGAGAACTTCGCACCGATTTTGTCAGCATACTTCATCTGTGCCTTGAGTCCTCTGCCCACGAGGTCATACTCTGCACGGTAGCCCTCTTCTCTGAGAGCCTTCACGAGAGAAACGCACTTTTTCTGGGCGTCCTTATCCATAGCTGCGATATAGATATCACAGGTTTCAGGCATAAGGAATTCACAGCCCTGCTTTTCCATAGTAAGAATAAGTCTTTCAAGACCCATACCGAAGCCAAGTGCTGGGACACTTTGTCCGCCGAGTGTTTCGATAAGTCCGTCATATCTACCGCCGCCGCAGACTGTACCCTGTGCACCGATATCAGTTGTAACAAACTCGAAAACTGTTCTTGTATAGTAGTCGAGGCCTCTTACGATTTTCGGGTTGATTTTAAATTCGATATCCATAGCGGTGAGGTTTTCCTGAAGAGCTTCAAAGTGCTCTTTACAGTCATCGCAGAGGTAGTCGAGGATAACAGGCGCTTTGCTTGCTATTTCAGAGCAGATTGGCGACTTGCAGTCTAAGATTCTCATAGGATTCTTTTCGAGTCTGCCTAGACATGTTTCACACAGCTCGTTCTTACTGCTTTCGAAGTACTCCTTGAGAGCCTTGTGGTAATTCTTTCTGCACTCAGGACAGCCTATTGAGTTGATATTAAGCTCGATATTCTTAAGTCCTGCTCTATCGATAACGCTCTTAGCGAGTGCTATAATATCCGCATCTGCGCTAGGAGAAGCCGTACCTGCCATTTCGCATCCGAACTGGTGGAACTCTCTGAGTCTGCCTGACTGTGGCTTTTCGTGTCTGAAGCATGAGAGGATATAGAACACCTTCTGCGGAAAGCCCTCGTTCATAACGCCGTTTTCGAGCATTGCTCTGATTGTACCTGCTGTACCTTCAGGTCTGAGTGTAAAGGTTGCGTCGCCCTTTGCGGAAACTGTATACATTTCCTTCTGGACCACGTCTGTTGTATCGCCTACTGAACGGACAAACAGGCCGGTTTCCTCGAATGTCGGGATTCTGATTTCCTTAAACCCGAACTGCTCGGCTGTATCCTTGACGATTTTTTCGACTGTATGCCATTTATAGACCTGTGACGGAGTTACGTCCTGGGTACCCTTTGGTCTTTGCACAATTACTGCCATAATATTCTTTCCTTCCTTGATAAAAATATAAATAAAAATACGGTCATCCCCTACAAAAGGGACGACCGTAATCGTGTTGCCACCCTGATTGCAGACTTTCATCTGCCACTTATCATACCTTTAACGCAGGCGAAACGTTCTGCCTTTATCAGCAGAAGGCTCAGAGGTGTCCTTCACAGAATTCAGAAGCGTGGTGCTTTCACCGACCGCACCCTCTCTTTACGTTCTTAAAATCCGCTACTCTCCTCATCATAGCTTTATTAATATTTCGTTGGGTTTACGATATCACGCCAATCGAGGTCGCCTCTTTCGAGTGCGTGGATAAGCGCTTCTGCTGTTGCTATGTTTGTTGCGACAGGGATATTATGTACGTCGCACAGACGGAGCAGGTCAGCATCGTTTGGTTCATGCGGCTTTGCGGAGATTGGGTCTCTGAAAAACAGGAGAAGGTCAATCTCGTTACAGGAAATTCTTGCAGAAATCTGCTGTCCGCCGCCCTGTGAGCCACTCATATATCTTCTTATTTTAAGTCCCGACGCTTCAGATACCTGCTTACCTGTTGTACCGGTTGCGCAAATATTATGCTTGCTGAGGACACCGCTGTATGCGATGCAGAACTGAACCATCAGTTCCTTCTTTGCGTCGTGGGCTATAAGTGCAATATTCATAGGAAACTATTCCTCCTTGCGCTCTTTTTCTTTACCGATTAAAGCTTATTAATCTGAATTGGGATATGCTCGCCCTTGATTCTTCTTGAAATTGCTGAGAATGCAAGGAAGCCTCTTGAGCTTGATGAAAGCGGTGCGCCCTTTCCTGTTGCAAGCGGAATTGCGCTATCTTCAGGAATTACACCGAGAAGCTGAACACCTACTGTATCGATGATAGTGTCGAGGTCGTTCATTGAGTCATACTCAAATACTCTTGGATTTGCCTTATTGATAACAAGTCTCTGCTTCTGATTGCCTCTCTTATAGAACTCGTCAGACATCATCTGTGCGTCTCTTACGCAAACAGGGTCCGGAGTTGTTACGATGAGGATGAGGTCAGAGTTTGTTACGATATCAAATACGCTTCCGTTGATACCTGCAGAAGTGTCGATGATAATATACTCAAAGTACTTTCTCATTTCAGAAGTAATCTTCTCGATATCTTCAGCCTTAAGCTGTACAAACGGGTCAGCAGGTGCACAGAGCACGCTGAGGTTTGAAGCAAGCTTTACTGTTGTTGTTGCCTTATAGACGTCACAAGTACCCTCAAGCACGTCGCCGAGGTCATAAGGGATATTACCCTGCATACCGAGCATGATGTCCATACATCTCAGACCGAAGTCGAGCTCGATGATAAGGGTTCTGTTTCCCTGCTTAGCAAGAGCATAGCCGAGGCAGGCACTGATTGATGATTTACCTGTTCCGCCCTTTCCGGAAGTAACTGCAATAATTTTAGACATAGAAGATTCTACTCCTTTCAAAAGTACTATATATGTAATACTAAAATACAGACAGATATCTAATTATATTTTACCACATTTTTTGCAATTGTCAAAGACTATACGAAATTTTTATAAGAACATTGTCATATGCTATTAAAACAAACATAATTTCTTGTAAAATCTGCACAATAAAATATCGATTATTCGTCCTCTAAAACCTTTTCACCGTGTTATTTCGAAAGGCTGATATAACATATCTATCCTGTGTGATATATTCGTAAGATTTTTCTTGTGCTGTTTATACCGTCATTCATTGTTCTCAAGACTATTGGCCAGCTCTTCGTTTATGTCCTCATACGCAGACAGCATAGGCTTTACGTTCTTGCCTTTTTTACGGTCAAAGTAGTTCTTTGTAATCTTTGCAACAAGCCCGCTGAGGGTAACGAGGGCTATAAGGTTTGGTACAGCCATAAGACCGTTACAGGTATCGGAGATTGCCCAGACGAGCTCGCTTTCTATCACAGCAGAAGCGACGATAAGGAGGATATACAGGAGCTTGAACACAAAAACTGCAATCTTTCCGCTTTTTTCTCCGAAAGCTAAGAAGCAGAACTCAGTTGCTTTTTCTCCGTAGTAGCTCCATGCTAGGATTGTAGTAAAAGCAAACATCGGGAGGATAACCGAGAATGTGACTGTGCCGAAGGCTCCGAGGTTATCGGAGAAAAGTGACACAGCCATTGTTGCGTCATTTTCCAGACCTGTGAGTGAATTCACATCGACGGAAGTGAGCATCATAAGGGCTGTCATTGTACAGATGATGAAGGTGTCGAAGAACACTCCGAACACACCCCAGAAGCCCTGCTTGACAGGTTCCTTTATTTCAGAAGCTGAGTAAGCGATAACGGAAGAGCCAAGGCCTGCTTCATTTGAGAACACGCCTCTTGCCATACCCTTTCTGATAACAGTTGCGAAGGCATAGCCTGTAATTCCGCCGCCTGCTGCTTTGAAGGTAAAAGCATTTTCAAAGATAAGTGCGAAAGCCTTTGGTATAGCAGTTACGTGCATAAATATAACTACAAGTGCAAGGGACATAAACAGTACTGACATAAACGGAACGAGCATTGAGGCGACCTTTCCTATTCTCTTTATGCCGCCAAGGATTATCATAGCTGTTACGGTTGCTACTGCGACGCCTATAATGAGCTTGACGATTGTCATATTTTCAAAGGTAAAGGCTTTTGAGAGTGCGTCAGAAACAGTGCCTGAGATTTTATTTGTCTGTACACCGCTCATACCGATTGCGGCGAGCATTGTGAAAACTGCTGCTACATAGGCAAGCCATTTCCACTTGAGGCCGTATTTTATGTAATAGAACGCACCGCCTGAGTATTCGCCGTCCTTATCCTTTTTTCTGAAATAGATGCCGAGGACATTTTCCGCAAAGTTTGTTACCATACCGAAAAACGCAGATATCCACATCCACATAACAGCACCGGGACCGCCCGTAAGGATAGCAGAAACAACGCCGATAATATTTCCTGTTCCTACTGTACCGGAGATTGCTGCTGCGAAGGCTTCAAACGGTGAGACAGCATTTTCATCCTTCGGCTTGTCCTTCTTTTTGAGGTCCTTAAAGGTCTGAACGATTGTACCATTCACCGCAGTACCGAATTTTCTGAGCTGCAAGAAGCCTGTTCTTACAGACAGCAATATGCCCGTACCGAGTATCAGGATTATGACAGGCCAGCCCCAAACGATATCATTGAGAAAGGCATTACCCTTTTCGATTACGCTCAAGATTTTATCAAGCATTAGTTTTCCTCCAACCATTTTCACAAAACAAAAGAGCCGATATGCCACAATGACACACGACTCCGATAAGGCTTGCAAAGCAAACCCGCTTTTACAAACGAAAGCTCCGTCCTTTTGCCTGAGAGATTTAGCGGTTTTCCGCCTTGCACCTTCGGCACCCACAAAAGCTGGACTTCTCCGGAGTTCTATCCGCACACAGTCTTTTAACCTGAGAGTGTTACTCCTTCGGCGGCATATTGCCTTTTCCTGCGCACTTCACTTAGCTCATATAACACCGCTTATCATTATAACACTTCAAAGGGAATTTTGCAAGTTAAAAAGGTAACAAAAAAGCTTCGGCAACCTGCTTT
This sequence comes from Oscillospiraceae bacterium, assembly GCA_017396665.1. Lineage (GTDB taxonomy): Bacteria > Bacillota > Clostridia > Oscillospirales > Ruminococcaceae > UBA7477. The sequence continues at coordinate 19,912 of JAFQLH010000044.1, read as the reverse complement.
GTTACCGAAGCTTTTACTAAATTACTTGATAATTGACTCGCCTGTCATTTCTGCCGGCTGAGGAAGCTCTAAAACCTTGAGGATTGTTGGAGAGAGGTCAGCGAGAACGCCGCCTTCTCTGAGAGCTACGTCGCCTGCACCAGCGATGATGAGAGGAACGAGGTTTGTTGTATGAGCTGTGAACGGTGAGCCGTCCTCCTCGTACATCTTATCAGCGTTACCGTGGTCAGCTGTGATAAGAGCTACGCCGCCCTTTGCGAGAACCGCGTCAACAGTCTTACCCATACACTCGTCAACTGCTTCTACTGCCTTTACGGCTGCGTCAAACACACCTGTATGGCCTACCATATCGCAGTTAGCGTAGTTTAAGATAATAACATCGTACTTGTCAGACTCAATTCTCTTTACAACCTCGTCGCATACAAGGTAAGCGCTCATTTCAGGCTGGAGGTCATATGTTGCAACCTTTGGTGAATTGATGAGTGCTCTGTCCTCATTTTCAAACGGAGCTTCAACACCGCCGTTGAAGAAGAATGTAACGTGAGCATACTTTTCAGTTTCAGCAATTCTGAGCTGTGTGAGGCCGTTCTTTGAGATGTACTCGCCGAGTGTATTTGTGAGGCCTTCAGGCTTGAAAGCAACCTCTACATTTGGCATTGTAACGTCGTACTGAGTCATACAAACGTAGTACACCGGGAATCTTCCGTTTCTTCTTTCAAAGCCTGTGAAGTCATCGTCAACGAATGTACGAGTGATTTCTCTTGCTCTGTCAGGGCGGAAGTTGAAGAAGATAACGCTGTCGCCTGACTTGATTGTTCCTTCCTTATCTACAACGGTAGGTACAACAAATTCGTCGGTAACATCTGCTGCGTATGAAGCCTTCATTGCGTCGTGAGCACTTGCAGCCTGCTCGCCTTCGCCGTATACCATAGCTTCATAAGCCTTTGAAACTCTTTCCCAACGGTTATCTCTGTCCATTGCGTAGTATCTTCCCATAACGGAAGCAATCTTACCTACGCCGATTGTCTTGATTTTTTCTTCAAGCTCATCAACAAAGTCTATACCGCTTGTTGGTGCAACGTCTCTTCCGTCCATAAAGCAATGTACATAGACCTTTGTGAGACCAGCCTTCTTAGCAAGCTCCAGGAGTCCGTAGAGGTGGCGGTTATGTGAGTGAACACCACCGTCTGAGAGAAGACCGAAGAGGTGGAGAGCTGAGTCATTCTTCTTGCAGTTTTCAACTGCGTTTACGAACGCTTCCTTCTCAAAGAAGTCGCCCTCTCTGATTGACTTTGTGATTCTTGTAAGCTCCTGATAAACAATTCTTCCTGCACCGATGTTGGTATGTCCTACTTCGGAGTTACCCATCTGTCCGTCAGGGAGACCTACGTCCATTCCGCTTGCACCGATAAGTGTATGCGGATAGTTTGCTAAAAGTCTGTCAAGATTAGGAGTCTTGGCTGCACGGATAGCATTTCCGTAGCTTGAGTGGTTATAGCCAAAGCCGTCCATAATGATAAGTGCAACAGGTTTCTTTGCCATTTTTATTTTCCTTTCGGGTATAATTTAATCTTTATTTTGCCGCAAATCTGTCGGAGGCACAACCCGGTCCAGCGTGTGGCTGGTCCGACCGTGCCGACTGACGAATTTGCCTTGATAGCAAACCTATCGGAGGCACAATTCGGTCCAGCGTGTGGCTGGTCCGACCGTGCCGACTGACGAATTTGCCTTGATAGCAAACCTATCGGAGGCACAATCCGGTCCAGCGTGTGGCTGGTCCGACCGCAGCGACTTGCAAACTACCGATAATCTATAATTAATCGGAGCTGCAATACGCCCAGCGCATGGGCTGGCTAGCCGTTGATAGCAGCCTGAACGATTGTGTTGAAGTCAGCAGCCTTGAGTGAAGCACCGCCGATAAGACCGCCGTCAACGTTCTCCTTGGAGAGAAGCTCAGCAGCGTTTGCAGCGTTCATAGAACCGCCGTACTGGATTGTAACAGCCTGAGCTGTAGCATCGTCATAAAGCTTAGCGAGAGTTGCTCTGATGAAAGCACAAGCCTCTTCAGCCTGGTCAGCAGTAGCAGTCTTGCCTGTACCGATAGCCCATACCGGCTCGTAAGCGATAACTGTCTTCTTTACATCTTCAGCAGAAACATCGTAGAGGTCGAGCTTAATCTGTCTAGCGATAACTTCCTCTGTGATGCCTGTTTCCCTCTCCCAGAGAAGCTCGCCAACGCAAACGGTTGGCTTGAGTCCTGCAGCGAGAGCAGCCTTTGTTCTCTTGTTAACAGTTTCGTCTGTTTCGCCGAAGTACTGTCTTCTTTCGCTATGTCCGATAACAACGTACTCTACGCCGATTTCTGTGAGCATATCAGCAGAGATTTCGCCTGTGAAAGCACCGCTCTTTTCAAAGTGAACGTTCTCTGCACCAATCTTTACATTTGAGCCTGCAACTGTGTTTACGGCTGTTTCAAGGTTTGTGTAAGGTACGCAAGCGATAACCTCTACATTACCTTCAGCGTTTGCAACGAGTGGCTTGATAGCTTCCAAAAGCTCCTTAGCCTCAGGTCTTGTCTTGTTCATCTTCCAGTTGCCTGCGATAATTGCCTTTCTTACTGACTTTTTCATTTTACATTAACTCCTTTTATAAAAATATTATTACCTTAATTTTCGGCTTTTAAGCCATATACATTTTACCACAATGTTAATGCTTTGTCAATGTTACAAAGAACTATTGAGCTTTGCTACAAGCACTAAAATCAATATGGATACGACATTCACAATTATATTGACAATGATATTCTTCTGAGCGGCATCCATGATTTTATCGCCCACTTTATCCTTAGCCCTTCTTATTCCCTCAAAGGTGAAATCCGCCATTGTAAAGCCTGTTTTAAATCTTTCGTCAGAGGTAAGATACACCTCGGTCAAATCGTCTTTATTATAATAAATCTCAACTGTTTCGTCATATGTAGCAGAGCCCAGCGAGGCTGTTGCTGCGGTGTTTCCGACGTAAAACTTTACCCTGAGCTGATAGGTTACATGCGTAGTCGGTCTGCCCTCCTCGTCGGTACCGTAGGCCTTGACTTCCTGTTTACCTATAACTCTGGCGGTTGCTTTGCACAGGACCTTTTTATTGTCATCCTCGCTTGTATCCCTTACAGGAGAGCTTCTGCCGGGGAAAAAGTCCTTTTTAGAAAACGGATTAAAAGCATCGGTGAGCTTTATCTCGTTTTCAGCAAGATACCTGTCGAAGCCTTCCTTGTCGCAAAGTCGCATACGAAGAAAACTTACAGCGATAACCAGCAGCCTGAGAACATAGCCGAGGGCAAACATCACAAGCAGAAACTTTATGATATCGCTTCCTAAATGTCCCGATTCAAAAAGTGCATAATACATAGCATACTCCTCTGTTAAAAAAAGAGCAGACACTCACTACGGGGTATCTGCTCTTAAATAATTACTTGTCAGCGATTACGTCGATTCCCGGGAGAACCTTACCCTCGAGGTACTCAAGTGAAGCGCCGCCACCTGTTGAGATGTGGCTCATCTTATCAGCAAAGCCGAGGCTGATAACTGCTGCTGCAGAGTCGCCGCCGCCGATGATTGTTGTAGCATCTGTTTCAGCGAGTGACTTAGCAACTGCGATTGTACCCTTTGCGAGAATTGGGTTTTCGAACACGCCCATAGGACCGTTCCATACAACTGTCTTAGCGCTCTTAACTGCTTCTGCGTAGAGCTCCTGAGTCTTTGTACCGATGTCAAGACCCATCATATCTGCTGGGATTGTTTCGGAAACTTCAACTTCGATTTCGGCATCGATTGGGTCCGGGAAGCTCTTTGTGATTGTTGTATCAACAGGGAGAAGAAGCTTCTTGCCGGCCTTAGCTGCCTTTTCAATCATTTCCTTGCAGTAGTCGAGCTTTGTATCGTCAACGAGAGATGTGCCGATTTCCTTGCCCTGAGCCTTGAGGAATGTATAAGCCATACCGCCACCGATGATAAGTGTATCGCACTTTTCGATGAGGTTGTTGATTACGTTGAGCTTGTCTGCAACCTTAGCACCGCCGAGGATAGCAACGAAAGGTCTTACAGGGTCTTCAACAGCGTTGCCGAGGAAGTTGATTTCCTTCTGCATGAGGTAACCTACTGCTGTTTCCTTAACGAACTTTGTAACGCCTGCTGTAGAAGCATGTGCTCTATGAGCAGAACCGAAAGCGTCCATTACGAACACTTCGCCGTCAACGAGCTCAGCGAGCTCCTTAGCGAATTCTTCGCCGTTCTTTGTTTCTTCAGCGCCTCTGAATCTTGTGTTTTCGAGAACAACGATATCGCCCTCGCCCATTTCAGCAACTGCCTTCTTAGCGTTTTCGCCAACAACTGTATCATCCTTAGCGAATGTAACCTTAGCTGTTACGAGCTCTGCAAGTCTTGCAGCAGCAGGTGCGAGTGAGAACTTATCCTCAGGGCCGTTCTTTGGCTTGCCGAGGTGTGAGCAGAGAACAACCTTAGCTCCGTTTTCTGTGAGCTTATTGATTGTTGGGAGAGCTGCTGTAATTCTGTTATCGTTTGTGATAACGCCATCCTTAAGCGGAACATTGAAGTCAACTCTTACGAGAACCTTCTTGCCCTTGACGTTTAAATCTTCAACTGTGATTTTGTTTAATCCTGCCATAACTTTGACATCCTCTCTGAAATTTGTATTGGATTTTTTGGCTGTTAAAAACTTAACAACACTACCCTTATATTGTACTACATTCTCTCATAAAATGCAAGAGATTTTTAATAAATTTTGGAGCTTAAAGCCTGACTTCCTACCACTCATACTGAGTGAGCTTTCCTTCACGGTTAAGGTCGGGATAGTCCCACTGTCTTAAGACCTCATAGGTAGCGATTGCGACGCTGTTTGAGAGGTTCAGAGACCTCAAGTCGTTTCGCATAGGTATTCTGACACAGCTATCGGGGTTATCATAAAGAAGGCTTTCGGGAAGTCCCTTATCCTCTCTGCCGAACACCAGAAATGCGTTATCGGGGTACGAGGCATCGCTATGAGTTTTCTTGCCCTTTGTTGTAAAGAAGAACAGCTTTTCGTTTTTATTCTTCAAAAGGAAGTCCTCTAAGCTTTCGTACTCGAATATAGTGAGCTTGTCCCAATAGTCGAGTCCTGCTCTTTTGAGCTGTTTATCAGAAATCGTAAAGCCGTAGGGCTTAACGAGGTGGAGTGTTGCACCTGTTACGGCACAGGTACGGGAGATGTTTCCTGTGTTCTGGGGAATCTGCGGTTCAACGAGAACGATATTGAGATTTGCCAAAGCTTCCCCTCCTTAGTTTTTCTCGCTTGCCTCTTTAAGCTTATTGTTACGGCGGTTCTTGACCTCATCAGACATAGGCTGGATATCGCCTGATGCTGTGAGAGCCATTTTTGTAAACATAGGTCCTAATATTTCATAGATAAGCACTGCGAAGAGAGTGATATTTCTGATAAGTACACCCTGCTCGCCGAGCTGCATTGCGGTTGCACACATTCCGAGTGCGACACCTGCTTGCGGGAAGAGAGTGATACCTAAGAACTTGCAGGTTTTGCTGTCGCAGTGGGTAGCCTTCGCACTGAGGAATGTACCGGAATACTTACCTGCACATCTGAACAGTATATAAACGATACCTATTCCAACGATTGCGGCATCCGTGAACACAGACAGCTCAAGCTCTGCACCGCTTATAACAAAGAAGAGAGCGAACAGCGGAGATGTCCACTTATCCGTTGCGCCCATAAGGTCGTGCGACAGCGGACAGATATTGCAGAACACAGTTCCGAGCATCATACAAACGAGGAGTGATGAGAAGCCGATATGCACCTTGCCGATTTCAAACTTAAGAGTTGAGAGTGCGACAGTCATAAACACAAAGGCGATTGTCATATTAAGACGGTTTGTATTTGAGTTGAACATCTTTTCGAGCTGGGTAAGGATATAGCCCATAATCGCACCGAGAAGGAGCGACAGAATTATTTCTATAAACGGGTTTACGAGGATAGAGATTATATCGAGCTTTCCGACAACGAGTGTTTTTGCTACGCCGAAGGACACTGCAAAAACGATAAGTCCGACAGCGTCGTCTAAGGCAACAATCGGCAGAAGGAGATTTGTAAGCTTACCCTTTGCCTTATACTGTCTTACGACCATAAGCGTAGCAGCAGGGGCAGTTGCGGTTGCGATTGCACCCAATGTAAGCACCTGTGCAAGAGAAATCTTATCCGGCATAATAAGGTGGACAACAAGCAGTGCGAGGTCAACGAGGAGTGTTGCGGCGAGTGCCTGGAATATACCTATAATAAAAGCCTGCTTACCTATCTGCTTTAAGTCCTTGAGTCTGAATTCATTTCCAATAGAGAATGCGATAAAGCCAAGGGCAATCTGTGAAACTGCGCCCAGTCCTTCGACCTGGGAAAGCGAAGTAAAGCCGAGTCCGTCTACGCCGAGTGCACCGAGGCAGTACGGTCCTATTATGACGCCTGCGATAAGGTATGCGGTAACAGACGGAAGTCTCAGCGGCTTGAAGGCTCTTGTCATCATAAGTCCTGTAAGAAGGGCTATTGAAACAGGTAAAAGTATAGTCATTGTAAAAACTCTCTTTCTTGAAAAGCAATAAAATAAGCCGCAATTCAAAGACGGCTTACACTATAATTATAATACCTAAAACGCTTTGCAAAGTCAATATTCTAAATAACAAACTTCACAAAAAGCAGGCGTGATTTTATAGCAATTTAACTGATTTTTATCTCCATATGCTCATTTGACGCTCTGAAACCGAGTGCTTCATAGAGGGGCTTTCCGCTTTCTGTTGCGTCGAGGGAAACACCTGTCACGCCTTTTTCCTTCGCCTTGGCTAAAAGGAGCGTGAGCATTTCTCTTGCGATTCCCTGTCTTCTGCAGTTTTCATCGACATAGACATTCATAAGGTGGGCACGGACACCTGTCGGATGGTCGGCTGTAGGGATAAGCTTTATGAGGCAGAGCGTTGCACAGCCTACTGCTTTATCGTTATCATAAGCGATAGCTGAGATGCTGTTATCTGTACTGAGATAGTCTTTTGTTATATTCAGAAAATCGTCGCTCAGTGTTATAGTATTATCGTTTCTGACGCTTCTTATAAGCTCCTGTCTGAGTCTGAGCATTTCGCTCATATCGTTTTTATCAAAAAGCTTGACATTCATTTTCCGCACCTCGTTTTTGAAAAAATTACACGGGATATTATAACACATTTCCAAGGCAGTTTCAATGGGACTTTGCGAATTTGACACATTTCACTGCACATAATACATACGCAAGCTTTTTTGAAAGGACAGTGATTATATGAAGCTTTCATCTATTGCAAAGGGCGTAGCTGTGGGAATGACTGCAGGTGCGGTTGCATATACTGTTGCCAATTCCTCGGCAAAGGAAAAGCGCAAGCTCAAGTCCAACACGGCAAGAGCCATAAAGGCAATCGGAGATGTCATGGACGATTTAGGCTCTATGATGCAATAAAAGCCCTGTCTTCAAGGGTAATATTCATATAGTAATTCTATACGGATATTACTCTTAAAAAGACAGGGCAAAGCATTTTAATCTTCTCTTTTCTTATAGAGCACCTTCTGTGCGACATCGATACGCTCATAGCTTATCTTATAGCACATATGACACACTGCGACGCTTACAAGCGGCAGAAGACCTATTACAATCATTTTCTGCACAGAAACCTCTGCGGCAACTGTTTTAGTGCTTGCAAAGAGCTCGATAATCGGCAGGTACGGTGAATTGATAAGCTTGAACCAGCCGAGGAAATTTCCTATTACGCCGAGCTTTGAGCACCAGAGCACCACATATGTAATGTAATATGGGATAGTTGACAGAACACCGAGGAACAAGCCGAACTTCGGTCTTTCCTTTTCTCCGTGGAGTCTTACGTTTCCGCTCATTTTTCCGCCGAGCTTGAGGCAGTAATCGGCATACAGGCAGAGCATACAGCCCATTGCACAAAAGCCGAATGCGATATTTCCGAAGACTCCGAGGACTCTGTACATAAACACATAGAACAGAGCGAAACTGAAGCCTATAAACCACGAGCCTAAGAATCTTCCGAGCATCTGGAGATATGAACGTTTTGCGAGCTGAGAGTTATTTAAAAGTCCCATTATAAAGTCCTTTCAGAAGGCAATAAGAATATGCCTTATGGTATAATTTAATTAGGATATGTGCTGTCATTCTTCTAATAATAATAGAAAGAAAGGAATGATAGCATGGAGATAAAACACACTCAGACTGCTTCTGACGGGACAAAGATATACCGTCCCAGACGCAGTGTTTATCCTGAGGGTATCACCAACATTATCACTGACAACTACACTGCACAAAACGGCAGAGTTTACAACGTCAGCGAAGAAAACGTCATCTGTGCAAAGCACAGAGTTGACGAAAACAAGAAATAGTTCAGAATAAGTCGGTATTGCAGCTTTACTTGTTATACCGGCTTATTTATATTAAGCGGTTTTACGGTACGCTCAAGTATTCCGTTCATATAGGCTATGAGTGTTCCGTAGTTTGTGATAGGCACGTTTTGTGCTTTTGCTGATTTATAGCGGTAGGACACTTCTCTTTCGGGGAGCATACAGCCGCCGCAATGGACTACCAGCTTATACTCTGACAAATCTGTCGGAAAGTCGTTTCCGCTTGAAAACTCAAAAGAAAGCTCCTTTCCTGTATGCTTTCTTATCCATGCGGGAAGCTTGACAGAGCCTATATCCTTACACTGTCTATGGTGGGTACAGCCCTCTGAGATGAGGACCTTATCCCCGTTTTCAAGCTTTTCGATTGACATTACTGCGTTATAGGCAAGGTCAAGAATACCCTTGAATCTTGCCATAAGAATTGAAAACGAGGTGAGCGGGATATCTTCCGGAACAAGCTTTGCGACCTCGCCGAACACCTGCGAATCTGTAACGATGAGCTTTGGCTTCACCGAAAGCTTTGAGAGTGTTTCGGTAAGTGTTTCAGGCTTTGTACAAATCGGCACGGCACCGCAATCGAGTGCATCTCTTATAACCTGCTGCTGAGGGAGGATAAGTCTTCCCTTTGGTGCAGACTCGTCTATCGGGATTACCAGCAGGATTATATCGCCCATATCCAGCAAATCGCTCACGAGGAAGCTTTGCTTTTCGTCGGGAACTGCGAGCGTCAATGCTTTTTTGAGCTCGTCGATTCCCTGTCCTGTTGCAGAGCTTACGCAGACATATCCGTCGACTGAATCAAAGCTGTTTGTGATATCGCACTTTGTTCTGACCTTTATGAGCGGGATATTCATCTGTGCGATACGGAAAAGTAGCTTTGCATCGTCGTCGGAAATTTCCTCACCTGCGGGAATGACAAAAACTGCGATATCCGTTCTGGAGAGGGTTGAGAGTGATTTTTCTACTCTCTTTTGTCCGAGCTCTCCGACGTCGTCGATACCTGCTGTATCTGTAATAACGACGGGTCCCAGCGGCAGCAGCTCCATAGCCTTTGAAACCGGGTCTGTTGTTGTTCCTGCGACATCAGACACGATAGCGAGGCTTTGTCCTGTGAGGGCATTTATGAGGCTTGATTTACCTGCATTTCTTCTTCCGAATATTCCGATATGGATTCTGTTTGCGAGCGGAGTTGAATTAAGACTCAATTGTCACACCTCTTTTTTCAGACAGCTTCAAAGCCGAGCTTTACGATTTTGTTTCTTACGGAAGCGATAGTCTTTTCAGGCTCTTCGTACGGGATTTCCTTGCCGTAGAGCGACCTTACCTCGCATGCGTTTTCACTGTCGAGCGAAACTGTAACGACATTAGCGCCGTATGTAACAGCCTTCTTTCTGCCTTTTTCGAGAAGGACATCGAGGGCTTCATTTGCGACGATATCTGCTGTCGGGCAGATAAGTCTGAGCATTGCAATCATAAACAGAGTTTTATCTGCTTTCCCCGGCTTGAACTTTGCAAGCGGTGTATCGGGGTGCGGAACAAACGGAGCGATATCTATACAGCTTGGTTCTGTTTCCTTTACATAGAGGAGGTTGCCTGCGTTGATATCGTTGCTTCCGAACGGAGCACCTACGAGGAAGCCTGTTCCCATATCAAAGCCGACCTGCTTTAAGTATGCGATACAGATTCGTCTGTTGTCGATAGAGCCCATCGGGCAGAGTCTTGAGTAGCCCTCGGCGTCTGAGTTTTCAAAACGAAGGTTATAGCCCTTTGCACCTGCTCTGAAATATGACAGGTAGCTTGAATACTTCTTTTCGCCCAGTGACAGCTCGATTGTTATATCGGGGTAGCTTTCCTTGAGAGAGCTTATGATATTACATATATCAGCATCTGCGATATCATCTGTTTCGCCTGAGCTTAATTCAAAGCGTCTGATACCGTTATCGTAGCCGAGCTTTACTCTTTCCTCCACCTGCTCCTTTGTGAGCATATAGCGGTCGCAGTTCATATTGCTTTTTCTTATTCCGCAGAAGAAGCAATCGCTCTTGCAACGGTTTGTAAGACTGATTCTTCCCTTGATTGTGATTTTGTTTCCAAGCTTTTCAGAGAGGACCTTTCTTGCCTTAACTGATATAAAGGATTCGAGCCCCTCATTTCTTGCTTCGATAAGCTCCTTCAGGCTTTCGCTGTCTAGGATACCTTCCTTTGCGAGCTTAGTAACGAGTGCTATTGGATTTGCCATACTTTTCACTTCCTTCAGATACACATTCCGCCGTTGACCTTGATAACGGCGCCTGTGATATACGATGATTTTTCACTTGCCAAAAAGCACACGCAGTCCGAGATATCCTCAGGTGTACCTATTCTGGAGAGTGGTATTTCTTCTACTATACTACTTATTTCGTCTTCGGTAAAGCCGTTGTTCATTGGTGTATCAATCATACCTGCTGTTATACAGTTGACTCTTACACCTGACAGACCGACCTCTTTTGCGAGGGCTTTGGTAAAGCCTATAAGACCTGCTTTTGCGGCTGAATACACCACCTCGCAGGATGCACCGACTTCTCCCCACATTGACGAGATATTTATGATGTTTCCGCATTTACGGTTTATCATTTTAGGCAGGACAGCTTTTGACAGGTACATAGAGCCCATAAGGTTGACATTTACGATTTCCTGCATTCTGTCATCGGGCACATGGGTAAACAGGTTCACGTCGGCAACGCCTGCGTTATTTACAAGCAGGGTGATTTCACCGAGCGTTCCTTCACACATAGCAACCGCCTTACTTATACTGTCGACACTTGCGACATCACACTTAATAGCGGCAGCTTTTCTTCCGCTTTCGGATATTTCCTCGGCGAGCTTTACTGCCCCCTGCTCATTGGAATTATAGCCTACTGCCACATCATAGCCCATTTGTGACAAGGCTTTGCAGATTGCTTTTCCTATTCCGCCTGAGCCACCTGTTACGAATGCTGTCATACTGAATGCTCCTTAACCTAGAGTGTTGAGATTGAGAACTTTTCGCTGTCTGCTGTGAGGGAGATTGCACAGAGGGCATTTTCTCCGCTATCTATAATAGCATTTGCGACGAGCTCCTCGACCTCATCTCTTATAACGTGTCTGATATCTCTTGCGCCGAGCTTTTTGCCGTACGCCTTTTTAGCACACAGCTTTGTTGCGTTTTCATCAAACACAAACTTTATACCCTTTTCGAGCAGAGGCTCCTTCATTTCGCTGAGCATAAGTCCTGCGATTTCTGCGTAATTCTCCTCTGTGAGCGGGTTAAACACGACAATCTCGTCGACTCTTCCCAGGAACTCAGGGCGCAAGAACTGTGAGAGTGCCTTCATGGCTCTTTCTCTTGTGATATCGGCGGTTGTTTTATTGAAGCCGACACCTGTATCCTTATCGGTAGAGCCTGCGTTTGATGTCATCACGATAATTGTATTTTCAAACGATACGCTTCGTCCCTGTGCGTCATTGACCTTGCCCTCATCTAAAATCTGGAGCATAATGTTCATAACGTCGGGGTGTGCTTTTTCGATTTCGTCAAAGAGGACAACAGAATACGGTCTGCGTCTTACCTTTTCTGTAAGCTGGCCTGCGTCGTCATAGCCGACATATCCCGGAGGCGAGCCTATAAGTCTTGCGACTGTATGCTTTTCCATATACTCTGACATATCTACTCTGATAATCGGCTCTGTTGCATCGAAAAGCTCTTCTCCGAGAACCTTTACAAGCTCAGTTTTTCCGACACCGGTAGGACCTACGAAAATAAAGCTTGCCGGTCTTATTCTCTTTGAGAGTCTGACTCTTGTACGCTTTACTGCACTTGCTACCTTTCTTACAGCTTCGTCCTGGCCTATTACACGCTTCTTGAGTGCTTCTTCGAGACCCTTGACCTTTTCAAACTCACTTACAGAGATTTTGTTAGCAAGGATACCTGTCCACAGCTCAATGACTTTAGAGAGGTCCTCGTCTGTAACGCTGAGCTCAGAGGTGATTTTCTCAAGCTCGACAAGTCTGCTCTTGATTCTTTCGACCTCTGCCTTTTCGGTAGCGATTGCTTCAAAGTCGGGAGTTTCTGCTGTTTCGTACTCTGAGAGGAGGTTTTCGTGCTTTAAAAGCTCCTCGTTGAGAGTATGGACCTCAGCTATTTCGGGACTCCTGATGCTTGCACAGGCACACGCTTCGTCGAGAAGGTCGATAGCCTTATCGGGAAGGAATCTGTCGTTAATATATCTTTCAGAGAGGGTGGCACACTTTCTCAGAAGCTCGTCTGAGATATGGACTCTATGGTGCTGTTCGTAATACTGTCTAACGCCCCTCAGCACCTCAAAGGTATCCTCGACTGTTGGCTCATTTACGGTAACAGGCTGGAAACGTCTTTCGAGGGCGGAGTCCTTTTCGATATGCTTTCTGTACTCCTTGAAGGTTGTTGCACCGATAATCTGCACCTCGCCTCTAGAGAGTGCAGGCTTCATGATATTTGCGGCATTCATTGAGCCTTCGGAGCTATCGCCTGCACCCACGAGGTTATGGACCTCGTCGATAAACAGGATAACATTTCCCTGCTCCTTGACCTCGTCTATAAGGCCCTTACATCTTCCTTCAAACTGACCTCTGAACTGAGTACCTGCGACAAGTCCTGTAAGGTCGAGAAGGTAAAGCTCCTTTTGTTTTAGGTGGAGAGGAACGTCGCCCTTAGCGATTCTCTGGGCTATACCCTCTGCGATTGCAGTTTTACCTACACCCGGCTCGCCTATAAGGCAGGGGTTATTCTTTGTTCTTCTTGAGAGAATCTGAATAACTCTTTCTATCTCCTTATCTCTGCCGATGATATTATCCATCTTTCCTTCTCTTGCCTTTGCGGTAAGGTTGGTACAGAACTTTGAGAGATACTTGAGTTCCTTTTCCTTGGACTTATTCTTTTTCTTATCCTTCTTTTTGGATTCGGGTGCATCCTCGCCGCCTGTCATACCGCCCATAGCAGAGCCGAACAGGCTATTTAAAAAATTCGGCATTGTATCGTTTCCGCCATGCTCGAACGCACCGTTTTCCGATATATCCATAAGCTGATTTGTGAGCTCCTCGAACTCCTCATCGCCTATTCCCATTTGCTTTAAATAATCGTCAACCTGAGAGATGCCCATTTCCTTGGCACAAACGAGGCAGAGGCCTTCGTTCTTCTTCTCGTTGCCGTTCATTGTTGTGATGAACACTGCGGCGGGTCTTTTGCCGCATTTTGAACACATCATCATACTTTTATCCTTCTCCTTTCTTTATCCGCAGAGTGTTTTGAATATTTTAGTTTTCTCTATGATATCTTCGTTAATTATGCTATCTGACATAGCTCCGCTTTCAACTGCCATAGCGATTGCATTTGCGACCACGAGCACGATAATTACACCCTGTCCGAGTCCGAGCAATGCGCCTGCGAACGAAACGCCTGTTTTAGCAATTGGAATAATCTTTACCACTGAAAGCAACAGCAGCAGAAGTCTTGCAACAAGGATACCCACAAGGAACAGCAGTATTGTTGCGACGCCCTTTAAAACCGGCTTAATCGCAGGTCTTGCGAGCTCCTTTTCGAGTCTCTTTGCAGCTCTCTGGCTATCGCTGTCCGCAAAGGCTTTCACAACGTCCGAGAGCTTGTTTTCGCCCTTTTGCATAACGCCCTGCAAAACCTTCGCAATCTTTTCAGAGTCCTCACCGAGATACTCCTTCAGTCCCTCGTCGGAGATGATATAGTTCATCTCCTCATCAATTTCTTCTGTAGTGAGCTTTATATTTCTCTTTTGGGCTATTATCTGGATTTCCTCGGCGATTGTTTTATCCGACTGGGAAATCTGCTGCAGCTCCTTATCTGTAAGCTTTATATCGAATTTTTCTTCAATTGTTTTCTTTACTGTTTCTGTGGCGCTGCCTTCGCTCAGAGTTTCCTCAAAGCTTTCCTCGATTGCGCCCTTTACCTTACTGTCATACACGCTGTCGGCGAGAGGCTGGGCAAACCAGAGTGACATAAGTGCTGCGACACCGATTACTATGAGCGACCTTATTGAGCCTGAGACACCTCTTACATATCCCAGTACACCGAGTCCTAGAATTATTACAATTATGCCTGCGTCAAGTGCTGTACTCATTTATTCTTTGTCCTTTCATTGAGCAAAAATACTATTCGCTTTCCTTAAGCTCAAGCTTATACACGCTTCGATAGTCCTTTGCGAATATTTCTCCGTCGAGAATTGAAAAGCTGCTGTAATCAGAGGAGATATTATACTCCCCGGTTTTTTCGCCTGTGCTGTCATAGATGAACATCTTTCTGTCCGTCATAACATATACCTGCGAGTCGTAGCAGAGAATCTGCTTGAATGTTCCGTCTATTGTATGCTTTTTGATATCTGTTGATTCACTTGAAGCGATTGTAAGCTCGAAGCTTGTATTGACTACTCCCTTTTCGACAACTGCGGCGGTGTTTGAATCAATTGCAGAGGCTACGAGTGTTGTATCAAAGTCATACTGGGAGATATATTCTCCTGCGGAATTCATATGGACAACTCTTGTATCGGAGAGCATCCATAGTGTACCCTCATCGGAATACACTGTATCATATACCATTGCGGGAATATTGTCGATTGTAAAGATTGGTTCTGTCTGAGAAAAGCTAAGAGCTGTAATACTGCTGACAAGCTCTCCGCCGTTTGCCTTTATGGAAGAAATAAGGCAACCGTCACCTGTTGAGTTAAGAGTCAGGTCGGTTACTCTCTGGGTACTTGACCACAGGAATGCTTCCTTTCCTTTTTCGTCGTAAACGGTAAGGTATGCGGCATACTTATCAGTTTGTGTTACGACTGCTGAATAGTCACTTACACCGAGCTTTGCGAGGATAATCTTCTCTGTGAACTGCTTTGAGTAGACCTCGCCCTCGCTATTGATTGTAACGAGGCTATATCCGCCCTTATCGTAGAGCATAATCATATCGTCGCCTGTAACACCGACGGGGTTTGCGAGCTTATGCTGTACAGAAACCTGCTTCTCTCCGTTTTTATTATAGACGATAACATTTGTATCGGTAACGAGCACGAGCTCATCGCCGAGAGCATACATTTCAGAGGAATTAGTTTCGCCGATTTCTATCGGGAAATTTCCATCGACCTGCTGTGCGTCGCCTGTTGAAGCCTTATCCGTTGCGCCCTTTATGACACCTTTAAGCTTCGGAAGCCATGCTTCACTTGTAAGAATTACGGCGAGCACTATACACGCAACTGCGGTTACGCCGATAATTTTTCTTATCTTCTGCTTTCTTTTCTGCTGCTTTCTGGCTTTTCGTATATCTGTCTGGTAGGTTTTCTCTTTTGCCATTTAAGAAAGCATCTCCTTTCAATTTCTTTGTTCCTTAATAAAACACACGGTTTAAATACAGACCCTGAGGCGGGACTGTAACGCCTGCTTTTGTTCTGTCCTTTTTGTCAAACAGCTCTGCTATCTGCTCACAGGTAAGCTTGCCCTCATTGACATAGAGCAAAGTTCCGACGAGTATTCTGACCATATTATACAGAAATCCGTCTGCTGACACCTTGAACGACACCATATCACCGTTTCTGCTCACTGAAAAATCGGTTATTGTACGGACTGTATTTTCCTTTGTACAATCGGCACTGCAGAAGCTTTTGAAGTCATGCTTCCCGATAAACTGCTTAGCGGCTTTATCGAGTAGCTTTTCGTCAAGCGGATATGTATATCTGTACGCTTTATTTTTGAGGAAGGGGTCTTTTGCACGGCTATTGAACAGCAGGTACTCATACTCCTTGCCCTTACAGTCATATCTTGCGTGGAAGCTTTCGTCACATTCTTCTACTGACAGAAATGCTATATCGTCCGGCAGAAGGTTATTTACGGCTCTTAAGAAGCCTTCGCAATGGATAGGGTTTTCCATTTTAAAGCTCAGGAAAAACTCTCTTGCGTGGACACCGGTATCAGTTCTTGAGCAGCCGTTTACTGTGACCTCTTCACCGGTAAGCTCACAGATTGTATCCTCAATCACCTGCTGAACAGCGATAGCGTTATTCTGTCTTTGGAATCCGTGATAGCAAGAGCCGTCATAGGCTATTTTAGCTTTTAGGTATCTCATTACTTGATGGTTATATTCTCGATGTTGTCTATTCTTATAATCTTGATGATTGTGCCCTTTTTATTGGTAACGGCAACTCTCATCCACTCCTCGTCTATCTTTTCTACTACACCTTCAACACTCTCAAAGCTATCGAGTGAAATTTCGCAATTCATACCTACTGTTTCTCTTAAAATATCTGACATACTGTTTTCTCCTCCGTCAAAATTTCTTTCAAGCTTCTTGATTTTCTTCTTGAGCAGGCTAATCTGGTCGTCCTGCTCCATATCTTCAAAAAATCCCATATACATTCTCCTTAAAGCATTTTATCCGCAAGCACCACGAGCACGATAAAGAGGGCTGTCGTAAACAATGCGACATAATCTCTCGGTGCGGTTCTGAGCTGTTTGAGTCTTGTTCTTCCTTCACCGCCGTGGTAACAGCGGCACTCCATAGCAAGTGCCAAATCCTCTGCACGTCTAAAGGATGAGACAAACAGCGGGATGAGTATCGGCACGAGAGCTTTGGCTCTTTGCATAAACGAGCCTGTTTCCAGGTCTGCGCCTCTTGCCTTCTGTGCTGACATTATCTTATCCGTTTCCTCGATAAGAGTTGGAATGAATCTGAGTGCGATAGTCATCATCATTGCGAGCTCGTGCACCGGAACCTTTATTTTCTTAAGCGGTGAGAGCAGTCTTTCGATAGCGTCCGTCAGGGCTATCGGAGAGGTTGTATAGGTGAGCAATGACGAGCCTATGATAAGTGCGACAATTCGTATTATCATAAACGCCGCAGTTGTGGCACCGCCTGTTGTTATTCTTAAAAACTTCCACTCAAAGAGGACATCGCCTGTTGATATGAAAAACAGGTTTAAAAGTCCTGTGAAGATAAGAATCGGCAAAAGCGGTTTAATGCTTTTGAGCATCATTTTAAACGGTATTCCTGACAGCAGGAACGAGCCTAAGACAAAGACCACGCCTATTCCGATACCGTAAAAGCTATCCGCCACAAACAGCATTACTATAAACGCTATTGTGATTATTATTTTAATTCTCGGGTCAAGCCTGTGCACGACAGACTTTCCGGGAAAATACTGTCCTATTGTAATATCCTTGAGCAACTGTTATGCCTCCAAATTGTTTTTAGAAAGAAGCTTCATCATAAGCTTTTTAGCAAAGTCTACTGTATAGACCTCCTCGCCTACGTTTATTCCGCAAGCCTCAAGTCTTTTAAAGACTCTTGTTATCTGCGGAACTGACAGCCCCATTTCCATAAGCTCCTGTGATTTTGAGAATACATTTACAGGTGTATCGTAGCAATAGAGTCCTGCTTTGTTCATAACGAGAATCTTGCTTGCGTTCTTCGCTACATCCTCCATAGAATGCGACACCAAGAGCACTGTATTCTTCTTTTCCTCGTGATACTCACGAATCTGGCCGAGTATTTTATCTCTGCCTCTTGGGTCAAGTCCCGATGCAGGCTCGTCGAGGATAAGAACCTTCGGTTCCATTGCCATAACGCCTGCGATTGCGACTCTTCTTTTCTGACCGCCCGAAAGCTCGAAGGGGCTTTTCTCGAACAGCTCCTCCTTTATTCCGACCATTCTGGCGGTTTCTCTTATACGCTTGTCTATTTCCTCGTCGGACAGCCCCATATTCTTAGGACCGAAGGCGATATCCTTATACACAGTTTCTTCAAAGAGCTGGTACTCGGGATACTGGAACACGAGTCCGACCTTGAATCTTATATCACGAAGCTTCTTCTTATCCTCCCACAGCTCCTCGCCGTCGATAAAGACCTTGCCCTCGGTTGGCTTTAAAAGTCCGTTCAAATGCTGGATAAGAGTTGATTTACCCGAGCCTGTATGGCCTATTACGCCGACAAGCTCGCCTTCTTCTATTTCAAGATTTACGTTATCTACGGCAACCTTTCTAAAGGGTGTTCCCTCGCCGTAGACATAAGTCAGATTTTCAGTTTTGATAATTGCCATTAATTCAATTCCTTCTTTATTGAGGCGTGTTTAATTCTCCTTGAAAAGCTCAAGCAGTGCCTCGACACATTCATCCTCTGTGATAATATCCTGAGGAAGCTCAACTCCCTCTTTTCTCAGTCCGTAGACAAGCTCAGTTACCTGCGGAACGTCGAGTCCGAGCTCCTTCATTCTTTCGACCTGCGAGAATATCTTTTTCGGCTCGTCGTCCATAACGACGTTACCGTTATCTACTACGACTATTCTGTCAGCCAGTGCGGCTTCTTCCATATAGTGAGTGATGAGAACGATTGTCACGCCCATTTCGTCACGGAGCATTTTTATCGTTTTCATAACCTCTTTACGTCCGCTTGGGTCTAGCATTGCGGTAGGCTCGTCGAGGAGCACGACCTGTGGCTTCATCGCAAGGATTCCTGCGATGGCTACTCTCTGCTTTTGTCCGCCCGAAAGCTTATGCGGTGCGTGTTCTCTGTACTCATACATACCGACAATCTTGAGTGCCTCATCGACACGGCGGCGGATTTCCTTTGGCTCTACGCCCATATTCTCAAGGGCAAAAGCCACGTCCTCCTCGACAATTGTTGCGACAATCTGATTATCGGGGTTCTGGAAAACCATTCCCACACGCTGTCTGACAGGCAGGAGATTTTCCTCGACAGACACGTCAAGCCCACAGGAATAGACCTTTCCCTCTTCGGCGATGTTAATTGCGTTGAAGCATTTTGCGAGGGTTGATTTTCCGCTTCCGTTATGCCCTAAGAGTGCAACAAACTCGCCCTTCTTTATATCGAGGGAAACACCGTGCAGTACCTCCGTTTTTACGGGTGGTTCTTCTATGTTGTTGATATATGAAAACTTCAGATTTTGTGCAGATAAAAATGAATTCATAATAAAACTCCGTTTTGCGTATATGCTACGCTATCGGCACAAAGCCATGCCGACAGCGGAAATTATCGTCGGACGGAAAGCTCCGCCCAGTTATTCTTACTTCTTGAACTTATCGATGAGGTCTTCGGCCTTATCCTTCACCTTTTCAAGGTTTTCCTTAGTAGCGAGGTCCTTTGCCTTTTCGATTACTTCGTCAGGAATCTTGTCCTCAATCTTTTCAACCTTTTCCTTGATATCGCCTAAATCAAATCCCATTGTGGTTTCCTCCTGTAAGAATATTTATCACAACCGCTTATGCGGATTATGAACTGATTGTTTTTTGTGCCGACTTATGAGGCACATTCGGGTCAAGCGTACTATTCCTTGCCCCTATATTTGTACGACGCAGCGACAGAGTAGCTTTCTGATAACGCTTGCTTTATGGGGCGGTTTTC